>JAJPKK010000343.1 GCA_021323775.1 Hyphomicrobiales bacterium
CCGTAGCAGCCCCTGGCCGCTCCGGCGCAAGCCCACACCCCGACCGCCGGCGGCGGCCCGCAAATTCAATCCGCTGGTTTTAAGTGAAATTCAAAACGCTGGTGACAACTGGGATGAGACGGCGCGCATCCGAGGCGCGCGCGCCTCGGCCTCATTGAAGGTCAGAAGCTTTCGGGACGGTCTTATCCGGCGACACGCATCCGAGGCGCGCGCGCCTCGGCCTCATTGAAGCGTGGTGGAATTGTCCCGTGGACTAGGGTGGGCACGGTCGCACGATCAAAAAGCGGCGCAGCCAATGCCCGTCAAGGCCCCCCTTCGTAGCACGACACGATGCGCACAGGCTTGCTGCACCGGGAGGCTTTGCTGCCTGTCGCCGCCAATCGCGCCGCCAGCGCTGCCACGTCGCCTCCGGCAATCGCGAACCGGCTCATCTCCTGCGACCCCGGCAGCATCACTCCCAGCTTCCACTTGGCTTTGCTCAGTTCAAACGCCGCGTAAATTATGCTCATTCGCGGCGGCGGGTGCGGCAGCACGGTCGAGAGTCGGCATCTTGACCTTCTGAGGTTGGATGGTCAGGGAAAGCTAATCCTATCTGGCTAGGAAGAAACTTACCCGGCAGGACCGCGCCACCCGTGGCGCGGTCCTGCCGGGTAAGTTTCTTCCTAGTTTTCCACCGGGCCTGGCCTGACCTGCAGCGCATGAAACTTCTGCTACCCGGTGGCGCGGTCCTGCCGGGTCAGTTTCCTCCTAGGCTCCTACATCCTGACCACCCGCCGACCACCATAGGATCCTACAACGGCCCTGGGATTTGGATCATCTCCTTGATCTCCGCCGCCGTGAGGGGCCGCGCGATGAACTTGTTCTTGAGCGCGTCCGCCAGCACGAGGTCAAGCCCGCGAATTTCGTCCGGCCACAAGGTCGCTTTCGGAAAATACTCGTCGCGGGCCTTCGCCATCAACTCACGGCGCACGTTGGAAAACGCCTCGTACATGGTGAGCGCCGCCGGGTCCGAGTACATCCACTCGAGGGCGTCGCGATAGCCCTGCATGAAGCGCGCGACCGCGTCGCCGCGCTTGAGCGCCTGGGTGTTCGCCATGCAGATGCGGACCGTCTGGTGGGCGCGCGCTTTGATTTCGCTGCCGCGGGCGATCACGCGGATCTTCCCCTCCTCGACGAGATCGAGGCCGAACGGTGCGGCGCCGCGGCCGATATCGATCTGGCCTGTCATTGCCATGGTCAAGGTCGCGGGATGCCCGCCGGTTGCGACCGGCCGCGCATCGACCTTGTACTGGTCAAGAAGCGCAAGCAGCGCGGTGTGGCTCGAGGAACCGTTTTGGGAATAGCTGATGGTCTTGCCGGAGGCGTCGGCAAGCGACCTGATCGGGGAGTTCGCGACCACAAACCAGTAGGTGTCCGGCGAGCCGATCATGGCGCTGCCGATGATTCGCACCGGCGCGCCTTTGGAAAAAGCGCCGATCGCGGATTCGATACCGCCCCCGCAGGCGATGTCCATGCTGCCGGAAATCACCGCCTGATGCGCCTCGGGGCCGCCCTGGGTGTAGAGGATCGTAACCGCGATGCCCCGTTTCTTGAAAATGCCCGAGCGCTCACCGAGCTCGGCGATGGCCGTGTCCCATTGGCCGCGCTGCGCCACCGCCACCTTCAGGAGGTCCTCCGCGTGGGCGGACGGGGGGAACGCGAGCATGACACTGGAACAAAGGGCTGCCGCGAGCGATGCGGCGCCGGCCCGGGCCATCATGGCGTTCTCCCTGGTGCGGATTTGGTGATATGCTATCAGAATTCCGTTACTTGAGGGAGCGAAACCATGAAACGTCCAATTCCGGTATTGATCGCACTGGCGATGACGGCGAGTGCTCTGCCGTATGGTGCAAGTGCGGAATCGATTGCGGTCTTTACGAAGAATACGACCAACCCATTCTCCAAGGCGATTCGCACCGGCGCCGACTTCGCCGCCAAAAAGCTGTCGATCGACGTCTCGCACTATGTGCCGACCACGGCGGACAATGCGGCCGAGCAAACCAAGCTGGTTGACGACGCAATCGCAAAGAAGCCGGATCTCATCGTGTTCGATCCGGTCGAGAACCAGAAGATGGTGCCGGCCATCGACAAAATGAACGCCGCCAACATTCCGGTGATCGAGATCACCGATCGCGCCGAG
Source organism: Hyphomicrobiales bacterium (assembly GCA_021323775.1). Lineage (GTDB taxonomy): Bacteria > Pseudomonadota > Alphaproteobacteria > Rhizobiales > Xanthobacteraceae > JAJPKK01. Next base: position 2,180 of record JAJPKK010000343.1, read on the forward strand.
GGCGGCAAATTCGTATCCGCCGTGCTCCCGGACGACTATCAGCTTGGCCTCGCCACCGCGCGCCGCCTCCTCAAGGCGCTGGACGGCAAGGGCAACGTGGTCATCCTCGAAGGCATTCCCACCACGACGACCAGCATCGAGCGGGTCAAGGGCTTCAACGACGCGATCAAGGAGTTTCCGGCCGTGAAGCTCCTGGCGTCGAAATCGGGCAACTACCAGCGCAGGCCGTCCCAGGATGCGATGGAAGGGTGGATCAGGCAGTTTCCCCAGATCGACGGCGTGCTGGCTGCAAACGATTCCATGGCCGCCGCCGCGGCCGAGACTCTCGAGAAGCGCAACCGCAAGGCTCTGGTGGTCGGAATCAACGGCAGCAAGGAGGCGATCGACCTCATCAAGGCCGATAAAATGCTCGCCACCGGGGAATTCAACGGCTTCGTCATCGGCTGCCTTGCCGTGGAGATCGCGGCGCGAAGCTTGCGCAAACAAGAGGTGCCCAAGGAGCTGGTCTTGAAGCCCGCCATCTACGACAAAGCCAACTATCAGCAATACGAGGCGCGCGCCGAGATGCGCGAATGTCCGACCCTGGCAGAAGAGATGAAGAACTGAAGCGAGGCCTGCTCGGTTTTGCATAGGGTGGGGTGGGCGCAGACGAAACCCGCCGTCAGCCCGAATCGCAGGGCAGTCGCATGTGGTAGCCCCGGGGCGGCGCTCATGCGACGGGCCTGCCCCCATGCGGGCGAGGTCGATGTCGACATGCGCCCCGCGGCGGCGTTCAATGGCGTCGTGTGGACAAAATACGGCGTCCCGTGCCCGTTCCGCAGGAGCTGCCAGCCCCATCGTCCGAAGTCGTTAAATTCCCATGTCGTTACCCGAAGGTCTTTGGTAACCGGATTAATTAACGCGGCGCGCAACTCGGCATCTACTGTCCTGAGGTTCGTCTTTTCTTTTATGTTGGTCTTGTAGCGGTACAACGCCTTGGTCAGCACGCCGTCGGCGCCGGTCGCCTCCACCCAGTTGCCCTTGCCCTCATCGTCCTGGAACTCGACGTCGCCCTTGGCGTTAAGGCGCAGCTTCGCGCCCCAGGGAATCGCGGAATGCCACCAACCCGATGTAACGACGTGCTTGCGCGGCCCGAGCGTATAATGGCCGGCCGGGGTCGGCTCTGCCGTGTGACCGCCATCGGCGGGGTTCTTGTAGCCGACGCGCGGGCCGCCGGCGGCCCGGATCGCCTCGCCGTTGCCGCCGACGACATAGATTGTGCCGATGACGGTGCTGCCCTCATCGCGTTCGCCCGGGAAATAGACGAGCTTGATCTTCGACGAGCCGGTGACCACAACCTTAATCGCCTTGGCATATTCAACCGACGTGCCGGGCAAAAAGGCTTTGACGCTGACGGTTCCGGGCTTGAGGCCGGTAAGAAGGAAATGCCGCCAATCTTTGTAGGCAGGCTGCCTCGGCCTTGGCTCCTCATGGGTGACGCAGATGCGGTCGTCGCTGCCGAAGACGTCGAGCACTTCGCCCGCTGGGCCCCCGCCCCATAGTCCGATATGGGCATTCTCACCGACCTTGATGGTCTGGGTCAAAGTCGCCTTGTTCCATCCAAGGTGGCTCAAATTGGCGAATTTGTCGAAATGGGCCATGGTCGTCTCTCCCGCGCCGCGCTGATTCCGCGGCGTCTCCGGGCGCGCACGGCGCCCATGCAAGTTCCTTAAATTATTCGATCGATATCCCCTAAGCTGACCTCTGTAGTTCGAAACCTGGCAGAGAAATATTGGCGGGGCGAGCGCCCTGGCGCACGTGTTGGCGCGTCACCGGCCCGACTCGCTGGTCGATTCTGTGGTCGCATGGCAGCGCCGGGAAGTTCAAAGGAACGTGTAACGCGGATCAGCGCAGCGAAGTCCGGGACCGCCCAACGCGACGAACGTCGCCTCACGGTTTCGTCGAGGCTATTCACGCCGCAGAATGCCGCATTCGCTGCATCAAAACGCAAACCATGAGCGGCGCAGCTTTCCGCCGCTCATCGATCCCTTCGCAGCCGCTACGCCATCGCCTTCTTCAGGTTCTCATCGACTTTGTCGAGGAAACCGGTGGTGGAGAGCCACTTCTGGTCCGCGCTGACCAGGAGCGCCAGGTCCTTGGTCATGTACCCGGCCTCAACCGTGCCGACGCAGACCTTTTCCAAGGTGTCGGCGAAGCTCGCCAATGCGGCGTTGTCGTCGAGCTTGGCGCGGTGCGCGAGGCCGCGCGTCCAGGCGAAGATCGATGCGATCGAATTGGTCGAGGTCTCGCGGCCTTTCTGATGTTCGCGGTAATGGCGCGTCACGGTGCCGTGGGCGGCCTCGGCCTCCACCACCTTGCCGTCCGGCGTGGTCAGCACCGAGGTCATCAGGCCGAGCGAGCCGTAGCCCTGCGCCACCGTGTCGGACTGCACGTCTCCGTCATAGTTCTTGCACGCCCACACATAGCCGCCGGACCACTTGAGCGCCGCCGCCACCATGTCATCGATGAGGCGGTGCTCATAAGTGAGCTTCTTCTTCTCGAACTCCGCCCTGAACTCGTTGTCGTACACCTCCTGGAAGATGTCCTTGAAGCGGCCGTCATACACTTTCAGAATGGTGTTCTTGGTCGAGAGGTAGACCGGATAGCCGCGGCTGAGCCCATAATGGAACGAGGCGCGGGCGAAATCGCGGATCGAGTCGTCGAGATTGTACATCGCCATGACGACGCCGGCGCCCGGCGCCTGGAACACCTCGCGCTCGATCCTCGTGCCGTCCTCGCCCGTGAAGGAGAGCGTGATCGCGCCCTTGCCGGGAAATATGAAATCGGTGGCGCGGTACTGGTCCGCATAGGCGTGGCGGCCGATGATAATCGGCTTGGTCCAGCCCGGCACGAGGCGCGGCACGTTGCGGCAGATGATCGGCTCGCGGAAGATGGTGCCGCCAAGGATGTTACGGATGGTGCCGTTGGGCGAGCGATACATCGCCTTGAGGCTGAATTCCTTTACCCGGGCCTCATCCGGCGTGATGGTGGCGCATTTGACGCCGACGCCCACCTTCTTGATCATTTCGGCGGCGTCGATCGTGACCTGGTCGCTGGTCCTGTCGCGGTTCTCGATGCCGAGATCGTAATAGATGAGGTCAATGTCGAGATAGGGATGGATGAGCTTGTCTTTGATCAACTGCCAGATGATCCGGGTCATCTCGTCGCCATCGAGCTCGACGACGGGGTTTGTCACTTTGATCTTGGCCATTTATTAAGCAACCTCATTCGCGCGCGAGATACTGTGACCGGGGAATCGGCCCGCGCCCGCGAATGGCGTCGAGCCCCGTCCGGCGAGCGTGCGTATATCACAGGACTCAGCGGGCCGTAATCAGCAATCAGGGCTGGGGGCATTGCGCGCTTGTCAGGACGATCCGCGTCACCGCGCCGGACCACATCCGATCCGGCGTCCTGTTTGGGCAGCGCGGATTGGTTCTTCGGCTTGCCAAAGAGGGCGTGAAAATACATAAGCCCGTGTGGCGGAAATCTGCGCGGCCCTGTCGCGCCGCGCCCGCTCACAAGCTGATCCTGCAACCGATCGACCGGATGATGGAGCGGAGCAAGGTCGATCCGGCAAAACACGGCCGACCTGCTGCGGGTGACACGGATGCAGAACACCATTCTCTATCTCTCGCACGGCGGGCAGAAATATCACGAGCAGACCCGCTACTCGGCGCTCACGCTGCTGGCGCTCCTGCATGAGCAGAGCCGGAACAATTTCCGTATCGTCGTGTACACCGATCAGCCCGGCCAGCTTCCCGCTCATGACCTGGTCCAGGCCGTGCGCATTGATCCCGCGCAATTCGCCGCCTTGCGCGGCCCGCTGGACTATGTGCACCGGATCAAGCTCGGCGTCCTGCTGCGCGCGCTAGGCGAATTCGGCGCCCCGCTCATCTACGTGGATAGCGATACGCGATGGCTGCGAATTCCCGATGAGCCTTTTGCCGCCCTGTCCGGCGCCGGCGCGCCGCCCGCTTGCTACCTGTACAACGTCGAAGGCTCAATTTGCGCGAACTTCTTTCCCCAATACTTTCGCCTGCTGCGCGAAAGAAGGCGCAAGCTCATCGCGTGGCGACTCCCGCACGATCCGCCGTGGACAATGTGGAACTCGGGCACGGTCGGGATCCCGAGCCGGAGCAAGGGCTTTATCGAGGAAGTCCTGCGGGTCAATGACGCGCTGCTGCCCCATGTGGGCTTCCGCAACTGCGTCGAGCAACTCGCGCTGTCGCTGGTGGCGGCCAGCCGGTTTGACGTCCGCCCCTTCGATGGCTACCTGGAACACTGGTGGCCTTATAGCTCGGAGCTGCCCATCGTTCTGAGGCGTTTCTTTGATTCGCTGCCGCCCGGCCTGCCGGTGCAGGAGCAGGCTGCGCGGGCAGCGCAATTCTGTATCATCGAGGCCGATCTGCGGGCGATCCAGAGCCGGCCAGCCAACCGCTTTGCCCGCTGGCGGGCGAAGGTCCGGAACTCGTTCTACAAACGCAAAATCGATCTGCTGGCGTTCGCGTTGCGCCGGCGCCTGGCGGCGCTCGAGAGTGCTGATTGACCCAGCCGGTCGGGCGTTGCCGCCAGCGCCCCAGGAAGGGCGGGTCAGACGCCGCACGGTCCGGCCGTCGTGCCGCCGAGGAGAGAATGCCGGGAGCCGGAACCGACCATACCAAGGAATGGAGCCCCTTTGACGGGCCGATCGTGGTGCTGGTGGAGCCCCAGCTTGGCGAGAATATCGGCACCGCGGCGCGGGCCATGGCGAATTTCGGCCTCACCCGGCTGCGGCTGGTGCGGCCGCGTGATGCCTGGCCCAACGTGCATGCCCGTCGCGCCGCGTCGGGCGCCGACGCGGTGCTCGAGAGCGCGACGCTTTACGACAACCTGCCAGCGGCGCTTGCGGATTGCAGCTTTGTGCTGGCAACCACGGCCCGCGCCCATGATCAGGCGAAACCTGTGATCGGCCCGGCGGAAGCGGCCCGCGAGATGGCGCCGCGGCTCGCGGCCGGCGAAACCGTCGCGGTGGTGTTCGGCCGCGAGCGCTGGGGCCTTATGAACGACGAGATCGGGCTTGCCGACTGCATCGTCACGTTTCCGGTCAATCCGGCATTCGCTTCGCTCAATCTCGCCCAGGCGGTGCTCATCGTCGCCTACGAGTGGTTCAAGGCGGCGGGCGGCGGGCTGCCGTTCGGGATGCCAGCGCGCTCGCCGCCTGCCGGCAAGGAGCAACTCTTTGCCTTCTTTGCCACCCTGGAACGGGAATTGGAGCGCGTGGAGTTCTTCCGCCCGCCCGAAAAGCGCGACACCATGACGATCAACCTGCGCAATATCTTCACCCGTATGGCGCCGACCCAGCAGGATATCCAGACCTTGCACGGCGTGATCACGGCGATCGCCGAAGGCCGCAAGGGACCCGCAAGAGGCGGTGTTCTGGACGGCCGGGAGGCAGGCATGCTGCGGGAACTCCTGGCCGAGCACGGCGGCGGCCGGGTGCCGGGCGAGCGCGGGCCAGTGCGCGGCCTGTCGCGGCTATTGCGCCGCAATCCGACCGACGCAGAGCGCGCTCTCTGGGAGGCGCTCACCAAGGATCGCCGCTTCGCCGGCTGCGGCTTCAAGCGGGCGGTCCCGATCGGGCCCCATATCGTTGACATCGTGTCGTTCCCGCTGCGCGCCGTGATCGATCTTGTGCCCGCAACGGAAAGCCCCGAGGCAGCCGAGGCCCGCGCCGGCAAACGCGCATGGCTCAAGACGCGGGACTACCGGGTGTGCGAGGTCAAGGCGAGTGAGGTCGAGGCAGACGCGGTCGCCGCGCTCGAACGGATCGCGCGTGAGTTTGGGATTGGCAAGACGGCGTAGGCGGAGCGCTGGCGTAAGCGCTCAGGCCATAGGGCGCAATAAGCGCAGCGCACTGCGCCGCTGCGTCTCAAACACGGCCGCTGAGGTTGCCCTGTCGAGACTGTCGCTCGCCCGTCGCGCGAGAACAGCACAATGCGCTGCGCTTATTGCGCCCTGCCCGGAAACATGGGCTGCGGCGTAATCGGGGATCAGAAATTCGCCTCGAAGCGAGGCAGCCCTGGATTGCGCTCCATCGGGGCTACGGACGCCTACGCCTCCTCTGCGTCATCGCCGCCGGCTTCCTCGCCGGCGAGGATCTTCTCGGCGATCAGGCCCGAGTTCTGTCGAATCGCTGCCTCGATGCGGGAAGCGATGTCGGGATTATGGCGCAGGAACGCTTTGGCGTTCTCGCGGCCCTGACCGATGCGCTGGCTGTCATAGGAGAACCATGAGCCGGATTTCTCCACGATGCCGGCCTTGACGCCGAGATCGATGATCTCGCCCATCTTGGAGACGCCTTCCCCGTACATGATGTCGAACTCGACCTGCTTGAACGGCGGCGCCAGCTTGTTTTTCACCACCTTGACGCGGGTCTGATTGCCGACCACCTCGTCGCGCTCCTTGATGGCGCCGATGCGGCGGATGTCGAGGCGCACGGAAGCGTAGAACTTGAGCGCATTGCCGCCGGTCGTGGTTTCCGGGCTGCCATACATCACCCCGATCTTCATGCGGATCTGATTGATGAAGATCACCATGGTGTTGGAGCGGCTGATCGAGGCGGTGAGCTTGCGCAGCGCCTGGCTCATCAGCCGGGCCTGCATGCCGGGCTGGTTCTCGCCCATCTCGCCTTCGAGCTCCGCGCGCGGCACCAGCGCGGCGACCGAATCGACCACCATGACCTCGACCGCGCCGGAGCGCACCAGCGTGTCGCAGATTTCCAGCGCCTGCTCGCCGGTGTCGGGCTGGGAGATCAGCAGGTCGTCGATGTTGACGCCAAGCTTGCGGGCATAAACCGGGTCAAGCGCATGCTCGGCATCGATAAAAGCGCAGATGCCGCCGCGCTTCTGAGCTTCGGCGACGCAATGGAGGGCGAGCGTCGTCTTGCCCGAGGATTCCGGCCCATAAATCTCCACCACCCGGCCGCGCGGCAGGCCGCCGATGCCGAGCGCAATATCGAGCCCGAGGGAGCCGGTCGAAATTGCTTCTACTTCGATCGCCTTGCCGGCCTTGCCGAGCCGCATGATCGAGCCCTTGCCGAATGCGCGCTCGATCTGGGACAGTGCGGCGTCAAGCGCCTTGGATTTGTCCATTCCGCCCCCTTCGACCACACGTAGTGTGCTCTGGGCCATGCTTCCCTCCTTATGACTGGAATTCGCAGACCGGCAACACCCTTGTCGCCATCATCCACGCTGCCGCCAGCGACGCCAACTACATGTACACGATTTGTTCCTGGTTCGCAAGATGTTCTTGCAGGATTCGTGGTGCTGGCCGGGTTCCGGCCAGCACCCTGGGCGGGGGTACTGGCCGCCGGCTTCCTGATCGGGCGGGATCAGCACCGGGCTTTGTTCCCGCTCTCCCTTCACGCATTCGCCATTAACAGATCCCCGTCCGCGCGACGCATCCGCCTGTTCGACAAGAAGAAAATGCGGCGCCCGATGCTTGGCGGGGGCTGGGGGGTGGGGGGTGGGGGGAAACGCCAAGCCACCGGGTCGCCGCAGTCACGATGGCTGTTTCAAGGGTCGCTTTCTAGGGCGTCCCTGTGTCATTAACCCAGCAGATCGACAAAGGTTCCCCGCTGGGAACCGATCGCTCAGCTCTGTCTGATGACGTTCGCGTGCCTTCGGATTGCCGCAGCTCTACCGGCATGGCGGCACCGCTTCTACCGTCCGATTCCTGTTTTGGCGCCGGCACCGGCATGACTGTAGCAATCGCTCAGGCATCCCTTGCAGCTTCGCGGGCGATCACGCGGACAATCAAGCCCCGGCCGTGCGGCGGAACATCAACATCGCCTCGACGCGATTCCTTACCTTTGACTTTCGCATGATGCTCGTCATGTGATATTTGACGCTGCGCTCGGTGAGACCGAGGCGGCTCGCGACCTCTTTGTTTGTCATGCCGAGCGATACGAAGGACAGGATCGCCTCCTCGCGGCTGGTAAGGCCGTTTCTCAAGCTGCGGGCGGCATCCTCGGCGTGCATGCCCATCTCGATGGCCGGCTGCGCCGCAGGGCGGGGGACCACATGGGGTTCGCCGCTGAAGATGGCCCGCACGGTTTCAACCACCTCGGCGCCAGTGCTTTTCTTCAGGATGCAGCCTCGCGCACCGACCCGAAGCGCCGCAGCAACGTCGCTTTCGGACGCGGTGAGCATCACGGCCCGCACCCTTGGGAACGTCCCTGCAATGATGGCGGCCGCCTCCAGCCCGCCGCCCGGCAGCCCGATATCGAGCAGCATCACGTCCGGGCGGAGCTCCTCCGCGACCCTGAGGGCATCGACGGCGGTTGCGCCCTCTGCAACGACTTCGATGTCGTCCACGCTGGCAAAAGTTTGCACGGCCCCTTCGCGAAACATCGGATGGTCGTCAATGACGGCGATGCGGATCGCGCCAGACATCTAAAGCTTCTCCTTAAGGAAACGCCGTCAAAGACGGGTCGATCGCAAGCGTCGACCCTTGCAGGTCAACGCAATACCGAAGAACGGCCCCGGAGGCTGGTATTTATTCCGCCTCCTCGCCCCACGCGGAGCCGGCATTGCGCCGGCGATCGATGGGGCGTGCGTTCAACCACCACGTGGGCGCAGTGTGCTGAAGCTTTCTTCTCATTACTTGCCGCTCCCCGCTCATCACCAGAAAACCTCTTCCCGCCGCGTCCATTTGCTTAGTGTTTCGTTCGAGGTTCGCGGTTCAATGTGGAAAAATCTCGTGTCGGCCGGATGTCAACAATGTTGCGTCCCGACAGCGCCGCGGTGATAAAATTCCGTATAAATTGCACCGCTCGCGTGGTCGCTTGTCGTCATGCGTTCACTCATTCATCGCCTAATCACCCGTTCGATTGCCGTTGAGGGGTGGAGCATCTACGATGGCGACGCCTGCGGCGCCCTCCGCCTTCCGGCGGCGGGACTGCACGACTCCAAATGGCTGCACGACACCCGAATGCATGCCGAAACAACCACACGATCTTGAGGATCGCCGTGATTTCGCGAATTGCCGCCCTGCCGCAGACGCGCGTTGCTGCGCCGCCGCCTCCCTGCCCTTCCCCGCATGCGGGGAAGGGAGGCGGCGGCCGCGGGAACCGACATTGCGCTGCGCACTCCTCTCCGGGGTTTACGCTGATCGAGGTGGTCGTTGCACTCGCGCTCGTGGCGATATCGCTGACCGCGATTGGCGCCGTTGCGTCGACGTCAGCGCGCGGGACGCGCTCGCTTGAGCAACACCTTGCTCTCGTTGAGACCACCCGGATGGTCGCGGCTACGCTTCCGAAAGACGACCAGGCCCCTCTCGACGGTCTGTCGGGAGAGATTCTCGGCCACCGCTGGCGCATCAGCGTCGCGCCCTTCGTCGGCGCCGGCATCAATCAGGTTCCCGACTCGCCATGGATTCCACAGACCGTTGTGGTGCGGGTGCGCTCTCCTTCCGGCGCGGTCTACGGCTTCGAGACCGTCCGCCTGCAGCGCCGGCCGGTTCAATGAAACATCTTGCGCGACGCAGACGATTTGGCATTGCGGGATTTACCCTTCTCGAGGCGCTTATCGCCACGACCTTGATGGGTGTGACGCTCGCCGCCATCGGCGCGATTACGGCGCAGTGGCTGCCGAGCTGGAACCGCGGATTCATGCGCGTTCAACGCAGTGAACTGATCGCGGTCGCCTTGAATCGCCTTGCGGCCGATCTGGCGGCGTCCGAGTTCGTCACGCCGAACCGGGAGTCGAAGCTGCCGATCTTCGAGGGCACTGCTTCCGCCGTCACGCTGGTGCGATCGGCGGTGGGCCCCAATACGGAAGGAGGTCTCGAAGTCGTAAGGATCGCCGAAAGCACGGACCGCCAGGGGATCGCCTTGCTGCGCTGGCGGACTCCATTCGCCCCGTTCGGGCTTGGCGACGTCTCCGCCAATCAATTGCATTTCGCCGATCCGGTGGTCTTGCTCCGCGCTCCGTTCCGGGTTTCGTTTTCCTACTCATCCGGCGACGGATCCTGGTCGGACGCTTGGCAGGATACCGCCGAGCTGCCGGCGGCTGTCAGGTTCCTGGTTCGCGACACGACGACAGGACGGACGCTCGCGGTGTCAACCGCGACCGTGGTTCACGTCGAGGCGCCGGCGGATTGCGCCGGCGGAGCGGGCCAGGCGTGCGGCCCGCAATCATCTCCCGCCGCCGGGGGTGCAGCATCCCCCGCGGCCGCCAACCCGAACGTGCCATACGATCCCAGCACGATGCAGCGCGATGCCGCGCGCGGCTTTACGCGATAGCCATGCGCAATACTGTGCGCAATCGTTCTCCCGGTCCGCACCAGACGAACGCGGACGGATTCATCCTGGTTGCGGCCCTATGGATCATTGCCGCACTGGCGACGCTGGCTGCGATATTTTCGATCTATCTGGCCAACACGGCCCGGTCTCTTTCGGTGAACGACGACACGATCCAATCCGAGGAGTTAGTTTTCGCGAGCCTCGAGCTGACGGCGTACCAGGTGTCGGCGCCGAAGCCGGCGGGGCCTCAAGCGCCCAGGCCGCCGGCAGGCGCAGCCGCAAATGCGCCCCAGGCTCAAACCCCTCCCCCGCCGACCCGCGGCGACTTCAGCTTTCGGTTGGCGCATGCCGATGTGGCGGTGAACTTCATATCGGAGGCCGCCCGAATCGATCTGAATTTCGCCTCGCCGCAACTGCTGGCGAATTTCTTTACGGTGTTGGGCATACAACGCCCGCAGGCCGAACTCTATGCCGAACGAATTGCGGGTTGGAGCAGGAAGCCGAAAGAAACGGCGTCCGGCGCCGCCGAGCAGAATAATGAAGAAGCCCTCTATCGTGCAGCGGGCCGCACCTATTCGCCGCGCGGCGCGCCTTTTGCCCATATCGACGAGCTATCGCTGGTGCTTGACCTGCCGCCTCCACTGATCGAACGCGCCAAGCCTTTCCTCACCATCTATAGCGGCAAACCCCGGATCGATGTTCTCGACGCCGCGCCGGAGGTGATTGCGGCTATCCCGGGAATAACGCCGGACTTGTTGAACGCCCTTGGGGAGGCACGAAGAACCGGCGCAGATCCCCAATCCGTGGCGCGAATGGTCTCTGCTCTGCCGCTCCAGGAGGTCGTTACCATCGAGGGGGGCGACACCTATCGGGTGCAGGTTCGCATCCGTTACGACAACGGGCGGCAAGAAGGCGCGCAAGTCGTGATTCTCACCGGCCTCACGGACAAGCCATATCGCGTGTTGTCGTGGCGCGACGGGCTCGATGCCTTGACGGGGTCGAGCCTGCCGCCGGCTCCACGGCAGCGTTGATCCTCGCGGGGCGCCGATCCTATCGAAGCGTCGCCATAGCGGTTCCCGGTCGAGTGGAATCGCTAATACAAGGGGTGGGCAAAGGCGCCGCTTCGACGAGTCTCAGGAACGCCGTGCCCACCAGCGCGCGACGCTCCGAGGGCGGTGGCGGGCACGCTTCGCTTTGCCCCCTACGGGCTCCGCGCTTTCCTCACGGCGCAGCCCTTGCGTTTCGCTGACGCTCAATCCAACCCACGCGGCCTCTTTCACTTCCGCGTGTCCGCATGGTCCGGCCGCCACACCAACAGCCGCCGCTCCACTACGGTCACCGCGCCGTCGATTGCGAGCACAAAGGCGGCGAGGATGAACATCCCGGCAAACACGCCGGCGACGTCGAATATGCCTTCGGCCTGCTGGATCAGATAGCCGAGGCCGGCGGCAGAGCCGAGATATTCGCCGACCACGGCGCCAACCACAGCGAAGCCCACGGAGGTGTGCAGCGAGGAGAACATCCATGACAGCGCGGACGGCCAATAGACATGGCGCATCAGCGCGCGGTCGTTCATGCCGAGCATGCGGGCATTGGCGAGCACCGTCGGGCTCACCTCTTTGACGCCCTGATAGACGCTGAAGAACACGATAAAGAACACCAGGGTGACGCCGAGCGCGACCTTCGACCAGATGCCGAGGCCGAACCACAGGGTAAAGATCGGCGCCAGCACTACGCGCGGCAATGCGTTGATCATCTTCACATAAGGGTCGAACACCGCGGCGATGGCGGGCTTGCGGGCGAACCAGAATCCGATCAGCACGCCCGCAGTCGCGCCGATGGCGAAGGCCAGCATCGATTCCGCAAGCGTCACCCACAGGTGCCGCCAGATCGTCCCGCCGACGAACAGCTTCGCGATCCGCGCCACTACTTCGCCCGGGGTCGAGAAGAAGAATGGCGGCAGCACCGCGACGCCGAGATATTCGTCGGTGCTCAGGACGTGCCACAACCCGATCACCGTCAGTGCGACGATGACCTGGAGCAGGAGGAGTTTGGCACGCGACATGGTTCTCCCGTTCTGCTGTAACCCGGATGGAGCGAAGCGTAATCCGGGGAAGCCAGGGCGCAAGATAATGCGCTCCGCTTATTGCGCCCTAAAGGCTACGCGTATCCCTTCATCACTTCCGCCTTGAGGATGCCCCAGATCTCGCGATGCAAGTCCTGGAACACCTTTTCATGCCTCACCTCGGCGATGTCGCGGGGGCGCTGCAGCGTCACCGTCCAATCGCCGATGATGCGCGCGGCCGGGCCTGCCGACATGATGACGACGCGGTCGCAGAGCGCGATCGCTTCCTCGAGGTCATGGGTGACGAACAGCACGGCCTTGCGATCGGCGCTCCACAGGTCGAGCAGCAGGTTGCCCATGATCTGCCGTGTCTGTGCATCGAGCGGGCCGAACGGCTCATCCATCAGCAGGATGCGCGGATCGCGGATCAACACCTGCACCAAGGCCACACGCTTTCGCTGCCCGCCCGAAAGCATGTGCGGATAGCGCGACGCAAATTCGGCGAGGCCCACCCGCGCCATCCATGCCGCCGCCCGCTTGCGGGCGTCCGCCGCGGGCGCGCCGGCGATTTCCAGGCCGATCGCCACGTTTTCGAGCGCAGTCTTCCACGGAAACAGCGCGTCGGACTGGAACAGGTAGCCAGCGGTGCGATTGAGGCCCGAGAGCGGGCTGCCGAAGATTTCGACCAGTCCGGAGGACGGCGCCAGCAGTCCGGCCGTGACGTTGAGGAGCGTGGATTTCCCGCAACCAGTCGGCCCGACGATGGCGACAAACTCGCCCGCTCCGACGGTGAGCGAGGCGTTCTCAACGGCGGTGTAGATCGAACCGCCCGCAAGGCGGAACGCGACCGTCACGTTGCGAAGCTCGACTGGGACAGCTCTTGCCTTGCTGGCGACCTGACCGTTGCTGAGCGCTGCGCCGGTCACCGCGATATCACCCTCACCTCATAGGCGCTTGGTTAAGCCGCGGCTGAACAACTCGCGACTCCCTCCCCCTTGTTGGGGAGCGATGGGGTGGGGGCGCCGTGGGACAAGGGCAGTCCTGTTTGGCCCGCCCCCCCACGCCGGCCCCCCACGAGGGGAAGGGCGGCAACCGGAACCTTAACCTGGCGCCTTTGACCCCGAACGTCCCGATCATGCAGGGCAGGGTAGGGGCGGCGCGCTGTTTTCACAAGAGCACCCACTTCACCCAGCGCAGCACCCGTTCGCTGTTCAGGAAGGCGAGCACCGCCGGCTCCAGGACTTCGCGATTCCCCACACCGAGCGTTGCCACCGCGACAAAGACGTCGCAGCGGTCGTTGAATCCGATTGACAGAACACGTCCCTTCGTCGGGTCCGTTGCCCCATAGGTGCGACTCCGGCCCTGCATCCACGCGACCTCGATGACACGCCCCGAGCCGAGCGCGCGGGCATTGTCGCTGATCAAGGCGAGGTCGCCGATACGCTCCAACTCCTCGTCGTCATCGACGCCGGTGGCGCATTTGCAGAAACCGATCTTCGGCCGGAGATAAAGCTTGACCTCGACGCCGCACTCCGCCGGTTTGCACACAAAGGCCCTGCCGATGCCCCATTGGTCAACCGGAAACGGCCATTTGAATTCCGTCCAGGCAGGCCGCAGTTCGGCCGGCGGCTGCGCGGAGGCCGCCGTGTCGCGTGGCGCCGCAGGAGCGGCCAGCAGGCCGCTCGCCGCCACGATGCAGAGAATTGCCTTTTTCATCTCATCGGCACCGCATTGCGGAAGCGCCGGGCTATGAGCTGGCCGCGCTCCCCGCCGCCGCCAAGTGCGAGCGCGCCGCCCGCAATGCCGTTGCGGCCGCCGCTTAAAGCTGGCACGCCGTCGGGTCGCGGGTGGCTCCGACCATCGACCTAGCGCTCGTCCCTGTCGTGTTCACGAATCTGGGCGCGAATCTCGCCAGCGGGGAAGTTCGTGGTGTGAATATTGCCGTAGGCAGTATCGGACTCCAGCGCCGCGACCAGCGCGTCGAAATCGCCAGCCGTGACGTGCTGCGCGGTGGGGCCGACCACGCTTGCGCCGGTGAACATTCCGGTCACGGTGGCGGTGCCCTGCGGGCAAGGCTGCGTTCCCGCCGGACCGTTGTTGAGGTTGGTGCAGAAAAACACCATGATGCCGCCCGGCACATGTCGCTTGCCGAAGTGAATGTGGGCTTGGGTGACGGGCGCGCTCAAGCCGGAATACGACAGCTTGAATGTGATGGTCTTGGCATTTCGATTGAGGTCCAGGCTGACCGTGGCAGTGCCGGGGGAAAAGATTGCTCCCGTCTCGGCATTGAGCGGGCCGACTTCCTCGAATCCAGAGAACTTTCCAAAAAACTCCTCTGCGCCGGCATTCACGCCCAGCATCGTCAACGGAGCTGCGACAAATGCGACCGATACCAGCGATTTCACGCGCATGACACCCTCCCTGTATGCAGGCCAAGACTTCGCTTTGAGAGAAGATTTTCGCTGGCGCCGGAAAAACCGACCAAAACCAGGGTCCGACCGATCGCCCGCCCAGCGGTCCCAAACGAGGCTTCTTAACCCGAGATTGTGTCGATTGCACCTGACTTATAAGTCAGGATTGAGATGCCCGAGGAAGACTTTCCTTCAATTCCGGCTCCTGTCGACCAGCGCCCGCTGCTTGATCCACGGCATCATCTCGCGCAGCTTGGCGCCGACATGCTCGATCGGGTGCTCAGCGAGCTTGGTGCGCATCGCCTTGAACGAGGTCTGGTTCACCTTGTTTTCCAGCATCCAGTCCTTGACGAAACGGCCCGACTGGATGTCGCCTAAGATGCGCTTCATCTCGGCCTTGGTCTGCGGCGTGACCACGCGCGGCCCGGAGACATATTCGCCATACTCGGCGGTGTTGGAGATCGAGTAGTTCATGTTGGCGATGCCGCCCTCATAGATGAGGTCGACGATCAGCTTCACCTCGTGGACGCACTCGAAATACGCCATTTCGGGCGCATAGCCGGCCTCCACCAGCGTCTCGTATCCGGCCTTCATCAGTTCGACCAGGCCGCCGCACAGCACCGACTGCTCGCCGAACAGATCGGTCTCGCATTCCTCCTTGAAGGTCGTTTCGATGATGCCGGCGCGGCCGCCGCCGATCGCCGACGCGTAGGAGAGGCCGAGGTCGTGGGCATTGCCGGACACATCCTTATGGATCGCGAGCAGGCACGGCACCCCGGCGCCGCGCAGATATTCGGAGCGCACCGTATGGCCGGGCCCCTTGGGGGCGATCATCAGCACATCGATATCCGGGCGCGGCTCGATCAGGTTGAAATGCACGTTGAGGCCGTGGGCGAACAACAGCGCCGCGCCGTCCTTCAGGTTGGCGTGGAGGTGGTCGCGGTAGATGTCGGCCTGCAATTCGTCGGGCGTCAGCACCATGATGACGTCGGCCCATTTGGCGGCTTCCGCCGCTTCGAACACCTTGAAGTTCTCGCCTTGCGCCTTCTTGACGCCGTGCGAGCCCTTGCGCAGCGCAACTGCAACTTCCTTGACGCCGGAATCGCGCAGGTTGAGCGCATGGGCATGGCCCTGGCTGCCATAGCCGATAATGGCGACCTTCTTGCCCTTGATCAGGTTCAGGTCGGCGTCGCGGTCGTAATATACGCGCATGTTTGTTCACCTCTGCCTATTCATTTTTTGCTTGGAAGTTTCGCCGCCGCTCTGGCGGCAGCTTCTAGTTTCAAACGAGAGCCGCGACAAGCCCGTCAGGCGCTACTTTGATCCGGCAATAACGATATGTGCTCTAAACGCAGCAGCGCCGCCAAACGGCCACGGACATCCGCTACCACCGCATCGGGGGCGCGTTCGATAATTTTGAACATTCGCTGCGCTCGGTCTATGGTTCGAATCTGATCGACCAACACCGTACCGATGGTGATCATCCCACTTGGCAGAGGCACGTTGAAGGCCCAAGGCCGAGCTCGAGTCGAGATCGGACACACAACGGCTCTCCTCGACAACTCGTGATAAGTCCGATCGGACAGGACAAGAGCCGGACGACGCCCCGCTTGCTCGGTGCCGATGACAGGATCGAACTCGACCCAGGCAACGTCACCGATCTCCGGTATCATTTTTCTTCTTCAAAAGGTGGTCGAGCGCTATTTCGCCTCGCGAATAAGCATCATCAATGATCTCGGCGCCGACGTCGGGCCCCCAGTCGACCGTCTCCGGCTCATTCTCTGACCCGAGCCTGCCCATCTCAGCAATCAGGTCTTCCAGGCGGTAGTACTTGAACGGAATTAACGGCCGGATCCGCAAGTCGCGTCCCTCCACCACGACATCAACCTCCGCGCCGGCTTTCAAGCCGGCCGCCTCTGCCGCGGCCTTCGGGACACGGACTCCCAGGCTATTACCCCATTTCGCAAGTTTGACTTTCATGGTCCTCGCACGGCTTAGGATATACAAAGTATATCCTAAGCCGCGGCTTGTCTAGCCTTCACATCCCCTCCGGTCCCCGCGCAATCGCCACGATGCCGGTGCGCGACACCTCGACGAGGCCGAGCGGCAGCATGAGGTTGATGAACTGGTCGATCTTCTCCGAGCCGCCGGTGATCTCGAAGACGAAGCTTTCCGTGGTGGCGTCGATCACGCGCGCCCGGAACGCATCGGAGAGGCGCAGCGCCTCGACCCGGTTGTCGCCCTTGCCCCGCACCTTGACCATGGCGAGCTCGCGCTGGATCGCCGGGCCGGAGATCGTCATGTCGACCACGCGGTGCACCGGCACCATGCGGTCGAGCTGGTTCTTGATCTGCTCGATCACCATCGGGGTGCCGCGCGTCACGATGGTGATGCGCGAGAGGTGCTTCTCGTGCTCGGTCTCCGAAACCGTGAGACTCTCGATGTTGTAGCCGCGCCCGGAGAACAGCCCGATGACGCGCGCCAGCACGCCCGGCTCGTTGTCGTCAATGACGGCGAGCGTGTGGGACTCGATCCGCTCTGTGATCGTGGCGGCGGGGTAGTGGGTGGTGGGGGGAGAGGTGGTGTTCACGCGTAGGTCCTGCGAGACAGCTTCCCTATCTGAGGCGGGGCCCTTATCTCTCCCCGCTTGCAGGGAGAGGTCGACCGAGCGAAGCGAAGGGGGGTGAGGGGGCCGTTCGACGAGCCCGAGATTGTGGAAAGGCGCCTCACCCCCACCCTCTCCCTGCAAGCGACCTGCAAGCACGGAGAGGGAGAAGAGCGGCTACACCATCACCTTTCCTTCTTCAGTGATGGCGTCCTCCAGGCTCTCGGCCGCATCGCCGAGAATCATCTCGTTATGCGCGCGGCCCGACGGAATCATCGGGAAGCAATTCTCCGCCGGGTCGACCACGCAATCGAAGATCACCGGCCGCTTCACCTCGATCATCTCCTTGATGGCCGCGTCAAGCTCGCCCGGCTTTTCGCAGCGGATGCCGACCGCGTGATAGGCCTCGGCGAGCTTGACGAAATCCGGCAAGGCCGCCGTGTAGCTCTCCGAATAGCGCCCGCCATGCAGCAGCTCCTGCCATTGCCGCACCATGCCCATGTACTGGTTGTTGAGGATGAAGATCTTGATCGGCAGCCGGTACTGCACGGCGGTCGACATCTCCTGCATGGTCATCAGCACCGAGGCTTCGCCCGCGATATCGATGACGAGCGAATCCGGGTGGGCGATCTGCACGCCGACCGCCGCAGGCAGCCCGTAGCCCATGGTGCCGAGCCCGCCCGAGGTCATCCAGCGGTTCGGCTCCATAAAGCCGAAGAACTGCGCCGCCCACATCTGGTGCTGGCCGACTTCGGTGGTGATGTAGACGTCGCGATCGCGGGTCGCCGCGTAGAGCCGCTCGATCGCGTATTGCGGCTTGATGATGCCGCCGGACGCCCGGTAGGCGAGCGACTTTCGCCCCCGCCATTTTTCGATCTGGCCCCACCATGCCTTGAGGGCGGCGCGGTCCGGCGCCGCGCGCATGTCGCGCCACAGCCTGACCATGTCGTCGAGCACGTGCGCGCAGTCGCCCACTATGCCGATATCGACCTTGACGTTCTTGTTGATCGACGACGGGTCGATGTCGATATGGATCTTTTTCGAATGCGGCGCGAAGGCGTCGACCCGCCCGGTGATGCGGTCGTCGAACCGCGCCCCGACGCAGATCATGACGTCGCAATCGTGCATCGCAAGATTGGCTTCGTAAGTGCCGTGCATGCCCAGCATGCCGAGCCACTGCGAATCGGAGGCCGGCACCGCGCCAAGCCCCATCAGGGTCGAAGTCACCGGAAAGCCCGTGAGGCGCAGCAGCTCGCGCAGCAACCGCGTCGCCGCCGGACCCGAATTGATGACGCCGCCGCCGGTGTAGAACACCGGCCGTTTCGCCGCCGCCATGAGGGCGACCGCCGCCTTGATCTTCTCAGCATCGCCCTTGAGCTTCGGCCGATAACCCTGGTGCGGAAACGCGTTCGGCCTCGCATAGGCGCCGGAGGCGAACTGGATGTCCTTGGGGATATCGACCACCACCGGGCCGGGCCGTCCGCTCGCCGCCACATAGAACGCCTCGTGCAGGACGCGCGGCAGGTCGGCGATGTTTTTGACCAGGTAATTGTATTTCGTGCAGGGCCGGGTGATGCCGACCGTATCGCATTCCTGGAAGGCGTCATTGCCTATCAGGTGGGTTGGCACTTGGCCGGTGATGCAGACCAACGGGACCGAGTCGCACAGAGCATCGGTCAGGCCGGTGACCGCATTGGTGGCGCCCGGCCCCGAAGTCACCAGCACGCAGCCGACCTTGCCGGTCGATCGCGCATAGCCTTCGGCGGCATGCACGGCCCCCTGCTCGTGACGCACGAGAACGTGGCGCACCTTGTCCTGGTGGAACAGCGCATCGTAGATCGGCAGGACCGCGCCGCCCGGATAGCCGAACACATGTTCGACGCCCTGATCGGCCAGCGCCCGGATCACCATCTCGGCGCCGGTCATTTGGGGGGAGGGAGACGGGAAGGCCGCGCCCTGTTCCATTACCCTGCCCGCATGTGGTGAAGGGCAGGCAAGCGCCGCCGGCTGCGTCGCCGCGGATAACCCCTGCGGCTGGGGGGCGGATTTGCGGGAGCGGCTGGTTTCGATTCCCATCGGGATTACTCCGGCTACTTAGCTCTCAACGGCGATCGACGGTGCGGGGATGTTTTTCGGGCATTAAAAAAGGGCCCCAAAAGGCCCTTATCGCGCATCGCCTCGTTCGCGGGCGGTTACCCGCCCCCGGCGATGCGCCCTCTAAGTACGATAACAAAATTTCTCATAGGGGCCCTGCACGATTACATTGTTGCGCGATAACTTTGACCCCCGGCGATGCTGCTGTCAAGCCTTTTCGCGATCCGGCACCAGGGCCATC
>JAJPKK010000276.1 GCA_021323775.1 Hyphomicrobiales bacterium
AAGTAGCGGCTGGAGGACTGGGCCACGCAGCGAGGCGAGGTTGTGCGGGCCCCCGGCGTCCGCACACCGTCCGCTCGCGAAGCGGCGGCGGGAGCAGCGCGCACAGGCAGCCTCCGCCAGCATTGGCGACTCCAGGCAAGATATCGATGTTTGAATCGAAAAGATTGCCGTCCCGCTTTTCGCCTCTCCCCGACGGGGAGGGGTGAAGCGCCTCTCGCTCGACCTTTATCGCAAATGCCTGGCTGGATCGCCAAAGCGGCGTGGCATGTATTTGCCGCATCCTGGAGGCCGAAGCGTCGGGTCGCTGCCCCGGCGCTCGCCCCGCGCGCACCAGGTAGCAGCTGTGCTCGATCAACCACAGTGCGGCGCCAAAGTGCTCAGGCGACGCGGTTGTGCGAAAGTTTGATTCGGCAAGATGCCATGAGACTTGGTATTCGCATGAGCAGGCCCCGGAACAACGTCGGGCGGGAATGAAGGAAAAGCCTTAGCGATCCCGCAGATTGTTTTGGGCAATGTTGGGGGAGTGTGCGGCTATGGATAACGAACTCGAAGACGAGGAATATCAGCTGTCAGGGCAAATCAAAGTTGCCCTCCGGACCATTTCCTGGCCCGAGGCATTTCCTTTGCGGGATCGCCTGGAAATGACCACTCAGGCGCTGACCGCCCTTTTTGAGGAGGAACGCCGGAAAAAGGCCGTCGACGAGTTTGAAGAGATCATGAGGCGGCCGGGCGGCCTGGAGGCCTTTGAGGAGTTCCTTCGGGATTTCAGGAACCGCAAAGTTGAACTCAGAACCGTATTCCGGCAGCCGCGCTAATGAGGGGCGCCCCTTGGGCGCCCGACTTCATGGGTAGTCCTCCGCTCGGCGTCAATCAAATCAAACGCCCCCGGATTGGAGCCTGGTTGCGCCGCATGCTGTCGAGGTAATGGCTGGAGAAAGCTGATGTCGGGGCGACGCTCGTGGCCGCCCCGTTATTGACCGTCGTCGCTCCGTGCAGACGCCGCGGCCGAATCACAATAGAGGCGAACGGCGCGGTTACGCCGCCTTTCTCTCAAGATCCGCCCGCCACTGGCCCCTGGTCGCAAGGCCGTTCATCCGCGCGCGGTGCGTAAAGGCGCGCTGCGCGGCGGCGACGTTCTCGGGCCTGCCCGACCAGGCTTTCTGCGGAGCGGCCTGGAGCGCGCGGCCGTAGGAGAATGTCAGCTTCCACGGCAGATTGCCGATGCGGTTCATGGCGTCGAGATGGGCGGTCGCCTCCTCGTCCGATTGCCCGCCCGACAGAAAAGCGATGCCCGGAACCGCGGCGGGAACGCAGGCCTTGAGCAGCCGCACAGTCTTTTCCGCGACCTCGTCGACGCCGGCGCGCTTCGGGCTCTTCTTCCCCGCAATCGCCATGTTGGGCTTGAGCACCATGCCTTCGAGCGCAACGCGATTGTAGTAAAGCTCGTGGAAGGTCTCCTTGAGCATCCATTGGGTGACTTCGTAGCAGCGGTCGATGTCGTTATCGCCGTCCATCAGCACTTCGGGCTCCACGATCGGCACAATCCCGGCCGCCTGGCACAATGCCGCATAGCGGGCGAGCGCATGGGCATTGGCATGGATGGCGGTATGGGTCGGGATGCCGGGCCCGATATCGATCACGGCGCGCCATTTGGCAAAGCGCGCACCCTGCTCGAGATATTTTGGCAAGCGTTCGGTGAGTTTGTCGAGACCGATTGTGACGACCTCGTTCGGGCAGCCCGGCAGCGGCTTCGTACCCTCATCGACCTTGATGCCGGGGATCGCGCCGGTCTGTTCGATCAATTTCACCAGCGGCGTGCCATCCCGCGCCTTCTGCCAGATGGTTTCATCGTAGAGAATGACGCCCGAAATGCAGTCGCGCATGGCCTCGGTGGAGCGAAACAGCAGCTCGCGGTAATCGCGCCGATTGTCCTCGGTGTTCTCAACGCCGATCGCGTCGAAACGGCGCTTGATCGTGCCGGTTGATTCGTCCGCTGCCAAAATGCCCTTGCCGGGCGTCACCATTGCGTTTGCGACCCTGTTCAACTCATCGAGGTTCATCGCCATCTCCTCCATCCTCATCTGGCTAAGTCGGCGGCGCAGGGAGAGCACGCAGGGTGGGCAAAGCGAAGCGTGCCCACCTTGCCAGCCTGGTCGGCACGGCGCGCCCCTTCGACAGGCTCAGGAGCGCGCCTTTGCCAACCCTGCGATGCCTTATCGAAATCGCCTGCATTTCTAGCCTACCGCACCCGCAAAACCTCGACGCCTGGCAACGCCTTGCCTTCCATCCACTCGAGAAACGCGCCGCCGGCTGTCGACACGTAGGTGAAGCGCTTGCCGGCGCCAGCCGCATTGAGGGCGGCCACCGTATCGCCGCCGCCCGCGATCGATACCAGATTGCCGGCCTGGGTCAGTTCCGCGGCTGCTTCGGCCACCTCAACCGTGCCGTTGTCAAACGGTTCCATCTCGAACGCCCCAAACGGGCCATTCCACACCAGCGTCTTCGTGCGCGCCAGCACGGAAACGACGTGCTCGATGGTGCGCGGGCCGATATCGAGGATCATCTCGTCCGCCGCGACGGCGTCGACCCCCGTCACGCGCGACGGCGCAAGCGCCTTGAATTCCTTCGTCACCACTGCGTCGACCGGCAGCACGATCTCGCAGCCGCCTGCTTCGGCTTGCGCGAGAGTCTGGCGCGCCGTCGCGACAAGGTCGTGCTCGCAAAGCGATTTCCCCACTGGCCGCCCCCGGGCAGCCAGAAAGGTATTGGCCATGCCGCCGCCGATCATCAGCGTGTCAACCTTGGCGATGAGATTGCCGAGCAGGTCAAGCTTTGTCGACACCTTGGCGCCGCCCACAATGGCGGCAAGCGGTCGCTGCGGCGATAAGAGCGCCCTCGCAAGAGCATCAAGCTCTGCCTGCATGTTGCGGCCCGCATAGGCCGGAAGCCTATGGCCGAGCCCTTCGGTCGACGCATGCGCGCGGTGTGCGGCCGAGAAGGCGTCGTTGACCCAGATATCGCCGAGCGCCGCCAGCGCGTCGATGAAACCGGGATCGTTCTTCTCTTCGCCGGCGTGAAACCGGGTGTTTTCGAGGCAAACGATGTCGCCGTTCTTCATTGCGCTCACTGCAGCCTCGGCCGCCGGGCCGATGCAGTCGTCGGCAAATCCGACCGGGCGATTGAGGACGCCGGCGAGCGCATCAGCGGCGGGTTTGAGCGAATCCTTCGAATTGCGCCCCTTGGGTCGCCCAAAATGCGACAGCAGGATCACCTTGCCGCCTTTGTCGGCGATTTCCGCGATCGTCGGCGCCGCCCGTTCAAGCCGCGTCCGATCGCTGACCTTGCCGCCTTCCATCGGCACGTTGAGGTCCACCCGGAGCAGCACGCGCTTGCCCTTGAGGTCGGCCTCATCAAGTGTGCGAAACGCGGACACGACGAAATCGGCGCCTCAGATCAGCTTGCCCATAGCGACGGCCGTGTCGGCCATGCGGTTGGAGAAGCCCCACTCGTTGTCGTACCAGGACATCACCCGCACCAGGGTGCCATCCATGACCTTGGTCTGGTCCATGTGGAAGATCGATGAGCGCGCATCGTGGTTGAAGTCGATCGAGACGTTCGGCCGTTCGGTATAACCAAGGATGCCTTTGAGCTGCTGCTCGGCGGCGCGTTTGACCGCGCTATTGATCTCATCCTTGGTGGTGTTGCGCTTGGCTACGAACTTGAAGTCGACAACCGATACGTTGGGCGTCGGCACCCTTATGGCGACGCCATCGAGCTTGCCGTTGAGTTCGGGCAGCACCAAGCCGACCGCCCTGGCGGCGCCGGTTGAGGTCGGGATCATGGAGAGCCCCGCGGCGCGGGCGCGATAGAGATCCTTGTGCACCTGATCAAGGGAGGGCTGATCATTGGTGTAGGAGTGGATCGTCGTCATGAAGCCCTTCTCGATGCCGATCGCCTCATTCATGACCTTGGCGAGCGGCGCCAGGCAGTTCGTGGTGCACGAGGCGTTCGAGACGATCATGTCGTTTTTCGTCAGCTTGTCGTGATTGACGCCGTAGACGACCGTGAGATCGGCATTGTCAGCCGGCGCTGAAATCAGCACCCGCTTGGCGCCGGCCTCAAGGTGCGCCTTGGCCTTTTCCTTGGACGTAAAAATGCCGGTGCATTCGAGCGCAATGTCGATGCCCAGCGCCTTCCAGGGGAGTTCGGCCGGATTCTTGACCGCCGTGACCTTGATCGGCCCGGTCCCGCACTCGATGGTGTCGCCATTCACCCTGACGTCGCCAGGAAAGCGGCCGTGAATTGAGTCGAAGCGCAGCAAGTGCGCGTTGGTTTCGGGCGGCGCGAGATCGTTGATGGCTACGACCTCAATGTCCCCGCGGCCGGATTCCACAATGGCGCGCAGGACATTGCGGCCGATCCGGCCAAACCCATTGATGGCGACGCGAACTGACATTTCCGGCTCCTTTTAGGATTCAAAACGTTAAGATCGAAAACGATCCAAATCGTCATGAGGGGACGGGTCAAAAGGGCGCGGGGCGCCACGTCGGCCGCGTCTGAGGATCAATAGAGACGTGGAAGTCCCAAGCGGAGTACCGTCTCAATGGCGGCGTTGATATCACATGCCCTTATTCTTTCTAGCGCTCATTTCAGCTTTCAGCATTGATCTTAGTTAATGCCGCCAGGGCCGCTTCAGCAGCCCGCTTCGGCGTAATCCCGAAGTGAAGGTAGAGATCTTTGACGGGCGCGCTGGCCCCGAACCCTGTCATGCCGACGAACGCCCCGTCGGAACCGATAATTGCGTCCCACCCCTGCCGGACCGCCGCCTCGATTCCAACGCGTACGGGTGCGGTTCCGATTACGGCGGCCCTTGCGTCCGCAGGCGCGCGCTCCAGCAATTCAAAGCATGGCGCCGACACCACCCGGGCGGCGACACCGCGCTCGGCCAGCAACTCCCGCGCCTCGACCGCGATCGCGACCTCCGAGCCGGAGGCGAAAAACGACACCTGCGCGGACCCACCCTCTGCAGGCAGCAGCTCGTAGGCCCCCGCGGCGCAGCGATTTTCGGTTGTGAACCCGGTGCGAAGCTGGGGCAGGTTCTGCCGCGTCAGCACCAATGCGCTCGGCGAGGTGCGGGCGCGCAGCGCAAGTTCCCAGCATTCGGCCGTCTCCACCGCGTCGCAAGGCCGGAATACCAGAAGGTTCGGCATCGCCCGCAGCGCCGCGAGATGTTCAACCGGTTGGTGCGTCGGCCCGTCCTCGCCAAGGCCGATCGAATCATGCGTGAGAACATAGATGACGCGCTGCCCCATGAGCGCGGCCAGCCGGATCGCCGGCCGGCAATAGTCGGAGAACGCCAGGAACGTACCCGAGTACGGGATGACGCCGCCATGCAGGGCCATGCCGCTCATGGCGGCCGCCATCCCGTGCTCCCGCACGCCATAATGAATGAACCGGCCGGCGGGCTGCGCGGCCGACATCTCTGCCATGCCTTTCGGCCGCGTGTTGTTCGACCCGGTGAGGTCCGCGGACCCGCCGATCATCTCGGGAAGCGCTGCGGTCAAGGCTCCCAGCGCGAACTCGGACGCCGCCCTGGTGGCGATTTCTTTCGGAGCCGCCGCAAGCTTTTCCTTGAGACTGCGGACTGCGCCGGCCAGCGCCTCCTCCGGCAGGTCGCCGGCAAGCCGGCGGTTGAACTCGGCGCGCTGGCCGGCCGCGAGGCTTGCCACCCGCTCCTCCCAGGCAAGCCGCGCGGGCCGGCTGCGTTGTCCGGCTGCTCGCCAGGCATCGCGAATATCGGCCGGCACCACGAACGGCGGCGAAGCCCAGCCTAGCCGTTCCCGCGCGCCTTTGATTTCGTCTGCGCCGAGCGGCGAGCCGTGGCTGTCCTTGGTGCCTGCCTTGGTGGGGGCGCCGAATCCGATGGTGGTGCGGCAGGCGATAAGGGTTGGTCGGTCGGTCGACTTGGCCCACGCGATGGCGGCGGCGATCGCTTCCGGGTCCTGCCCGTCGATCCGGGTCGCGTTCCAGCCGCACGCCTCGAAGCGCTTGACTTGATCGACCGAGTCCGCAAGCGACAGCGGGCCGTCGATCGAGACGCCGTTGTCATCGTAGAGCACAATGAGCTTTGCAAGCCGCTGGTGGCCGGCGAGCGCGACCGCTTCGTGGCTGATGCCCTCCATGAGGTCGCCGTCGGAGGCCAGGACAAAGGTGTGATGATCAACCAGGCCGGCCCCGAATTCGGCCGCGAGGCGCCGCTCCGCCAGCGCCATGCCGACCGCATTGCCAAGTCCTTGGCCGAGCGGCCCCGTGGTTGTCTCCACGCCGGGCGGATGGTCATGTTCCGGGTGTCCGGCGGTGAGCGAGCCAAGCTGGCGGAACCGCTTGATCTCGTCGATCGTCATCGCCTCGTAGCCGAGAAGGTAAAGCAGCGCGTAGAGGAGCATCGAGCCGTGGCCGGCCGAGAGCACGAAGCGATCACGGTCGGGCCAGTGCGGCTTTGCGGGATCGAATTTCAAAAAACGCGTGAACAGGACGGTGGCGATGTCGGCCGCGCCCATTGGCAGGCCGGGATGGCCGCTCTTTGCCTGCTCGACCGCATCCATCGCCAGTGCTCGAATGGCGTTCGCCATGCGGTCATGTGCGGCGCGGCCCACGGGCGCCGGCGCCTCGGCAGCATGCGGCGATGCGGTTGCGAATTGGTTCGCTGCTCCCATGCAATTGGCTCAAAATGCTAAAGATTGGGGGAACTCGACGCCCAGGATCGCACACAGCAAGTCCGCCGTCCGAGGCCGGGACTGCTTAGCATGTGAGCGCTCCGAGTCAACGAAACTCGCCGGGACCGCGGGCGGGGCGTCCGCGCTCCCAGCCTGGGCAGAGCTTCGCGCCGGACAGGCGTTTGCGTTGACGCCGCCTCGACGATAACCGTAAGCTTCAAGGGTGGGGTGGACAGAAAGGCGACCACCAGATAGAGGCCGTCAGGACATGTCCGAACCAGAAAGCATCGCGAGCCGCACGACCCGATTTGATCAGGCCATTAAACGGGTAACCGATGCGCTTGATGCGCTCGACGCCGTCCTCGAGCAGCGCTTCCGCAGCGCGCCAGGCGGCGGCGCGCTCACCGAGCAGGTTCACCTCCTCAACATCGATCGATCCCGGCTGGCGTCCGAACTTGACGCGGCGCGGGCCCGCACGCGCGAACTTGAAAGCGGCAATCGGGAGGCGGTGCGCCGCATCGATGAGGCGATGAATGCCATCCGGGCCGTCATTGCAGCCAATCGGAACTGAACACCTCCTGGCCCCGCCGCTCGCGGGAACGGGCAGGAAGGTGGGATCGGGAGCTCGCCCATGGCCCACGTGAGCGTCACCATCAATGGTCGACAATATCGCATGGCGTGCGACGACGGCCAGGAACATCATCTGGCGCGGTTAGCCCATGATCTCGACCAGCGCATCTCGAACCTGCGCGCCGCCTTCGGCGAAATAGGCGATCTGCGGCTCACCATCATGGCGGCGCTTATCGCCATTGACGAGCTCTCGGAGCAGCGCCAGCGCCTGCACCGCATCGAGACCGAGCTGACCTCCCTGCAACATGCGCGCGCCGCCGCCGCGGATCGCGCAGACGCGATTGAAGCGGATATGGTGGCCGCCCTCACCTCCGCGGCCGAGCGGATCGAAAAGGCGGTCCGCCTGTTTGAGCAGGCGGATGAGGCGCCTCAGGCCGCCATAGGCTGACGCGGGAGCGCCAAACGGCGCGAGGCGCAGCCCGGTTGAGCGACAGCGAAACCCGGGACACCCGATTCCTGTCGACAGGCGCGACGTGCGGATGGCCGAACAACAAGCCCGGCCATGACCATTGCAAAGGCGGCGATTACTTCGCCGCGGCCGGGAATGCCGGCAGCTTGCCGACGTCGCGCGCGTCGTGCTGAATGACAACCGTGGCCTTGAGGTTCGCCGCAATCTTCTTGAAGCGATCGAGCGAAGCCAGCGTCTCGGCGCGGTCGGTGTTGAAGGTGGGCACGCCGCTGGCGTCATAGTTTTCCTGGAAATGCGCGAGGTCGCCGCTGAGCAGCACGGGACCCTTCTGCGCGAGGTTCACCAGCAGGCTGTGGTGGCCTGGCGTATGACCGGGCGTGTTGAGCATCACGACGGTGCCGTCGCCGAACACGTCCTTGTCCCCCGGCACCGGTTCCACCTTGCCGCCGCCGCTGATCCAGGGCGTGAAAGTCGCGGAATTCACCAGAGGGCTCTTCTTGGCGGGATCGGCCAGCACGTCCCAATCGCCCTTGCCGATCAGCAGGGTCGATTTCGGAAACAAATCCACCTGGCCCACGTGGTCGCCATGATAATGGCTGATGCCGACATATTTGACGCTTTCGGGCTTCACCCCCAGCTTGGCGATGAGTTCGACGATGCTCTCCTTAGGCGCCGTGGCTCCCGCACCCTTCCCGAAGCCGGTATCCCACACCATGTAGTCGTCACCGTGCTTGATCAGGTAGCAGCTGAAGACAAGCTGAACTTTCAGGCCGCTGAAGTCATAGGTATCGGAAAAGCGCAGGCCGGGACCCGTGCGTGCACCGACGTCCGTCGGCGGACCGCTGGTGCCGCAGTCGAGGCGGGTGAGCGTCACTTCGGGCGCAGCTTGCGCTGAGGCCGACAGGCTCGCCAGCGCGTTTGCACAGACGCCGATCGCCAGCATGGATAAAATTCGCCGCATGATGTCCTCCCAAAGGTAGCTGCAACGAAAGCCGAACTTGCACCGGCGCGGATGTTGCCCGGTTGCAGGAGTTCGGTCAATGAGCACTCTCCCCGCCGTCGTGTCCGCGCTTGTCCGTCACAAGCCCTGCCACGCGCTCGAGCGCGACCCGCTGACAATCCGCTCGCGCCGTTTTTTGGATCGGCGGCCCGCCGCCGCGCTTGAACTTGCCTGACTGGGAACGCATATCGATGACGCCATGAAACTGCCGACGCTCGTTGTTCTGGTGCTAACGGCCGGGATGGCCGCAAGTGGAACCGCCGCCCCGGCGGCTGCCGCCGAGCAGGCGGCGCCCTTCGATGCCGGTCTCGCGCGGCTCTCCGAAATTCTCGGCAGCCTGCATTATCTGCGCGGCCTGTGCGGCGCCAACGAGGGCAACAAGTGGCGTGCCGAGATGCAGGCGCTGCTTGATGCCGAGGCCCCGTCCGGGCAGCGGCGGTCGCAATTCATCGCTCGCTTCAATCATGGCTACCGGGCCTATCTGCAGACCTACCACACCTGTACGCCCGCTGCCGAAGTTGTGATCCGCCGCTATCTTGAAGAGGGCTCGAAGATCGCCCGCGAGGTCACGGCCCGCTACAGCAATTAACCGTTTCTAAAGGTCGCGCTTTAACGCCGCGAGGCGCGTGCTAGTTTGACGGCTGCGACGGGGATGCGGCGGCGGGCCGCAGAGGTTATACGTCATCATGAGATCAGCACCGGTGGCGCGTGGTTCATTGCCGGATCACGAGCAGAAGCAGGCCGCGCTCGATTTGCTCCAGGACGCTTGGGTCGAGGCTCGCCTGTGCGGCGTCGACGGCGATTGCATGGCGCAGGCATGCTTGTTCACGGCCCTTAGCGAACTGGTCTCGACCTATGGGGAGAATGCCGCGGCACGCTACGCGGAAGGCCTGCCCGACCGCATCGCCAATGGCGAATTTTCGATTCAGCTGGCGCGGCAGTAGGATCTGGCAGCCCGGACGGAGCGAGCGCAATCGGAGAACAGGGCGCCTGCCCCCGCTGCTTGCGCGGGAAGCTGGACCGGTATAGGCAAAAACCCATGAAGGCAGCACTGCTTCCGGATCGCGGCGTCGTCAAGGTCGCAGGCGAGGACGCGCGCGGTTTTCTCAACGGCCTGTTGACCTCCGATATCGGCCGGGTGACGCCGGACGACGCCAGTTTTGCGGCGCTGCTGACGCCGCAGGGCAAGATCATCGTCGATATGATCGTTGCCGAGGCGCCGCGTGCGGACGGCGGCGGCTTCTTCCTTGATGTCCCCAAAGCCCTCGCGAAATCCTGCGTAGACCGGCTCAATTTCTACAAGCTGCGCGCCAAGGCGATCGTCGAGGATTTGTCCGAGGTGCTGGGCGTCATGGCCGTCTGGGAGGGAGAGGCCGAGACGGAGTACGGATTGTGCTATCGCGATCCGCGCCTGCCGGCGCTCGGTTATCGCATCATGCTGCCGCCTCACCTCGCCGCGGAGGCGGCGGCGGACCTCGGCGCTGCGCTGATTCCGGCGAGCGCCTTCGAGGCGCACCGCATTGCGCTCGGCATCCCCCGCGGCGGCCTCGATTTCACCTACGGCGACGCATTCCCGCACGAAGCCGATATGGACCAGCTCAATGGCGTCGATTTCCACAAGGGCTGCTTCGTCGGTCAGGAAGTCGTGTCGCGCATGGAGCATCGCGGCAACGTCCGCACCCGCATTGTGCCGGTGGCCTATGACGACTTTGCGCCCGAGGCGGGCGCGGCTGTCACGGCAGCCGAGAAGCAGGTCGGCACTTTCGGCTCGTCGGCCGACGGACGAGCGCTGGCGATGCTGCGCCTCGATCGCGCTGAGGACGCGCTGGCGGCGCGCCACCCCCTGGTGGCCGGCGCCGTGACCCTGCGCCTCGTCAAGCTCGACTGGCTGCGGTTTGCATTGCCGGGAGAACGGAAGGCGGGGTGAGGGTCACCCGCGGACGGGAAACTGGCCCGGTCCAATGCAGCCCGGATTGAGCAGAGCGAAATCTGGGGGCGGCCTATCGACGCGGCAACGCCGCCCCCGGGTGTCGCTTGCGCTCAACCGGGCTACGCTTCCAAGAGCGCCAGCATTGGCGCAAGCACGCAGGGACACTATAACCAACACATGTCAGCCATCCTGCATCCCGACGGCCTGCCGCGCTGCCCGTGGCCGAAACAGGACCCCCTCTACGTTGCCTATCACGACGACGAGTGGGGCGTGCCCGAGCGGGACGATCGCGCCCTGTTCGAAAAGCTCCTGCTCGACGGGTTTCAGGCCGGGCTGTCGTGGATCACGATTCTGCGCAAGCGCGACAATTTCCGCCGCGCTTTCGACGGGTTCGAACCCGATGCGATCGCGCGCTATGACAAGCGCAAGGTGACGGCGCTGATGAACGATGCCGGGATCGTGCGCAACCGCGCCAAGATCGAGGGCGCGATATTGTCGGCGCGCGGCTATCTCGACATCATGGAGAAAGGTCCCGGCTTCTCGGCGTTGCTGTGGGATTTTGTCGACGGCGAGCCGCAGGTGAACCATCGGCGCCGCATTGCCGACATTCCGGCCGAAACGCCGCTTTCCCGCGCGATCTCCAGGGAGCTCGCCGGCCGCGGCTTCAAATTCGTCGGCCCGACCATCGTCTACGCCTTCATGCAGGCGGTCGGAATGGTGAACGACCATCTGGTGAGCTGCTATTGTCATCCGGAGCGTGCAGCCGAGAAGAAAGGGCAGCCCGGATGGAGCGCAGCGACATCCCGGATCGGCCGCGCCGCCGAGCGCGGCTGATCCCGGATCACGCTTCACTGCATCCGGGCTATTCGCGCCGTCGGCGTCAGGATCGCGCCCCAGAACGGGCAGCACGGAGGAGGCGCAACGACATCCGGCGCCGTTCCACCATTTGCGGCAACGCTGTCCCCGGGTTTCGCTGGCGCTCAACCCGGGCTACCTTAAGCGTAAAATCGTTTGCAGACACCGGAGGAACCCCATGCTTGCCAAATTGCTGTCTCGCGTCGCCGCGTCGCTTGCAGCGCTGGCGCTCGCATCCGGCGCCGCACTCGCGAAGATCACCATTGCGATCGGCGGGGCCGGCTGCCTGTGCTACTTGCCGACCGTGCTGGCGGAGCAGCTCGGGGAATACAAGAAGGCCGGCGTTGAGATCGAACTCGTCAATTTCAAAGGCGGCTCCCAGGCGCTCACGGCGGTGATCGGCGGCAGCGCCGACGTGGTTTCGGGCTATTACGACCACTGCGTCAATCTCGCCGCCAAAAACCAGAACCTGCAGGCCTTCGTGGTCTACGATCGCTACCCCGGCCTGGTGCTCGGCGTCTCGCCGCGCCACACGGCCGAGATCAATTCCGTGAAGGATCTTGCCGGCAAGAAGGTCGGCGTCAGCGCGCCGGGCTCCTCGACCGACTTCTTCCTGAAATACCTGCTTGCGAAGAATGGCGTTGCCCCCGACTCCGTCGCGGTGATCGGCATCGGGCTCGATGCCACCGCCGTCGCCGCCATGGAGCAGGGCGCCGTCGATGCCGCCGTGATGCTCGACCCGACGCCGACCCTCCTGAAAGCGAAATTCTCAGGCCTGAAAATCTTGAGCGACACCCGCAGTGAGGCCGACACGCTGTCGGTCTTCGGCGGCGAATATCCGGGCGGCGCGCTTTACACGCGCGGCGACTGGATCGCCAGGCACGAGAAGGAGACCCAGGCGCTCACCGATGCGATCCTCGCCACCTTGAAGTGGATTCACTCCCACACGGCCGAGGAGATCATGGCGAAAATGCCGGACGATCTGGTCGGGCCCGACAAGGCGCTTTATCTCGCGGCGTTGAAAAGCACGATCCCGATGTATTCGATTACCGGCCGCATGGATCCGAAGGGCGCGGCGGCGGTGCTCAGCGTATTCGGCCAGTCCTCGCCCGATATAGCGAAGGCGAAAATTGATCTGGCCAAGACCTACACGAACAGGTTCGTCGAGCAGGCCGCGCAAAGGTTAGGGCTGCGGTAGCCATTCCCGCTCCCCCGCTTGAGGGGAAAGGCTGGGGAGGGGCCTTTGCGGCGATCCTAGCCGTGAGGCGGCCCCCCCTCCCTAACCCTCCCCCGCAAGCGGGGGAGGGTTAGTGCCGCGGGCGCGACCGTTCCCGCATTGCGCTTCCCTCCATGCGGGCTACAAGAGCCTCGCATGAACCTCATCTCCATCCAGTCCCACGTGGCCTATGGCCACGTGGGTAATTCGGCTGCGGTGTTTGCCTTGCAGCGGCTCGGCTGCGAGGTTTGGCCTGTCCACACCGTGCAGTTCTCGAACCACACGGGCTACGCCGCGTGGAAAGGCGAAGTCTTTGCGGCGGCGCATATCAGCGAGGTGGTCGACGGCATCGCCAGCCTCGGCGTGCTCAGCGCGTGCGATGGCGTAGTGTCGGGCTATATCGGCGCGGTCGAAACCGGCGAGGCGATCCTCGCGGCGGTCCGCAAGGTCAAGGCCGCCAACCCCAATGCGCGCTACTGCTGCGATCCGGTCATCGGCAACCGCGCCCGCGGCGAATTCGTGCGGCCCGGCATTACGGAATTCATGCGCGAGTGCGCCGTACCGGCGGCAGACGTCGTCACGCCCAACCACTTCGAGCTTGACCGGCTTGCCGGCCGCGAATCGCGAAACCTCGCCGCCATCTTGTCCGCAGTGCACGCCATCCACACCCGCGGCCCCCGCGCCGTGCTGGTCACCTCCGTACGCTCCGAAGCTACCCCCGCCGACAGTGTCGACATCATTGCCTCGGATGCAAGCGGGCGATATCTCGTCCGCACGCCGCTGCTGGCGACACCGGCCAATGGCGCGGGCGATCTCATCGCGGCCGTGTTCTTCTTCCACTACCTGTGCTCGGGCTCGGCCGCAGATGCGCTTGCCGCTGCGACATCGTCCGTGTTCGGCGTGTTGCGACGAACGCGCGACGCCGGCGCATCCGAAATCGTCTTGATCGCTGCGCAGGACGAACTCGCGGCGCCGTCCAAGACATTTGCCCCGGTCAAGGTCGGCCTTTGACAAATTCCGCGCGTTCCTGCAAGCCGCCTCGCCATGCCAGATACGCACATCGTCCCGGTCGATCGCCTTGATGTGGGCTTCGCCCCGTTTCGGTGGCGGTTCGCCGAAACGCGCCGCGACGACATCGCAGCGCATTTCGCCATGCGCCGCCAGGCGACGCCGCAGCTTTGGAACGGGCGCGTCCTGCTCATGCGCGACTTTGCGATTCGTGACGGCATATTGCGCGGCACCTATTTTGAGGCAGGCTTCGCGGAATTCCTGGCATGGCGCGACTGGAACTTTCCCGACTCCACGGTGGTCAATTGCTTCGCCATGGGCGCATTGCGCGCAAGCGACGGCGCCTACCTGCTCGGCGTGATGGGCGATCACACCGCCAATGCGGGCCGAATCTATTTTCCAGCCGGCACGCCTGATCCCGACGACGTGCGCGGGGAAACTGTCGACCTCCTCGGCAACGTCCTGCGCGAGCTGGCGGAAGAGACCGGCCTGACGGATCGCGATGTCGCCATCGCCTCAGGATGGCACGCGGCGGTCGACGCCTCGCGCGTCGCCCTGATGAAATGCATTGATGTGCCCTGCCCCGCGCCGCAGGCGAGAAACAGGATGCTCTCCCACCTCGCGCGCGAGACTCAGCCTGAACTCCGCGACATCCGCATCGTCCGCTCGGCCGCGGACCTTGATCCGGACATGCCGCGCTTCGTCACGGCGTACTTGATGCATATGTGGAACTTGTGACCTTGGACCATGAATTTCGCGAAGATCATCAAACGCTTTCGCATCGAAAAGGCGCATGGCTTCCGGCTCTCGGATTTCGACCCGGCCGACACCTGCGGACTCGATATCGGCAAAGCCGCCGCCAAGGACATGATTGCCGATGGTTTGCGCCATCTCACCGCCATGCAGGAGAAGCTTTATGCCCAGAACCAATGGGCGCTGCTGATCATTCTGCAGGGCATGGACGCGTCGGGTAAAGATGGCGTCATCAAGCACGTCATGTCGGGCCTCAATCCGCAGGGCTGCGAGGTTCACGCCTTCAAGCATCCGAGCGCCGAAGACCTGGAGCATGATTTCCTGTGGCGGGCGGCGCGGCGCCTGCCGGCGCGCGGGCGCATCGGCATCTTCAACCGCTCCTACTACGAAGACGTGCTGGTGGTGCGCGTGAGGCGCGAGCTGCTGGGACGCCAGAACCTGCCGGCGCAGCTCGTGACCAAGGCGATCTGGTCGGAACGCTTCAACAGCATCCGCGCCTTCGAGCGCCATCTCGCGCTCAACGGCACGTTGGTGCTGAAATTTCATCTGCGCATTTCCAAAGAGGAGCAGCGGCAGCGTCTCCTGGCGCGGCTCGACGAGCCGTCGAAGCGCTGGAAATTCTCCATGGACGACGTGGATGACCGCAAGCTCTGGGGCCGGTACATGGAGGCCTACGAGGATGCGATCCGCAACACCGCGACCGCGGAAGCGCCGTGGTACATTGTGCCGGCCGATCACAAATGGTTCGCCTGGCTGACGGTGGCGGCTGCGATTGGAGGCGCGATGGAACGCCTCAAACTGGAATTTCCGCTGGTCAGGGGCAAGGCGCTCGAAGAGCTTGAGAGGGTGCGGCGGGCTTTGGGGGCGGCGAAATAGGTGTCCCAAGCACGCGCCCGCAGCCAAAAACGACTTGCCCTACACGCCTCCTTTCCGCTAGAACGTGCCTCCGACCCATCGGGTTAACGCGAACTTCGCCCGTTTTCGCGACCCGCGGAGTCAATACTTGAGGGTTTGGCATGTCGATTGGCCGCGACATTCGCGCGATCGGCGGGGGGACGACGGTCCGCCCCAATCGAAATCGGCTGTTGCCGATTTCGATCACTTTATCGAGTGGCCGAAACCCGCGTATACGCGGTTTCGTCCGAGCCTCCCTTATTCTTTTCGCGCTGCTCCTTATTCGCCCCTGAGGGCCGGCTGGGCGCTTCTCGCCTGGGCGCTCAGGGGCCTTCCACAGCGGAACCTGAAAGAGCGCCTTGCGGGCGCAATCTTTGGCAGCCATCTCTTTAAGAAAAAGGAACAGTTTCCATGACCTCGCAGCCACAGTCCGAGAAGGACCGCGTCGTTATTTTCGACACCACCTTGCGCGACGGCGAGCAGTCGCCCGGCGCCACCATGACCCACGAGGAGAAGCTCGAGGTCGCCGAACTGCTTGACCATATGGGCGTCGACATCATCGAGGCTGGCTTCCCGATCGCTTCCGAGGGCGATTTCCTCGCCGTCAACGAGATCGCCAAGCGCACCAGGAAGGCCGTCGTGTGCGGTCTCTCGCGCGCCGGGCAGAAGGACATCGACCGTTGCGGCGAGGCGATCAGGCCGGCCGAACGCGGCCGCATCCATACCTTCATTTCCACCTCGCCGGTGCACATGAAGTGGAAGCTGCAGATGGAGCCTGAGCAGGTGTTCCAGATGGTGATCTCTTCGGTCACCCGCGCCCGCAACTATACGGACGACGTCGAGTGGTCCGCCGAGGACGGCACCCGCACCGAGCACGATTTCCTGTGCCGCTGCGTCGAGGCCGCCATCGCGGCGGGCGCGACCACCATCAACATTCCGGATACGGTCGGCTACACGGTGCCGGAGGAGTATTACGCGCTCTTCAAGATGCTGCGCGAACGGGTGCCGAATGCCGACAAGGCACGGTTCTCGGCCCACTGCCATGACGATCTCGGCATGGCGGTGGCGAATTCGCTCGCCGCCGCCCGCGCCGGCGTGCGCCAGATCGAGTGCACCATCAACGGCATCGGCGAGCGCGCCGGCAACGCGGCGCTTGAGGAAATCGTGATGGCCATGAAGGTGCGCAACGACGTGCTGCCCTACTGGACCGGCATCGACGCCACGATGCTCACGCGCGCTTCGAAGCTGGTGTCGGCTGCGACCTCGTTTCCGGTCCAGTACAACAAGGCGATCGTCGGCCG
>JAJPKK010000083.1 GCA_021323775.1 Hyphomicrobiales bacterium
GCGGGTGCTGGCGCCGGCACCCGACATCCTGCTCTTGGACGAGCCCACCAACCACCTTGATCTTCCAGCGATTGAATGGCTTGAAGGCGAACTCGCGGCGCGCAAGGTCGCGTTCGTCATCATCAGCCACGACCGGCGCTTTCTTAGCAATCTGTCCCGCGTCACGGTGTGGCTGGACCGCGGCAAGGCGCGCCGGATCGAGCGCGGATTTACCGAGTTCGAGGCTTGGCGCGACGATGTTCTGGCCGAGGAGGAGCGCGAGCGGCGCAAGCTCGACCGCAAGATCGAAGCCGAGGAGCATTGGATGCGCTACGGCGTCACTGCGCGGCGCAAACGCAATATGCGCCGCGTCGCCGGCCTGAAGGCCTTGCGCCAGCAGCGGCGTGATGCCCGCCGCGCAGCCGGCACGGTGGCGATGGCGGCTGCCGAGGCGGAACGCTCGGGAGCCCTGGTGATCGAAGCGACAGGCATTTCGAAAGGCTATGGCGGGCCGCCTATGGTGGCCGAATTTTCCGCCCGCATCCAGCGCGGCGATCGGATCGGCATTGTCGGCCCCAATGGCAGCGGCAAGACGACGCTCGTGAATCTTCTCACCGGTGCGCTGGCGCCGGACAGCGGCAGCGTGCGGCTCGGCGCCAACCTGCAAATGGCGACCCTCGACCAGCGCCGCGAAAGCCTCAATCCGGATTGGACCGTGAGCGAAGCCCTTACGGGCGGCCGCGGCGACGCCGTCATGGTCGGGGGCCGGGCCAAGCACGTTATCAGCTACATGCGCGATTTCCTGTTTGATCCCGAGCAGGCGCGTACGCCCTTGCGGGTTCTGTCGGGCGGCGAGCGCGGCCGCCTGATGCTGGCGCGGGCGCTGGCGAAGCCCTCGAACCTTCTCGTGCTCGATGAGCCAACCAATGATCTCGATCTCGAAACGCTTGATGTGCTGGAGGAGATGATCGGCGATTATGCCGGCACGGTGCTTCTCATCAGCCATGCCCGCGACTTTCTCGATCGTATTGTCGATGCCGTCATTGTGCCTGAAGGCAACGGCAAATGGCTGGAATACGCGGGCGGATACACGGACATGCTGGCCCAGCGCGGCGACCCCCTCCCCGTCCTCCCCGGCTTGCGGGGGAGGGCAGGGAGGGGGCAGCCGGCTGCGAAACCGGGCGCGCCGATCGAGGCCAGGCTCCCGCGAACGGCTGCCCGCCCGGCCAAACGAAAGCTCAACTTCAACGAGAAGCATGCGCTGGAAACGCTCCCCGGCAGGATCGCAACACTGACAGCCGAGATCGCGCGACTGCAGACAGTGCTGGCCGATACGACG
The DNA here is from genome assembly GCA_021323775.1 of Hyphomicrobiales bacterium. GTDB lineage: Bacteria > Pseudomonadota > Alphaproteobacteria > Rhizobiales > Xanthobacteraceae > JAJPKK01. Next base: position 1,319 of record JAJPKK010000083.1, read on the forward strand.
CTCTATGTGCGAGATCGCGCTGCCTTCGATCGCGCATCATCCGCACTGACGGCGATACAAACGGAACTCGCAGCGGCAGAGGAATGCTGGCTCGAGTTGGAGCTTAAGCGCGACGAGATCGAAAACGCGTGAGCGAGGCAGCAATGCATCTTCGCGGTGGCGTCCGGCGCGTTCATCTGTGCCCGGCTTCAGGCGAAGTGATATAGGCACTGTCGCAGGCGCGTGCATGCGAACGTTATAGCAAGGATTCCAACGTGATCGATCTCTACACCTGGACTACGCCCAACGGCCGCAAGGCGTCCATCGCCCTCGAGGAACTCGGCATTCCCTATGAAGTGCATGCGGTCGATATCGGCAAGGATGAGCAGTTCAAGCCGGAGTTTCTCAAGATCAGCCCCAACAATCGCATTCCGGCAATCGTTGACCGCGACAACAACTTCAGTCTGATGGAGTCCGGTGCGATCCTGCTTTACCTCGCCGAAAAGGCCGGCAAGCTGCTGCCGGCCGACACGCTCAAGCGCTATCGCGTGATCGAATGGCTGATGTGGCAAATGGGCGGCCCCGGCCCGATGTTCGGACAGGTCCATCACTTTGTGAAGTACAACAAGGGCAAGGCGCCCTATGCGGAGGAGCGCTATCTCAAAGAAGCCAAGCGCCTCTATGGCGTCCTGGATCGCCGGTTGGCCGACCACGAATTCGTTGCCGATGACTATTCGGTGGCCGACATTGCGATCTGGCCTTGGGTTTCGCGCTTCGACTGGCAGACCATCGACCTCAACCAATTCCCCAACGTCAAACGCTGGTACGTGACGATCGCCAACCGCCCTGCTGTCCGCAAAGGCTACGACGTCCCGGAAATACCGATGCCGTGAGGAGCTCAATCCGGCATGACGCGTCTCCGCAATTACGTGACATTTTGCGAGCGACGTTCTATGTATGTTCTTAGCGTGACTGAGCCACTTGATGGCCGATTGAAACCGTTCGTCAAACTTTAGAGGTGTAGATTAAAGGGCGACGGAGCGTGCTATGGACAGCGAATATCGACTGCGAATTGCCGACAGCCATACGCCTGCGACGCTCCCGATGAAGCGGCTTGCGGAGTATATTGCGGCCTTCGCAAAGTTGTTGGGTGAAGAAGCTAATGTTCATTTCAGGGGGGTCGAGAATGGGTCAGCGGTCCTCATTGCGTCCGTTGACCAGCCTGCCCGCCCCAAAGTGTCGGACCGCGTTCTTGGAGTCCGGGATGGCTTGGCGCCGAACGACGTGTTGAAGGCCTTCAACGATCTTGACGACATGCTTCGCGAAGATGGCGCCACTGCGGCACTAACGGGCGATATCAACGATGTAATTGTTTTGTTCCCCGGTCGCACGCGCGCGGAACCGCTCATTTTTGGTCCATTCAAGCAAGAAGGCACGTTAGACGGGCAAGTATATAGGATTGGTGGCAAGGACGAGACGAAGCACGTTCACATTCGGGGTGGAGGGCTTGAGTTTACTGAACTCGTGACCAGCGAGGCAGTGGCGCTGCGCCTGCGTCATCACCTGTTCGGCGGAACGCTACGATTTCACGGTAACGGCACATGGTTTCGCTGTGGGGATGGGACGTGGCAATTGAAGAGTTTTCGGATCGCTGACTTCGAGGAGTTGGACGATCAACCGCTGAGTGAGGTCATCGCAAGCCTGCGCAACGTGAAAGGCAACCGCTGGAACGAAGTGCCAGACGCAGTGAGTGCTCTGCTCGCAGCGCGGAATGGTGAGGGGAACGGGCATTGATTGTCGCATTTGATGCGAGCGTCCTCGTTTACATTGTCACCAGCGACGCCAAGGCTCCCGTGGACTTAGCGACTGGCCAAGTTGTTTCCAGATGCAAAGAGCGCGTCGATTACTTAATCACGAAACTTCAACAGGACCGAGCAAAGATCATCGTGCCTACGCCTTCTCTCGCCGAAGTGCTCGTTCATGCCGAGCAAGCTGGGCCCGAATTCCTTCGAATCATCGGCTCAAGCCGACATTTCCGGATTGTTGCGTTCGACGAACGCGCCGCAGTCGAGTTCGCAGCGCGTCAAGCCGAGCGAAAGGCCGCCGGCGTAAAGTCGTCTGCACCGACGCGAGCGAAAGCGAAGTTCGATGACCAGATCGTCTCCATCGCTGCCGTCGAGAGTGCGACTGTGATCTATTCCGATGACCCCGATATTAAAAAGCTCGCGGGCTCACGTTTCGAGGTGATTGGCATTGCCGCATTACCGCTGCCGCCGGAAAGGCCGGCCCCGCCGTTGCTCTCACTCATGAACCATACGGCGGTCGACGAGAAGCCAACTCCTCAAGACGACAAAGCCAGTTAATATCATTCAACCTCGAACCCAGCCATGCTCCAAATGCTGCGTGCGTTGCGTTCCGTCAACGCCTTGATGAAAGCACGCGCTTCGTCCTGACAGCTGGGCGCGCCGAGACCGCGGCGGCGTAGGTGACGGAATGGCCGAAGGGCGGCGGCAAGGCCGCGAGGATGCGAACGCCTTTTCCCTGCAACAATTCGGGAATGAATGTCATTGCAAGGTCGGCTTCGCCGCGGCCCACCGCATTGGCGGCCGCGACACCGCTTTTCTGCGCGACGGTCTTGGCGGCGATGATCTCTGCGAGACCGAGCCGCACGAAGAGCTCACGCAAGTAGATGCCGGCTGAGCCGCCCACTGCCGGATCGCTTAATGCAATGGCGCGGGCCGTCGTCAGTGCGTCCTTGAAGGCTTCGGGCGTTGCGATGTCGGGCGCCGGCGCGCCCTCGCGAACGGCTATGCCGATCGGGGCGCGTGCGATGGCGGCATGGCTGCTGGACACGACCGCCCCGGATTTGGCAAGCGCATCGATCACCGCCGCCGTGAGGATCAGCACATCGGCGGTCTCGCCCGCCGCAAGCCGCGCCTGCAGCGCGCCCATCGGCTCAAACACGATCTCGGGCGCGGCGCCCCAACCCTCGGCGAACTGCCGCGACAGAATCGCGACGGCTGCATGCATGGAGCGGGCGCAGAACACCTTCAGCATTCCGGCGCCCGTTTCATGCGGTTGGAGCGAAGCCCGTTCACTTTTTGACGTATTTCATCACCCGCTTCGGTCCGACCTCGGCGCCGTAGATGTTGCCCTGGGCATCGGCTGTGACGCCCTCGGCGGCGCTGGTGGTGGTGGCGTTCTCATCCGGGTCCGGAATCAAAGCCGTCACCGTGCCGTCCCTGGCGCTGCCGATGCGGATGCCGCGCTTCCAGGCGCCGTGCGCCTTGTTGACCGAGCCGGACTCCGAGTCGGCCACGTAGATGACGTCGTTCTTGTCGATGTAGACGCCGCTCGGCCGGCTGAACTGCGCCCATTGGTCGATGAAGTTTCCGTCCTGATCGAAGATCTGGATACGGTTGTTGCCGCGGTCGCCAAGGAACAGCCTGCCGCGCGAATCCATCGCCAGCGTGTGCGGGCCGTCCATCTCGCCGGGGGCGCTGCCCTTCTTGCCCCAGGTCTTGATGAACTTGCCGGTCTTGTCAAACTTGACGATGCGGGCGTTGGTGTTGCCGCCGTGACCGTCGGCGACGAAGATATCGCCGTTGGGCGCGACCAGTACAGCGGAGGGCGCATTGAACTCATCCGGCCCGCTCCCCGCAACGCCGGGCTTGCCGAGAGTCAGCAGCACCTTGCCTTCAGGGCTGAACTTGAAAACCTGGTGACCCTTGCCGTCCTTGCCGAGCCCATCCGTCACCCAGATGTTTCCTTCCGGGTCGACCGAGAGGCCATGCGGAAGCACGAAAAGGCCGGCGCCGAAGCTTTTGACCAGCTTGCCGGTCTCGTCGAATTTGAGGATCGGATCAAGGTTGGATCCGTCGCAGGCGAACGGCACGCCCGGCTTCATCTGCGAAGGCGGCGCAAAGGCGCCGCAGCGCTCAGCGACCCAGACGCTCTTGCCGTCCCGATCAATGCCGATGCCGGCCGTGGAGCCCCAGGTGCGGCCCTCCGGCAGTTTTCCGAACGGCGCCCCTGTGTAGGGATCGGGCAACGAATTGGTGGGCGCAACGGCCTGGGAATAGACCGCGCCGGCTACAAACACAGATGCCGCCAGAACGCCGAAATGCGCCAAACGGACAGTGATTTTGCCTCCCGTTAGATCAGACACGTGGCGTCTCCCTTGGTTTCCCCTCCCTGCTGACAAGAGGAGGAGGGTGAATCGATTTACCGCCTTGCTTGCGGCCAGGGCAATCCGCACATGGCCAGGCGCGGCCCCCCTCACCTCCCGCTCTTTGCCAGCGAATGCACCCACCCGTGCATGCGCGACTTGGCGTTGGCCAGGTCCTCGTTGCTGAAGAAATCCTCCGGCTTGACCTTGTCGACCGGGTAGACCGGGCGCAGGAAATCGCTCTCGTAGCCGAACGGCACGGTGGCGTCGATGCCCATGCCGCCTTCGAAGCGCGTGTTGGAGGCGGTCCATTGGGCGCTGCCGGCGGTCATGCGCTCGGCCGGCATGAAGGTCTGGCCGCGGCCGCCCGGGATCGGGTTCAAGATGTCGGTCTGCGGATTGACCCGCGTGGTCAGGCACCACATCACGTCGTCCATCGAATAGGGATCGACGTCCTCCGACACCGCGATGGCAAGCCGCATGCCCTGCGAGCACGACAGCGCCGCGGCGAGGAAATTCCGCTGCCAGCCCTCGTCGATCTGGTGGCGCTTCTTCACCTGGATGATGCAGCCGCCCCAGTCGGTCATGCAGAACGGAATGACCACGTTCTGCACGATGCCGGGCTGCAGCCGCTCGCACAGTTCGAAGATCGCGGCCTCGCGCACGGTAGTGTCGATGTTGTGGTCATCGAGCATGTGGACGCCGAGGCAGTAGATGATCGGCTTGGTCTCGGGCTTGCGCATGGTGACGGCAGTGACATGGAAGGTCGGCGCCTTATAGGCCTTGCCCATGTAGCCCGCCCATTCGGGATGGAAATGGAAGCGGCCCTGCACGCCGGCCTCTTCCGCCTGCGCCGTCTCGTAGCGCCGGTCGCGGGGATACACATAGCCTTCCAGCACCAGCTCGGCGTCGGCCAGCGTGTAGGCGTCCACGGTGCGGCATTTGACAAGCCTGATCGGTGCGCCCTGCACGGCGCCCGCAATGCCGATCTCGTCGCAGCCCATGGGCAGGATCGCGTAGTCGAAGCCTGCGCCCGCGAGCAGCGTGCAGGCGGGCGGCACCCCGAAGCACATGCTGATCGGGATCGGCTGGTCTTCCTTGTAATACTTGTTCGCCACCTGCCACATGTGCGAGCCGGGCGAAATCTGGAAGGTGCCCACGTTGCCCCAGCGGAAGTTCATGCGGTTGTAACCGAGGTCGGTGCCGCCGTCGAACTGGTCGAAGCTCACGCAGCGGATGCCGGAGCCGACCGTCAGCTCGGTCTCGTACGTCGTGTGTCGGATCGGCACCATGTACTGGTTCACGTCCTGCGGATTGAGCACGACGTGCTCCTGCACCGGGGCGTCGGCCTGGGAGATGATTTCCGGCTTGAGCGGCTTGCGGAACGCCGCCGCGATGCGGCGGGTGCGTTCGACATCATCCTTCCAGCCGAACATCTTGTTGATGACGTTCATGTCGCCGAACAGGTTGGTGATGACGCGGTGGTTCGGCTTGCCCTTGACGTTGTGGAACATCACCGGGCAGCCGCCGTCCATGTGCTTCTGCAGGCCGGTGACCTCAAGGTCGGGATCGACCTCCTTTTCGGTCTCGATCAGGTCGCCCTGCTGGCGCAGCCAATCGAGCGTCGAGCGAAGATCATGGGGCGGAGCGTTGGAGCGGAGTTGCGTGGCGGACTCGTGTTTGGCGGCGCCTTGCTGGTATGCCGGTTGTTGCATGGCGGAACTCCTTCTCCTCGAATGAGCGCAATATACCGTTCACGAAGCCCGTTGGAAGGCCCTCGGATGTGCGGGATGAGTTGAGCCCAACGCTCAAGCCGGTCCACGGATCACCCGCCGCGTATGGCGCGCGACCATCAGGTTCTCATTGGTCGGCACGACCCACGCCGACGCCGCCGAGCCTCGCCGCGATATCAGCGGACCGCCCCGCGCATTGGCTTCATCGTCCAGCGCTAATCCGATCCAACCGGCATGCCGGCAGACCCGCGCACGGATCTCCGGGGCGTTTTCTCCGATGCCGCCGGTAAACACGACCGCATCGAGCCCGCCGAGCGCTGCGACCAGCGAACCCAACTCGCGATTGATCCGATAGACGAACAGCGCGATCGCTTCCCGTGCGGCCGGCGCATTGCTCGCCAGCAGCGTGCGCATATCGCTGGACAGGCCCGAAACCCCGAGCAAGCCGGAACGCTCGTAGATCAGATGCTCGACGGCATTTGCATCCATCCGCTCGTGCGCGATGAGATACAGAATAACGCCGGGGTCGAGAGCGCCCGTCCGGGTTCCCATCGGCAGGCCATCGGCTGGCGTGAACCCCATGGTGGTTGCGACGCTGCGGCCGTTTTCGATCGCGCACATGCTGGCGCCGTTGCCGAGATGCGCGACCACGATTTTCCCGTTGGCGCATTGCGGCGCCGCCTCGGGCAGCTTCGAAACGATGTATTCATATGACAGGCCATGAAAGCCATAGCGGCGGATGCCTCTTGCCGTGAGTTCGCGCGGCAGCGCAAATTCGCGCGCCAGCGGCGGTTGGCTTCGGTGAAAAGCCGTATCGAAGCAGGCGACCTGCGGCACATCAGGTGCCACAGCGGCAACGGCCCGGATCGCGGCGATGTGATGAGGCTGGTGCAGCGGCGCAAGCGGGATCAGCTCCTCAAGACGGGCCACCACCTGCGCATCGATCACGACCGGGTCGGAATACGCCGCTCCGCCATGCACGATGCGGTGGCCGATGCCGGCAAATTCCGCCTCGCCGCCAACGTGACCGGCGAACCAATGATGAATCGCCGCGATAGCGGCGCGGTGGTCGTCGCCGCTGACGGCTGCGTCCGCGACGATGCGGCTCTGCGCATCCGCAATCTTCAGCCGGGGAGATGTCCCGATGCCCGCGACCTCGCCACGCAGGCCGGCCGTGAGAGACCGGTCGCCAGCAGTTTCAAACACCGAGAACTTGACGCTGGAGGAGCCAGCGTTAATGACGAGAATCGGCTCGCGCATCATGTTGGGTCAACTCCATGAAGCGTAGAAGCGTCGGGTGGGCAAAATCGCCTGGACGGAGAGGCCTCGAACACCGACCTCGCCGGAGATTTTGCCCGCGCGGTCGGGAATAGCCCTTCAGGCAATAGAGACATGACCGCGTGGGCAATGGCGGCCCCAGCGCCGAGCATGCAATCGAAGCTCCCGGGCCGCCTTTGCCCAGCCTACGCGCTCGCGGCGAGATTGTTCCGGAAATCGCTTCTGACAATCCATGTCATGCATGCGCATCCGCAAGCGGCTGCGCCGCGGCGCTTTCGGGGCGCCCGGCGCTCTGCGGAGGCGCTGGATCGAGCGCCGCCGCGACGGCTTCTTCGACACGCTCCAGCCAGACGAACTCGATCTGTTTGCGGACTTCTTCGGGAATATCGTCGAAATCCTTGCGATTGCGCGCCGGCAGCATGACCCGCTGGATGCCGGCGCTCGCCGCCGCCACGACCTTCTCCTTGATCCCGCCGACCGGCAGCACCAGCCCGCGCAGGCTGATCTCGCCCGTCATTGCGGTGTCGCTGCGCACCGTCCGCTCGGTCATCAGCGAGACCAGGGCCATGAACATGGCGACGCCGGCGCTCGGACCGTCCTTCGGCGTCGCTCCGGCCGGCACGTGAATGTGGATATCGATGCGCTCGAAGCGGGCGGCGTCGATGCCGAATGTCGCCGCGCCATTCTTCACGATGCTCAGCGCCGCCTGCGCGCTCTCCTTCATCACGTCGCCGAGCTGGCCGGTGAGGATGAGCTTGCCTGAGCCGGGAAGGCGCGTCGCCTCGATGAACAGAATGTCGCCGCCGACCGGCGTCCAGGCGAGCCCGGTGGCGACGCCCGGTACGCTGGTGCGCATGGCAAGCTCGCTTTCGAAGGGCGGCGCTCCCAGGATGGCAACGAGGTCGTCGCGATCGATGCGGATCGGGCCGCGTTCGCCCTCGGCGACCCGCACGGCGGCGTGACGCAGCGCCTTGCCGATTTCCCGCTCGAGATTGCGCACGCCGGCTTCGCGGGTGTAGCGCATAATGATCTCGTTGATCGCAGCGTCGGTGATCTCGACCTCGCCGCCTTTCAGTCCGTTGGCCTCCATCTGCCGGCGCACCAGATAGCGCCGCGCGATCTCGCGCTTCTCCGTCACCGTGTAGCCGGCGAGAGCGATGATCTCCATGCGGTCGCGCAGCGGCCCCGGTATGGTGTCGAGCAGGTTGGCGGTGGTGATGAACACCACGCGGCTGAGATCGAACGGCACGCCAAGGTAATTGTCCCGGAACGTGTTGTTCTGCTCGGGGTCGAGCACTTCGAGAAGCGCGGCGGAGGGATCGCCCTGGATGCCGGCGCCGAGCTTGTCGATCTCATCCAGCATCATCACGCAGTTGCGGGCGCCGGCCTTGCGGATCGCCTGTATGATGTTGCCCGGCAGCGCCCCGATATAGGTGCGACGGTGCCCGCGAATCTCGGCCTCGTCATGCACGCCGCCGAGGCTGACGCGCACGAACTTGCGGCCCATCGCCCGCGCGATCGATTGGCCGAGCGACGTCTTGCCCACGCCGGGCGGGCCGACGAAGCACAGGATCGGCGCCTTGCCGTGCGGCGCGAGCTTGCGCACGGCGAGGAATTCGATGATCCGCCGCTTGATCTTGTCAAGGCCGAAATGGTCTTCATCGAGAATGCGCTGCGCCTCGGCGATGTCGATCGGCGCCTCCTCCGGCAGGGTCCACGGCAGCTCGATCAGCCAGTCGAGATAGGTCCGCACCATGCCGGCCTCAGCGGCCGCTTCGGGCATGCGCTGGAAGCGCCGCAGCTCCTTGCGGGCCTGCTCCTCGACCTCTTTGGGCATGCCGGCCTTGGCGATCGCCTCGGATAGCTCCTTGATCTCCGCGGCGCGGCCTTCCTCGCCCTCGCCGAGCTGGCGCTGAATGGCCGCCATCTGCTCCCGCAGCAGCACCTCGCGCTGGCGCTCGTCGAGCGCCGCCTTGGTTTGCTTGCCGATCTCGGCCGAAAGCCGCAGCACTTCGATCCGCTGCGCAAGGAAGCGCGAGACCTTCTCCATCCGGGCGAGAACGTCGATGGTCTCGAGGATCTCCTGCTTTTCTTCCGGCTTCATGTCCATGTAGGCGGTGGCGAGGTCAGCGAGCGCCGCCGGCGACCCCACCGACCGGATGGCCGCCAACAGCTCGGGCGGCGCCTGCGGCAGGAGCTCGATAGCCTCCACCGCCTGGCTTTGCAGATGCAGGAAACGCGCCTCGATTTCCGCGCTTGTCGGACTGGGCTCCGGGATGCGCAGGACACGCGCCACCAGAAAGGGCCAGCCGTCCAGAAACTCGATGACCTGAAAGCGCTGGTCGCCCTGGCAGATGAGATGGTGACCGCCGTCCGGCGCGGTGATGTAGCGCACAACATTGGCGATCGTGCCCATGCGGTGCATGTCGATGGGGCCGGGCTCCTCCGTGGCCGGGTCACGCTGCATCAGGATGCCGATCGGCCGCTGCTCGCGCATCGCCTGCTGCGCCGCCGCAATCGAACGCGCCCGGCCGATCGATACCGGCATGACGACGCCGGGAAACAATACGAAATTTCGCACCGGAAGGATGACGAGCCCGTCCGGCGGCAGCGGCAGTGCGCCGGGCACCTTGTCGGCGCCGGCGGGGCTTTGAGAAGGCGCGCTTTGATGAGGGCGCGATTCGAACGATTGGGTCATTGTCATTCAACCGCGGAACGTGCCCGTTTCTGCAAGGTGATGAGCACGCAGCCGTGAACTGCGGCGCGGCGCACCGCGTCATAGCGCCCGGCCGGCAACTCGATGCGGCGCTCGAACCGGCCTTGCGGCAGCTCCAGGCGGTGGATTATGGCGGTCGCCAGTTCGGCTGGTAAGACGCGGTGTCCCGTCACCACCAAATGGGCGTCTTCGATCACCGTTTCGATCTGATCAGGTTCAACGCCCGGAAGCGCCACCAGCACCAGGACCTCGCGTTCGGTCTCCAGCACGTCGACCGGCGGCTCCCAGGCGGGAACGCGCCTCCCGAGCGCCGGCCGGAACAGCTCTCGATGCAGGCGCTCCGCCCGCGCCAGCATCTCGCACGCTTCAGACCACATCCAGCCGCCGGAGAATTCAGACATCGCTCACCCGATTTGCCCTGTTATTTGTGGAACCGATGGGCTTCATTCAATGACCCGCCCCCCCGTGTCCGTGGCGGCGCTTCTCCCATGGAACGCCGTAGGGCGCAATAAGCGCAGCGCCGCAACGATCGTCAGCGTCGCCCATTGCCTTGTGTTCCCGGCAGGGCGCAATAAGCGCAGAGCGCATTGCGCCGCACCGGCGCGAAAGCGGTATGAGGCCGCCCCCGTCAAAAGGCCTACCCGTCTTACTGCCGGCGTCAATGCCGGTCTATCGTTGCGGCGCAATGCGCTTATTGCGCGCTACGGGCGTTTCGCCGTCAGCGGCATTCGGCCCGGTAATGCTTTGCCGCAACAACCCGCCAGTGTTGTGCGGGCTTCCGGCGATAATCGAATGGCCAGCAATCTGACGGAGGTCGTTTCAGGATCGGACGATCGGAACAGGCGAGCAGGCGCGTCGAAATGTGCTGCATTGCAGTTGCGGCCGCACTTGGCCCATACGTAAATATCCGAAAACCAGCGATATCGCCGCTTGTCGAGGTTGAGCGGAGATTTCCGATGTCGCGCGGGTCAGCCGAGCGCGTTAGTCCGTCTGGATAACCGAGAGGCCGCGGCGGCGCCCTCGAAGGCTAAAGTCGGGGAAGGCTAAAGCGGAGCCCCGGTCAGAATTTATAATTGATGCCGCCGCGCACGATATCGCCGCTGAACTTGACGGTGCTGCTTGCCACGTCCGTGAATGCGGGGACGCCCCCTGCGAAGCTCGTCATCGTACCGTTGCTGTAGCTGGCGCTGCCGAGATCGTAGTGCAGCCATTCTGCCTTCACTGTCCAGTTGGGGAGGAACATGTATTCCGCACCGGCGCCGACCGTCCAGCCTACGCGTGTGCTTGAGAGGGACCCGGCCCCAGCAATGTTGGTGGCGCCGGTGTTCGGCGTTTCACCGCCAGTGATCGCGGTGCTGGATGACACGTCGCCATAGGCTAAGCCGCCGGTCCCGTAGACCAGCCAGGTCGGAGTGACGAGAAAGCCCAGACGGCCGCGTGCGGTGCCGAGCCAGTTTACCTTGTCCGTCGCCGAAATCGTGGCAGCGTAGTTGAAGCCTGGGAACCTAACAGCGTCACGCGCGACCACGTTGGAGAGCGCACTGGGGCCGCCCGGATCGGCAATGCCCTGAATGTCGGCCTCCAATCCCAGGAGCAAGGTTGGTGCAACTTGCCAATTATAACCCAGCTCGGCGCCACCGGCGAGGGAACTCCACCCGGCGCCTACGCTGCTTGTAGCCGCGGCCGCGGATGCCGGGCCCGCGGTTAGCCCAAGCGCACTCAAATTGCCGCTGATATTATTGGCGGTGTTGGTCGTCGTCACGTCGACCGAATTATTGGTGAAGATGCCACCCACAGTGCCGCCGAGGTAGAACCCAGTCCAGCTGGGAGGCGGAGGCGGAGGCGGAGCCTTGTAAACGGGCGCCAGATCGGCCGCCATAGCGGGCAGTACGACCGCGGTGAAGGCAACCGCCGTCAAAAGAAGCTTTTTCATGGAATCCCCCTCCAGCGATCCGCAGTGGGGCCTGTCTAAGACAATCGTTAGGATAGGTCTATGACTCTAGGGCAACACTTCTGATTAATTGCAGGATTAATTAATTGTGCGTCCCCCCAAAATCGCCGGCGGCCAACCGCCATGTCTGGCCGAAATGGTATTATAGAACTACTGCGATTGTCAAAACGGATTAGATTTTGGAATTCCCAACGAAATCAATGCCGTCCGGTGTCTGTGCGGCGGTGATCCCGGAGGGGAACCCCGGTTGGAACTCTCTTCTGCGGCGCCACGTTGGTTCAGCAACAGACGTGAGGCCCCGCGATGGAAGCCGCTGTCCGCAATTTCACCCTCAACTTCGGGCCCCAGCACCCGTCAGCTCACGGCGTGCTCCGCCTTGTGCTTGAGCTTGACGGCGAGATCGTCGAGCGGGTCGACCCCCACATTGGCCTCTTGCACCGCGGCACTGAAAAGCTGATCGAGTACAAGACCTATCTGCAGGCGCTGCCCTATTTCGACCGGCTTGATTATGTCGCGCCCATGAACCAGGAGCATCCGTTCTGCCTGGCGGCGGAAAGGCTGCTCGGCATCACGGTTCCCAAGCGCGGGCAGCTTATCCGGGTTCTCTACTCCGAGATCGGACGGCTGCTCTCGCATCTCCTCAACGTGACGACCCAGGCGCTCGATATCGGCGCGCTGACGCCGATCCTGTGGGGCTTTGAGGAGCGTGAGAAGCTGATGGCGTTCTATGAGCGCGCATCCGGCGCGCGCATGCACGCCAACTATTTCCGGGTCGGCGGCGTGCATCAGGATCTGCCGCCGAAGCTTCTCGACGACATCTGGGATTTTTGCGACCCGTTCCTGCGCGTCTGCGACGATATGGAGGTCCTGCTTACGGAGAACCGCGTTTTCAAACAGCGCAATGTCGGCATCGCTCCGGTGAAGCTTGCGGACGCATGGGGCTGGGGCTTCTCAGGCGTGATGGTCCGCGCCGCCGGAGCGGCGTGGGATCTGCGCAAGGCGCAGCCCTATGAATGTTATTCGGAGCTCGATTTCGATATTCCGGTCGGCAACAGCGGCGACTGCTACGACCGCTATCTCGTGCGCATGGAGGAAATGCGCCAATCGGTGCGCATCATGAAGCAGTGCCTGCACAAGCTTCGTCTGCCCGAAGGGGAGGGGCCGGTGGCGGCCCGCGACTACAAGGTCGTTCCGCCCCCGCGCGCCGAGATGAAGCGCTCCATGGAGGCGACGATCGAACACTTCAAGCTCTACAGCGAAGGCCATCACGTGCCGGTCGGCGAGGTCTATGCAGCCGTAGAAGCGCCTAAAGGCGAATTCGGCGTCTATCTGATCGCCGACGGCGCCAACCGGCCGTACAAATGCAAGATCCGGGCGCCGTCGTTCGCGCACCTGCAGGCGATGGACTTTCTTTCTCGCGGCCACATGCTGGCGGACGTTGCCGCCATTATCGGATCGCTCGATATCGTGTTCGGGGAGATTGATCGATGAACGAACGAGCTTTTCCCTTCATCCGGCTCAATCAACGCGCAACCAAGCCCCGGACGAGCGGGCTGACGGAAATCCGCGGCCCCTATTATACGGTCATGGGAACACGGTATCTCTCTGACATCCTGGAAACGGTGGGCGAGTATGTCGACGGCCTAAAATATGCCGGCGGCTCTTTCGCACTGATGCCGCGGATTCGCGTCAGGGAGATCAACGACCTTGCCCACAAGCATAATGTCTACGTCTCCACTGGCGGTTTCATCGAGCATGTGCTGGCGCGCGAAGGGGCGGGCGCGGTCAAGCGATACCTTGGCGAATGCCAGGAACTCGGTTTTGATGTTGTCGAGATTTCGACCGGTTTCATCACCCTGCCGCCGGACGATCTCATTGCATTGATTAAGACGGTGGTCGGCGCCGGACTGAAGCCGAAGCCCGAGCTCGGGATCCAGTTCGGCGCCGGCGGCGCCACCGAAGCCGCGGAACTCGCGGCCGAAGGGACGCGCGACGTGCGCTGGCTGATCGGCCTGGCGTTCCGGTGCCTCGACGCGGGCGCCGAGCGGATCATGATCGAGTCCGAGGGCATCACCGAAAGCGTCACGACGTGGCGAACCGATGTAGCCGCCGCCATCATCGACAGCCTTGGGCTCAACCCGGTGATGTTCGAGGCTGCCGATCCGAAGGTCTTCGAATGGTACATCAAGAATTACGGCGCCGAAGTAAATCTGTTCGTCGATCACAGCCAGATCGTTCAGCTTGAGTGTCTGCGCTCCGGACTGTGGGGAACGAAAAGCAGCTGGGGGCGCATTACGACGTATAAGCCGTGAGTTGGAATCGCTTGTGGGCGGGCAAAGGCGCGCTGCTGCTCGGCCCGCCGAGGGGCGCGCGCCATGCCCACCAAGGCGCGGCCTTCGTGGGGGTGGCACGCTCCGCTCTGAGCTTGTCGAAGAGTGCGCACCCTAAGACATCCGCCGTGGAACGGAGGCGAGGCACGCCGCCAGCTCCGAAATCGGCCGGTCATCAAGGCCGGCAATGACGTCCGCGATCCTGTTTGCCGCCGTTTTCGTCAGGAATGCGCGCGTGACGCGGTCAAATTTTTGCCGCGCTGCGGTCCAGTCGAACGGGTTGGTGTAGAAGCCGTGATAGTCGTCGCGCGCGGCCCGCAGCACTGACCCGTCATTAAGCTCGACTTCGAGCATGGCGGGCATTCGCTGCGGAAACCGCTCCGACAGGGCCTGATCGGGCGTAATAACGACGCGTCGCAGCAGGTCCTGGACATCGCTCCGTGCAATCCGCTCCGGCGCGTATTGTTCCGGCTGCACTTCGCCGTCGAGCAGCGCCACCGCCAGCATGTAGGGCAGGCTGTGATCCGCCTCCTCCTTGCTGCGCACCGTGCGCTTGTCGCCCTCTTCGCCGCCGCCGATGATCTGATAGGCGACACGGAAGGTCTTGAGCCGCACCTGGCGCACCTTGTCAATTGCAAAATTCGCCTGTGAACGGATGTCGAGCGCGGCGTCGAGCGCCGATTGGGCGTGAATCTCAGCATTGTGCTTCTTGAGAATCGTCAGCCGCACGCGCTCCAGATCCTCTGCGAGCCAATCGATCTCGAACGGCCCCGAAATCGTTTCCTTGAAGCCCTTGTTCCCTTCGAACACCTCTTGCGGGCCGGTGATGCCGTGGGCCGCCAGCAGCGCCGCATGGGTCGCCGCCATTGCGGTGTTCGGATAGGCGAGCCCTTTCCAATGGGACAGCGCGCCGGTCCGGGTGACCCGCAGCGCCACATTCGCGGTCCCGCTGATGGCGATGGCATTGGCGATCTGATCGGGCGGCAGGCGGAGCGCCTTGGCGACGCCAGCCGCCGCCGCGTAGGCGCCCTGAGTGGTGTGATCGAAGCCCTTGTCGCGCACCGGCGCCACATCGCTCAAACGCGTGTGCACCTGATAGGCGATTGCCAGGGCAGTGAGAAAGTCGGCGCCGCTTGCCCCCCGCATCTCCGCCGCCGCCAGCACGGCGCCCATGTTGTCCGATGGGTGATTGGTCTCGCGCGGCGCCAGATAGCTGTCCATGAAATCGAGGTAGCGGCTGAGTGCTCCGTTGAAAAATGCGGCGCGGTCTGGCGCGGTCTTTCCGCCACCGATCAAGGTCGACAGCGGCTTTCCCCCAAGCTCGTCGACCAGGCGGAAGACAGCCAGGATTGGCGGTGCATCGAGAGCGCCGATCGCAACTCCCACCGTATCGAGCACGCGGATTTTGAGCTGCTCACGCGCTTCTGCGCTGATGTCTTCAAATCGCCGTTGATCGACGAAACGGGCGAGTCGTTCAACTTCGGTCATTTCAATTGCTCCGCCAGTGGAACGATTCCGTCAAACCATTCATATCGATATGATTCGCGCCATGGACGCGCGCGGCTATCCGCTGTTGCGCAGTCCCGCCGCAATCCCGTTGATCGTGAGATGAATGCCTTTGACCACCCGCTCATCGGCGTCTGCCGCCCGGTGGCGCTTCAAAAGCTCGATCTGGATGTGATTGAGCGGATCGAGATACGGGAACCGGTACCTGATCGACCGCGCCAGCAGCGGATTGCGTTCGAGCAGCGTGTTCTGGCGCGTAATCTTCAGCAGAGCATCCATTGTCCTGCGCCATTCGGCGCGAAGCAGCGCAAAGATCGTCTGCCGCAGTTGCGCCTCCTCGACCAGTTCCGCGTAGCGCGCAGCCGTCGCGATATCGGCTTTCGCCAGGACCATCTCCATGTTGGACAGGATCATCTGAAAGAAAGGCCAATCCTGGTACATGTCTTGAAGCCGCGCCATGCCGTTCTGCGGATGCGCCGCAAGCCACGCGGTGACGGCCGATCCAAAACCATACCAGCCGGGCAGCATCAGCCGGCATTGGGACCAGCTGAACACCCATGGAATGGCTCGCAAGTCGGCCAGGCGCCGGGAATTTGTGCGAGATGCCGGCCGGCTCGCGATGTTGAGATGCGCGATCTCCGCAATAGCCGTGGATTCCCAGAAATAGCGCTCAAAACCGTCGGTCTCATAGACGAGGCGCCGATAGGCGTCATAGGCATGCGAAGAGAGTTCTTCCATCGCCTCCGCATATGCGGCCCGGTGTGCGCCTTTTCCCGGCAGCAGCGTGGCTTCCAGCGTCGCAGCGGCAAGAACCTCCAGGTTTCGCCGGCCCACATCGGCATTGGAATACTTGGCAGCGATCACTTCGCCCTGCTCCGTGACCCTGATCGAACCCTGCACGGTGCCCGCCGGCTGAGCCAGGATCGCCTGGTAGCTCGGCCCGCCGCCGCGCCCGACCGAGCCGCCCCGGCCATGAAAAATGGATAAACGGATGCCATGGCGCCGGCACACATCGGCCAGCGCCGTCTCGGCCTTGCAAAGCTCCCACGCCGAGGTGAGAAAGCCGCCGTCCTTGTTGCTGTCCGAATAGCCGAGCATCACTTGCTGGTTATCGCCGCGGCCGGCGACAAGGCACCGGTATTCAGGAATGGCAAAAAGCCGGTCCATGACGGCGGCACAGGCGCGAAGATCCGCGATCGTCTCAAACAGGGGGACGATGTCGAGGTCAAGTTCGGCCGTGCGCGGACGCAGGAGGCCTCCTTCGCGAAGCAGCAGCGCCGTTTCGAGAATGTCGGAAACGCCATGCGTCATTGAGATGACGTAATTCGGTATCGCGCCCTTCCCGTAGCGGCGCTGCGCCTCCCGGGCCGCATCGAGCATCGCGATCTCCGACTGAGTCGGCGCGGAGTAGTTCACAAAAGGCGACGCCAGCGGACGCGCGGTTCTGAATTCCTCCAACAGCAGATCGACTTTCGCCGCCTCCTCGAGGGCGGCGTATGCGGCGCCGGCGCGCGCCGCAGCAAACAGCTCGGCTATCGTCCTCTCATGCACTTCGGAATTCTGGCGCAAATCGACGCCCGCCAAATGGAAGGCGAAGACGTCGACGGCGCGGCGCAAGCTGCGCAGACGACCGCGGGCGAGAAGCGGCGATGCGTTCTCGACCAAAGATCGATCGATGACATCAAGGTCGGCGAGCAACTCTTCTGCAGCCACATATGGCGGCGCTTCCGCCACTGCGCGGCGTGCCGGTGCGAGCTGGTCGAGCGCATGGGCGGTCGCGGCGAGCCGCGCATAGATCCCGGAGATCGCGCGCCGATATGGCTCGTGCATCCTTTGGGGCGATTGGTCAGGCGATCGATCGGCGAGCGCGCGCAAGTCGCTGGAGACCTTTGCGGCCTCGTCATCCAGAGAAAGCTCGCCGCCGAGCGCGTGCAACTCTTCCAGATAAAAGCTCAAAGCGCGGCTGCTCTGCATCCGGAGCGTCTGCCGGAGAATATCTGCCGTGACATGTGGATTGCCGTCGCGATCGCCTCCAATCCAGCTCCCGATCTTGAGAAAGGATGGAAGCGGCGCGGATCGCCACAATAAATCCCTGGACTCTAGCCGATCCTCAAGGTCGGCATAGAGGCGCGGCAACTCGCGAAGGAACGTGTGGTCATAGTACGAGAGTCCGTTTGCGACCTCGTCGATGACCGTGAGCCTTGTGCGGCGCAGGTCGCCTGTCAGCCAGATGGCAAGGACCGCTCGGCGCAGCGCCTCCTCGTTCGCAGCCGCTTCCTCGAAGGTGAGCCGCAGGCGGTCGCGATCGTCAAGCAGCCTCGCGATCTCGCGCTCGCGGTCGCGTACGCTCTTGCGTTGCACCTCAGTTGGATGCGCGGTGAGGACCGGGCTGACCAGCGCTCTGTCGAAAAACGCCTTGAGCTGGACTGATGTTATGCCGGCGTCCTGCGCCCGCCGAAGCGCGCAGGCGATACGGCCGTCGCTCTGGTCCGCCGCCGTTTCCTGCGCCCGCTGATGCCAGATCTGATGCTGGTCCTCTGCGATGTTTGCCAGGTGGGAAAAAATGCTGAAGGCGCGCGCGACCCGAATGACTTCGCGCGAGGATAACTGGCTGAGATCCTTCTCGAGCTTAACCTGTGCCTCGCGGTCCTGGTTGCGGCGGTAGCGGATAGACGTTTGCCGAACACGTTCAACCAGGGCAAAGGTGTCCTCGCCTTCCTGCTCGCTTATGGTATCGCCAAGGATGCGCCCCAGGAAGCGAATGTCATCGCGAAACTTGGTGTCTGCGATGTGGTCGGCCTGATGACGTCCCATGTTTCGGCATCTGTGGCGGCGGTGCGGGCCGCGTAAACGGGCGCGCAGCGCCGCAGATCACTTGCGGCCGGGTCGCCCCTCCGCGCCTTGACGACCTTTCGCGGTGAACCTCGTCGTCGGGCGGCAATCCATCGGCGAGGGCCCGCAGGTCACCTGGTCTGAGCTGTTGGCCTGCTGGCGATCTTCAGCTCGTATCCGCCGAACCGCGCATTGTACCTCAGAAGCGACCAGGGCACCGGATATTCATCGGTCTCAAACCCGATGCCCTTTCCAGGGCTGAAATTCACGATGGCGTAGACGATCTCGCCCGTGGCCTCGTCTTCCATCACACCTTCGACGCGCCCGAGCCTATTCCCATCGGGAGCGTACACCGGCGCTCCCCTGGCATTGTCGGTCGTGACGAGCCGGCGCCCAGAACCCGGGCGGCTGGCTGCTGGCGAGTTCGGCTCGGTGCCCATTTTGGTGCTCCTGCGCCACGCCCAGGTCGAACATCAGCCATCGCTTACGGGCCGCCGGTCTCCCCGCGGCTCTCCTGCGGAAGGCAACATGAAAGTCGCCGCTGGCTTGCTGGCAATACCTATTTCGTCATTGGGTTTCGTCATTGTGAAAAATTGCCGCGCAACGTACCGGTCCCTCCTAAGCCGCGGCTGCGTATTCCGGAACAGCGGTGCGAAATTCTCGATGACTCATCGTTCCGGCCGTCTTCGAACTCACGTCCGCTTGACCTGTTGACACGAAACCAAATGGTTGCATATTAGTGCGATGGATGACGACGCCGTTTTTCGGGCCTTGGCGGATGCAAGCCGCCGGCGGCTGCTGGACCGGCTGCACCGCAAGAACGGCCAGACGCTGGGAGAGCTATGCGAGGGACTGGATATGACGCGCCAGGCCGTCGCGAAGCATCTCGCCATTCTGGAGGAGGCGAATCTCGTGTCGTGGAGGCGGCAGGGACGAGAGAAGCTTCACTTCATCAATCCGGTGCCGATCAACGAGATCGCCGAGCGCTGGATCAGCAAGTTCGAGCGGCCGCGGTTAACAGCGCTTTCCGAGCTCAAGAAGAGGCTCGAAGGAAAAGGCGATGGCTAGAGAACGCATGAGGGAGTACGGCGCATGAGCAGCACATATATTTATGTCACCTACATCCGCGCCACGCGGGAGAGGGTGTGGGATGCCCTCACCAATCCGGAATTCATGAAGCAGTACTGGTTCGGCATGACCCAGGAATGCGAATGGAAGCCGGGCGCGCCGTGGACAATGAAATTCTCCGACGGCCGCGTCGCTGACGCAGGCGAGGTGCTGGAAATTGATCCGCCGAATCGGCTCGTGCTCAAATGGCGCAACGAGTTCAGGCCCGAGCTGAAAGCCGAGGGCTATAGTCGCTGCGTATACGAGCTCGATGAGGACGGCGATGTGACGCGGCTCACGATCACCCACTCGATCGAACGCGACCGTGCCAGGTTCATCGAAGCCGTCTCGGGCGGGTGGCCGCGTGTCCTGTCGAGCCTCAAGACCCTCCTGGAGACAGGCGCTTCGCTGCCGCGCTCGCACAATGCACCGCACACATGAGAAGGAGATGGCCGTTCCGCTGAACTCCAAGATGGGAGCCCGCGCAAGACCGGACCCCAGGAATGACTCGCTGGCGGGCGTATGACCTGATTTATCCACACCGTCCCTTGCTCCACTGCAGGAATCCGTCCAAACGATTCGGCCTGTATAGGCCGCGCGGATCTGATCGGGGGACAGGGGGACGCGATGGAATTTCATGCCGATCTGCATGTGCATTCCAAATATTCCCGCGCCACCAGCCGCGACCTCGATCTTGAGCATCTGGCCTGGTGGGCCGCCCGCAAGGGCGTCGCGGTGGTCGGCACGGGAGATTGCGTGCATCCCGCCTGGCTCGCGGAGATCAAGGACAAGCTCGTTCCCGCCGGCAATGGGCTGTTTTCACTCAAAGCAGAGATCGAGGCTGAGATCTGGAAAAACCTGCCGCCCTCATGCCGGACTCCGGTGCGCTTCATGCTGTCGGTCGAGATTTCGACCATATACAAAAAGGCCGAGCGCACCCGAAAAATCCATCATCTGATTTACGTCCCGGATTTCGCTGCGGCCGACCGGCTCGCCGCAAGCCTCGCGCGCATCGGCAACATCGCGTCGGATGGGCGGCCCATTCTTGGCCTCGACTCCCGTGACCTGCTGGAAATCGCCTTGGAATCGGGGCCGCACTCCTACCTCGTCCCGGCGCATATCTGGACGCCGTGGTTCGCCGCCCTTGGCTCGCAGTCCGGTTTCGATTCGATCGCTGAATGCTATGGCGATCTTGCGGATCGCATCTTCGCGGTCGAAACAGGCTTGTCGTCGGACCCGGCAATGAACTGGCGGGTCTCTTTCCTTGACCGCTATCGCCTGACCTCCAATTCCGATGCGCATTCGCCCGGCAAGCTCGGCCGGGAGGCGACGCGTTTTTCATGCGAGCCCGATTTCTTTGCCATCCGACGCGCGCTTGAGACCGGCGACGGCTATGGAGGGACCGTCGAGTTTTTTCCCGAGGAAGGGAAATACCATCTGGACGGACATCGCGCCTGCGGCGTGCGGCTTGAGCCCGCCGAGACCGTCGCCCATGAGGGACGCTGCCCAGTCTGTGGCAACCGCGTGACCTTCGGCGTCGCGCATCGCGTGGAGATGCTGGCTGACCGCAAGGAAGCGCTGGCGCCGCCGACCGCGGGCGCGGTGACAAATCTTGTGCCGCTGCCGGAGATCCTCGCGGAGATCGCCCACGGCGGTGTTGCCTCGCAGGCCGTCACGCGGGCCTATGATCGGACCACCGCTGCCCTCGGCTCGGAGCTTTCCGTGCTCGAAGAGGTGCCGGTCGAGGACATCGCGAAGCTCAATCCGCTTCTCGGCGAGGCGGTGGGCCGGCTGCGGGCCGGCGCTGTTAACCGGCAGGCCGGCTATGACGGCCAATACGGCGTGATCCGTCTGTTCAAGGAGGGCGAACTCGATCGCCTCACCCGCGGGGACTTGCTGTTTGAGGCGCCCAGGCTCCGGCGCGCAAGAAGCAAGGCAACGCAAGGGAACGCCGAGACGCAAGCGCCGCGCGCCATGCCACCTCTTCCTTGGAGCGCGGGCGTCCCGTCCGCGTCCCAGGCTCCCGGGGAAGCGGCGGGAGCGATGCCGGCGGGACGCCGGCGGTCCCGGGAAGGGCAAGGCGCCAGCCGCACCGGGATTCTCTCAACTCTCGACGCGGATCAGGCCCGCGCAGCGGAAGCGACAGACGGGCCGTTGATCGTCATGGCCGGTCCCGGCTCGGGCAAGACGCGCATGCTGACCCATCGCCTTGCCCATCTCGTGCTGGAACGTGGCGTGCCGGCGGCCTCATGCCTTGCGGTCACGTTCACGCGCCGCGCCGCGGAGGAATTGCGAAGCCGGCTCGCCGCTTTGCTGCCGCGAACCGCCGGGGCCTGCGAGGTCCACAGCTTCCATTCGCTGGGGCTCGCGATCCTGCGCGCCAACGGTGCGGCAGTCGGTCTCAGACCGGATTTCCGCATCGCTGACGAAGCGGAACGCAGAAGGGCGCTCGCAAGCGCGCTCTCTGTCACGGACAGCAAAGCCGCGCCGCTCTTGAAGGCTATCTCGCTGCACAAGCGTACAGGGCGCCAGCCCGATGATGCCGAGACAGCTTTGGCCCTTGCAACCTGCCGCCGCGTGGCCGCCGAGCAGAACTGGGTCGATTTCGATGATCTGGTCGCCTTGTCGGTCGGGGTTCTGAAGACGGATGCGCAGGCAGCGGCGCGGTGGCAGAAGCGCTTCTCCTATATTTGCGTCGATGAGTTCCAGGATGTGGACGAGCAGCAATACCGGCTGTTGCAGTGCCTCACGCCGCCGGCTGGCAATATCTGCGTGATCGGCGATCCGAACCAGGCGATCTACGGCTTTCGCGGCGCGACGGCGGCGTGCTTTGTGCGCTTCCAGCAGGATTTCCCCTCGGCTCGCACGATGCGGCTTGGCCGCAACTACCGTTCCACCGGCACAATCGTCACCGCGGCCGCGCAAGTCATCGGCGACGGAGCGCCGGAGGACATCACGCGGCCGATGCAGGACCCGGTCATCATTCATGCCGCATCGACCGAACAGGCGGAGGCGGAGTTCGTGACCGCTACGATCGAAAGCCTTTTGGGCGGGCACGACCTGTTGGCGGCCAATCGCGAGCAAAGTCTCAAAGTGAGCGGCAGGCCACTCGGTTTTGCGGATTTCGCGGTTCTTTACCGGACCGGCGCGCAGTCCGCCGTACTCAAGGAGGCGTTCGACAAGGCCGGCATTCCTTTCAAGAAGAGTTCGGCGGCGCCGATCGCCGGCCAGCCCGTCGTGCGGGCACTGCTGGGGGCGCTGGAGCGGCAGGGCCATGGTCTCCGCGGCCTCGATTTGTCTACGCGTATCGCCGTGGCGGCCGACCACCTGCGGGTGGCCGGGGAGGTGGAAGACATCGCGGCGCTGGCCGAGGCAAAGCGCTGGCTCACCGCGCTCACCATGACGGCGCTGTCGCGCGGACCATCTGCGGGGACTTTTGGGGAAGAGGCGCTGTTGCGCGAGCAGGTTGCCCTCTCCACGGAAGCGGATTTTTGGGACGCGCGCGCGGACCGGGTGTCGCTGCTCACCATGCATGCCGCCAAGGGACTGGAGTTTCCGGTGGTGTTCGTGGTGGGGCTCGAAGATGGGCTGGTGCCGTTTTACTGGGGTGCCTCGGGCGTTTTAGGGGCATTACACGAGAGTGAGCGTAAAAATTCCTCCGCAGGGCCGAACCGGGGTGCAAACTTTCATCCGCGGTGGTCAGCGCCGCCAGTGAGCAACTCAGGAGTTTCAGGAGCCGAGGACATCCCAGATGAACACGGCTCGGACGCTGAGGAGCGCCGCTTGTTCTACGTCGCCATCACGCGCGCGAAGGACCGCTTGTTCCTCAGCCGCGCCCTGCGCCGCGCCTGGCGCGGCCAGCTCCGCATCTTGCCGCCCTCGCCATACCTGCGCGATATCGCGCCGGAGCTTGTGCTTCACCATACAGCGCCTGCCCGCAAAGAGCGCCGTGGAGGGTTGCAGTATAGTTTGTTTTGAAGGGCCTCGGAGGAGGGCGCATCAATGGCTGTTCCTGCATTCTGGCGGCGCTAACCTCAAGAAAATACCCTGTCTTCCGGCCCTCATCGAGGGAGCGGAGCGGGATCGTGCAGTGCGGAGGTTTCATCACCATTTTCAGGCTGAGGCACGCAAGCCGACCATCGAGTTGATCGCC
>JAJPKK010000241.1 GCA_021323775.1 Hyphomicrobiales bacterium
GGAAAGGCCGATGCCGCAAACACGCAAGAATTTCATGAAGCGCCCGCCTCCCGGGATTTTTTTATGGCTTTGGAGTTGTAGCCCACGGCCACTTGCGTTCGCAATAGAGCGGCGCCGTCAATACCGACGGCGCGACCGGACCGGTAGGGTCGGCAAAGGCGCATGGCGCAGGGCACGCCCGGCGGCGAGGACCCTCGTGCGCCTTTGCCCACGCTGTCTGACCTCGCCGCTTGACCGCGTCGGCAAAGCCGCGCGAGGCCATTGCGCGATTTCTTGAGCTGCACCAAGCGACTTTGCCCTCGCTACAACGCGTCCGCCCGCCCTTCTTTAATCATCCGCCACACTGCTGGCGGCGACAGCGGCAGTTCGCGGGGCTCGACCTTAAGTTCGCTCAGCGCTGCCGCGACCGCATTGGCGATGGCGCCGCCCACCGGGATGATGCCGCCTTCGCCGGCGCCTTTGACGCCGAGCGGATTGTTGGGCGAGGGATATTCCTGCAGCGTGACGACACGCAGGTTCGGATAGTCGGTCGCAAGCGGCACGAGGTAGTCCGCCAGCGATGCGACCAGGAGCTGGCCCTCCGCGTCATAGGCAAGACATTCGCCGAACACGGTGCCGCAGCCTTGCACGGCGGCGCCGATCACCTGGCCGTGGAGCGTCAGCGGATTAACGATGCGGCCCACATCGTCGACCGCAAGATAGTCGACAATCTCCACGTGACCGGTAGCGGGATCGACCGCCACATGAACGGCGGCCGTGCCATAGGTGTAGGTTGCCCGCGAACTTTCGAAGATGCCTTCGACGGAGAGCTTGCCGCCTGCAAGCTCGGCCCAGGTCATACTGCGCCCGTCGCCAGCTTCCACGATGCCGTCGCCGAGCCGGAGATCCTGCGGCGGAACGTCGAGCCTCGCAGCGGCTGCCGCACGCAGCGCAGCGATGAGCTCGCTGGCCGCATCCACAATGGCCGAGCCGCCCATCACGGTGGCGCGCGACCCAAAGGAGCCGACGCCGTCGCGCAGAAAGGTGGTGGAGGCGTGCAGCACCTTGACCCGCGACATCGGCACGCGCAGCGCATCGGCCGCGATCTGCGCCATGACGGTCTCGATGCCCTGGCCGACTGCCGATGAGCCGACATAGACCGATACCGTGCCGTCGGTTTCGACCGCCATGCGGGCGTGTTCGCGGGGCCCTGAGCCGCCCCCTTCGATGAAGCAGGCGACGCCCAAGCCATGATAGCGGCCGTCGATCAATCGTCCGTTCAGCCGCATCTTCCCGGCCCAGCCGAATTCGGCGATGCAGCGGTCGAATGTGCGCGTGTAGTCGCCGCTGTCGCACTGCGTTTTGCCCAGCCCATCGTCAGGGACGATCGGAGCGATCCGGTACGGCATCTCGGCCGCGGTGAGAAGATTGCGGCGGCGAATTTCGAGCCGATCGAGGCCGAGGTCGCGGGCCGCGAGGTCAAGCAGCCGCTCGCAGAAGAAGGCGCCTTCGAAGCGGCCTGGCCCGCGGAAGGTTCCCATCGGCGTCTTGTTGCTCACCATCGCGTGTGCGTGAAGCTCAACGTGCGGCACGCGATAGGGCCCGGTCAGGAACTGCGCCACATTGCGGACCGGCGTGGTCCCGTTCGGCCGCACATAAGCGCCGATGTCGACGAAGATGTCGCCGCGGATGCCGCGGATCGTACCGTCGCGTTCGAGCGCGATCTCGACCTCAGCCTCCGCCTCGCGTGCATGCGCGATGGTCATGAAATGCTCGCGCCGATCCTCGACCCATTTGATCGGGCGTCCGTACCGGCGCGCCGCGAATGCGCAGAGAAAATCCTCCGGGTAAAACTCGCCCCGCGCTCCGAACCCGCCGCCGACGTCGTATTCGATGTAATCGACCGCCGTCTCGGGCAGGCCCATCATGGCCGCGAGAACGCGCCGGTTGAAGAACGGCAGTTTGGCCGCGCCGGACATGGTGAGGCGTTCGCCATCCCACTCAGCGAGCAGTCCGCGCGTTTCCATCGGAAACGCGGTCTGACGCTGGACACGAAAGGACTCGCGCCGTCTGTAGGGTGCGTCGCGAAACGCGGTTTCGACATCGCCGCTCGCGGCCGTGAAAGTGGTGGCGCAATTGGTCGCCGTGCCGGGAAACAGCAGGGTCTTACCCGCCACTGAGCTGTGGCGATCCGCAACCACCGGCAGGGGTGCAATATCGACCTCGATTGCGAGCGCCGCGTCCTCGGCAAGCGCGGGCTCATCGGCCAGCACCATAGCGACGGGCTCGCCGACATAGCGCACGATCTTCGTCGCGATGACCGGCTGCGCGTAGGGCGCAATGGTCGGGTTCGGCCGGCGGAACGGGATTGTAGGGATCGCCGGGCCAATGTCGTTGCCGGTGATCACTGCTCGCACGCCTCGCATCGCGCGCGCAGCACTCGTGTCAATGTATTGGATGGCCCCGTGCGCAAGCGGGCTGCGAACAAACGAGGCGTGCCATTGGCCCGGACGGGAGAGGTCGTCAAGATAGCAGCCGCACCCGCGCAGAAAGCGCAAGTCCTCAATGCGCTCGATCGGGGCTCCTACATAGGTGTTGGGACGCGGCAGTTCACCCATGTCGGGCGCGCGATTATGTGTGCTCATTCGATCCGGGATGGCGGGTCTGGAGTCTCATTCGCAGAAGGCTAGTCGATCGAATAAAAAAAACCAGCCGAATTGGCGAAGCGCACGTTGGATGTTCTGGCGTGGACAAGCTTGTTATCGGGCCGGGGCCGGCGCCTGCTGGTCTCGCCACTTCGCTGGGGGCACCCGCGATTTCTTTGTTGAATGTGTCCAGAAGCCGACCGACAATAACACCTCATAGTGCTTTGGCACTGCTGCCCCCGATCCCGTGCTGAGGGATTTATGTACGGGACCGGGGACAGACGGGGCCCGGGTCCCCAAGGGCATCACGAAGGGGACCGGGTCGCGTGTGGGCCGCGTTCCGCCCCTAGGCCCGCACGCGGAGAATACAACGCGAGCGCCCTTGGGCATTGCGTGGGCGGAAAAGTGGCAGTCACCACGAATTGTGCGCATGTGTTGCAATCAGGACACGGTTCAAAGGCCGCGTGCGGGTGGTAACCTTTTGCATTCTCAAGATTTTGTGTCTGTCCCGGCCATCGACTTAAGCCCCGCCTTTATGCACAGAAGAAACGCCGGCCCACGTTGCCCGGCGGGGGCGCTCTGGCCTCTTCCCACGGGCAAAAGCTAACTAATTCACGCACCGGCCCATGAAGCGGGTCAGTTGATTGGGCCGCAATCCGGCGGCCACACCCGCATGAGCGCAACTCGAAACGCGGTCGCCGAAGGTCTCGCGCGGCGACGTCGGCACGAATATCGTCCGCCCCCGCGCGGTCTGCACACCGCGTGTCGATGGAGAATCCGATGGGCCGGGCGGCGGCGTCACACGATAGGGAGCCAGGCGCGACTGCTGTGGGGCCGGCACGGGGGGCAATGCGCCGGCAAATGGATAGCTCGGCGTCGACGATGGCGGCAGTGACTTGATCGGCGGCGGCGGCGTGAATTGGTATTGCACGCCTTGACCTTGGGCCGGCCCTAGGATCGCGAGGACGCTGCCGGCCAGCATCAAGGAGGCGACGGCAAATCGGGGCATGTTCGCTACTCCTCCCTGACACCCTTCAATTTAAGAACGTATTGGCGAGGATGCGGTAAGCGGGACCTAAAACCTTCGTGAATACCCCGGTCGCGGCCACGGCCGCGAGCACGCCCCCGGAATAAGGGGCGATCTTGGCGATCACCTTGCCATAAGCGGGGGCCGCGGCGGCCAGCAAATGGGCGCCGGTCAGCGGTGGCAGCGGTAAGATGTTAA
Organism: Hyphomicrobiales bacterium; assembly: GCA_021323775.1. Classification (GTDB taxonomy): domain Bacteria; phylum Pseudomonadota; class Alphaproteobacteria; order Rhizobiales; family Xanthobacteraceae; genus JAJPKK01. The sequence goes on from JAJPKK010000241.1 coordinate 3,850, forward strand.
TCAGGGCGAACCACGTGCTGAGCTCCCCGATAATCTCGATTAGCGCGAACACCGTCGCTGAAGCCGTATCGGGCAAGAGCGGCAACAGCAGCGGGCGCGCCAGTCGCAGCGCTGCCGCGCTGATCATGGTTGCAGCGGCGCCGGCTGCAACCACAATCGCCAATCCGATACGACCAAGCCGCATCTCAAACCGATCGATGGCGACCGGCCTGATCCATCCGATCGAGAACAGCACCCCCGACGCCGTACCGACGATGTCGAGATGGGCCAATGGGTTGAGGTGCAGCCGTCCGTCATGGCGCGGACCCTGATCGCCCATCGCGACGGCCGCTGCCGCAACCGCAAAGCCATGCACCGCCGCAATGAAGACGTAGGCAATGAGGCGCAGCACGAGTTGCTGCAGCGTCAGATCGGTCACGCCGGCGCCGTCATTGGGTCCCGGCGAGCCACCCGGTGCTCCCTCTCGCCGCTTGCCATAAGGGCGTTTACGCCCGTCTTCGACGCGCTATGGAGAGGGATGGGGTGAGGAGGCCTTTCGCCAGGCGCAAACTTGCCACTCAGAGCCTGTGGGCAAGCCCTCTCACCCGGAATTTGCGCGACGAGCGTGCAAATTTCGACGTCTCCCCGCGAGCCGGGAGAGGTGAGAGAGGCGCCCAGGTGCGATTGCTCTCCCTCACGAGCCGGAAGGGAGTCCGGGCGGCTGCCTCTCCTTAACTTGGCGCCTATGGCCGCCACCGCTCGGTCTTCACGCCTGCGCATCATTGCCGCCTATTTCTTCAGCGTCATTTTGCGTTGCGCGTCCTGGTCGGGGGTGAGTTCCTCGGCGCCCGCCGCGTAGCCGTTGTTGCTCAAGAGAAACGCGGTGAGGTCAGCGTAGGACTGGGGACTGAGCTGCCCCGGCCGGTACGGCGGCATCAAAGTGTTGACGTATCCAAACAGGGCCGACACATCGCCCGAGCCCCAATGCTGGCGGAAATACAACCCCTTGAGCGGCGCGCCGCCGAACTCGCCGTTGTCGAGGGTGGAGCCGTGACAGTCCTGGCAGTTCTTCTGATAGATCGACTTCCCGCGTTGCACCTGCGCTTCCGTGAATGCTGGCGGCCGTTGCTCGCGGCTTTGCGCGGGGGCTTGCAGGGTCCCGGTGGATATGAGCAAGAGCGCTCCGGCGGTAAGGAGCGCCGCTCTGTGCAGGCTTTCCGGCGGTTTGCATTTCGGCATGATAAGAACTCCAGGGTCGAATTTCATCGGGGGCGATTTTGGTGCGCAAGAGTAGCGCAGGATATGGCAAATTTCACGGCCATGACTCGGGAGAAGTGCTTCAATATGATCTGGACGCTCTGCGGCATCGGGAGCAGCGGTTGCGCGACAGCAATGCTCGTGAACAGGTAAATCAGGGAGGTCGAAAGGCAAAATGAGGCATCTATCGGCAAAGGCTGCGGCGCTGACGTTCGCGGCGCTCGCCGCAAGCGCAACGCTCGCCCGCGCGCAGCAGGACTATCCGACCAGGCCGGTCCATTTTATCGCCACCGAGGTGGTGGGATCGGCGACGGACATCCAGGCGCGCATCATCGCCAAGGGCATGGCGCCGCTGCTCGGTCAGCCGATCGAGATCGAGAACATTTTCGGCGAGCCGGGGCTGCAGAAGGCCATCAAATCCGCGCCCGACGGCTACACGATCGTTTACGGCGGCGCCGGGACGCTGGCGATCCTGCCCCACATCAAGAAGGTGTCGTTTGACCCGTTGCACGATCTCACCCCGGTCGGCCGTTTCGTGATCAGCCCGACGCTGCTCGCGGTCAATCCGTCGCTGCCGGCCCACAATGTCCAGGAGCTGGTCGCCCTGATGAAAGCCAATCCCGGCACGCTCAAGATGTCGACAGCCGGGGCCGGAACGGCGGGCCATTTCGCCGGCGAGATGTTCATCGCCATGGCGGGCGTAAAGCCGGTTGTGGTTCACTATCCGGGCGGCGGCCCGGCGATCGAGGCGGTCGTCAACAACGACTCGCAATGGACCATGGCGCCCATCGCGGGCCGCCTTCCCCATGTGCGCAGCGGCAAGCTTCGCGCGCTCGCCACTGGCGGAACATCCCGCCTCCCAGCGTTGCCGGATGTGCCCACAATCGCGGAATCGGGTTACCCAGGATACAACTCGGTGGGCTGGGCCGGCATCTATGTGCCGAACGGCACCCCGCAGCCGGTCATCGACAAGCTCAACGCCGCCATCGCCAAGGCCGTCACTTTGCCGGAGGTGAAGAAGGAGTTTGCCGAGCAAGGCGTGGAGGGCGCAAGCAGCACCCAGGCGGAAGTCGCCAAGATGTTGCAGGACGATTACGCGCGTCTCGGCGAGCTGGCGCGGAGCATGGGGATTCGGGCGGAGTGAGAGGAATCCAAAGAGGCAGGTTGGGCAAAGGCCCCTGCGAGGTTTTTCGTTGTGCTTCTCCAGCCTCGCCCGCCCTTGCCGAGGGCCGCAAGGCGTCGGCAAAGGCGGGCAAAGCCGACAAAGGCCAAGCGCGCCCTCACAGGCGCCGTTGCCCGTCCTGCGAATCTGACACGGGCCTACCCGCCGTCGGGCGCTCCACATTCGCAATTCGGCTCGGCACGCCGAATTCGCGGCGGCACACGTCAGCCAGCACGGCGATGCCTTCGCGAATCTCGGCATGCGACGGATGGCCAAAGCACAGCCGCATCCGGCTCTTGCCATAGGGCTTGTCCGGCGACCACTCGAAGCCCGGATTGATGGCGACGCCTGCCGCAAGCGCCGCCTGGGCGAGCTTCTGGGTGTCGACCACGCCGGGCAGTTTGACCCACAGGAAGATGCCGCCCTTCGGATCGTCGAACTCGGCCGCGGTGCCGAACTGCTCGGCGAGCGCTTCCATCATGGTTTCGAGCTTCGCGCGCAGCGCCCGGGTCAGCTCGGGGATATGGGCGGCAAAATGCGGCGCGCAATACTCGGCGAGCACCATCTGCTCGAGGGCGCCGGTGCCGGCGTCGGTCTTGAGCGGCAGCATGCGCGACAGCACCGACCAGTCCGCCACCACGTAGCCGACCCGCAGCGCCGGCGCGATCGATTTGGAAAATGAGCCGATGTGAATGACGTTGCGGCTGCGGCTCAGCGCATAGATGGCCGGCGGGCGTTTGCCGTCCCAGATCAGGTCAGCATAGCAATCATCTTCAAAGATCGGCACGTTGTGGGCTTCGGCGAGGCGCAAGAGCCCGAGCCGTCGCTCTTCGCCCATAATGGCGCCGGTCGGATTTTGCACGGTCGGGATGGTGTAGATGTATTTAGGCCGGATGCCGCTCGCCTGGAGGTCGTCAAGCGCGGCCGACAACGCATCGAGACGCAGCCCTTCATGGTCCAGCGGCACGCCGATCGCCTTGACGCCGAGGCGGGCTAGGCGGTTGAGCGAGCCGAAATAGGTGACCTGCTCGACCAGCACGGTGTCGCCGCGGGACAGGAGGAGGCCGTTGACCAGCTCGATGCCCTGCAGCGATCCCGAGGTGATGAGAATCTCGTCGGCCGTGCAAGAGATGCCCGCATCGCGCTTGAGCTTTTCGACCAGGAACTCGCGCAGCCGCCGGTAGCCGAGGGGGCCGCTTTCGAGCCCATAGGTCGCAAGCGTCCTGCCTTCGCGCTTGAGGACCGCGGTCGCGGCCGCAACCAGTTCGTCGACCGGCACCTGCGCGGCATCGTTGTGGCCGCCGACGAAATTGTATTTGGGAAACCCGTTCCACTTAGCCGCCGGCGCCGGCAAATCGGCCGGGAGCAGGGGCGCGAAGTCGAACGGTTTGGCGGCGGTCGCGGATGCATCCATGATATCTCCAGTCGGCCTAAGCTATCGTCACGAACGGCTGCTCTTTTACCGCGCCGACCAGACCATAGAACGCCTCATTGACCTTCGGCCACGCGGGGAGCTTCGCCATGTTGTCGAGCCAACGTCGGATGTTCGGATAGGCCGAAAAATCGACCTTGATGATCTCGCCGATCGACACCAGGCAGGCGCCAAAATAGTCGGCAATCGTAACTTGATCGCCGATGAGATAATTCTTGTCCGGCCCGATCCAGTGATCGTTGAGCACTTTCAGCCAGCGCTTGGAATGTTCTTTGCCCATTTCGAGGGTGGCGGCCTGGGCCTCGTCGCTGCGCCTCTTGAGGTTTGGGAACAGCTGCGGGTAGCACAGCCCATAGCCAAAATCGCGATAGAAGTTGGTATTGATCCAATCCATCGCCTCGTTGACCCTCGCCCGCTGCTTGAGGTCTTTCGGGTAAGCCGGCGAGCCCACCTTGTCGGCAAGATATTTCAGAATTGCCGAGCTTTCGGTGAGCCGCAGGCCGTCATCTTCGAGCATCGGCACCATGCAGTTGGGGTTGATGTCGGAATAGGGCGGCTTATATTGCGCGCCCGTCATGATGTCGACCTGCTCCTCTTCCACCGGAATCCGGTGCTCGGCGATAAACAGCCGCACGGGCCTGCTCGTCGTCGATATCGGATGCATGTAGAGCTTCATGGTCCTACCTCCCTCCCTGGAGATGCCGCCGCCGGACCGGCGCGCGCTTCAATCGCGGCGAGCGTCATAGGCGGGCTTGACCCGCGTATCTATCCGCATCGCCGAAGTGTTTTGCTTTCGATGGAGCGCCGGGTCAAGCCTTGGCGGGGCGAGGCCGACGTGCGCGTAGCGTGGGCAAAGTGAAGCGTGCCCACCCGCCCACGGAGTCCGCACCTTGGGGGGACGCGGCGCCCACGCTTCGACGGGCTCCGGAGGCGCCTTTGCCCACCCCCGGCGCGCAGCCCGGTTGAGCGCAAGCGAAATTCGGGGTCGGCCTGGTCACTTGATAGGGCGGTCACCGGATTTTGCGGAGCGCATCGTCCAGATCGGCCGAAGGTCTGGTCCGGCTCAGTCCGGGCCAAGTCTCCGAATTTCTCGGTGCGGCGCCCGCGCCGGGCGTGTGTAACGCGCCGCAAATGCATATATAGTTCGCATTGCCGGTGAACATGTAAGCCTATGCCAGCACCTAGCGTGCGGCCCGGATTGGCGAAATGCTTGTGGCCGCGAGAGTCTGAATTCCGCTTGTGCGTTCTGTTGGGGTCGGATCGGCATGATTGAAGCCATCGACCGGGGCGCCGGTTCCAACAGGTCTTCCGGCGCGAGATCGCTGATCGCGCTGCGCGGCGTCAGCCGAATTCATGACGGCGGCGCGATCGCGGCGCTCAGAAATGTCGACCTGCAGATCAGAGAGGGCGATTGCGTCGCCGTGGTGGGCGCGAGCGGCAGCGGCAAGAGCAGTCTGATCAATATCCTATGCGGCATCGACTATCCGACCTCCGGACATGTCGTGTGGGAGGGGCGGCCGATCCGCAAGAAAAGCGATTGGGTGTGGTTACGGCGTTTGCGCATCGGCGTCGTGTTCCAGGAATTCAACCTCATTCCGACGCTGACGGCGCTGGAAAACGTCGAGCTCGCCCTCCTTGGCCGCGGCATGTCCGCCAAACATCGTTATACCCGTGCCGGGATGGTGCTCGGCCGCGTCGGCTTGGATCATCGTCCGCACCACCTGGTCACCAGGCTGTCGGGCGGCGAGCGGCAGCGCGTGGCGATCGCGCGCGCCATCGTCAGTGAACCGAAGCTGCTGCTTGCCGACGAGCCGACCGGAAATCTCGACAGCATCAGCGCCGTTAAGATCGCCGATCTCCTGTTCCACCTGCACGAGATGACCGGCATGACCCTCGTTCTGGTGACGCACGACGATGCGCTCGCAGCCCGCTGCAGCCGACAGATAAGGCTTCGTGACGGCGCGGTTGTGGATGATACGCTGCAGGCGTTGCTCTCCGGGACGGTCGCCCCGCGGTCCAAGATATGAACCTTGTCAGCCTTGCACTGCGCAATCTCAAACGACGGCCTGTCCGCACCTTCCTGTCGGTCGTCGGCATCGGGCTCGCGGTCGGCGGTGCGCTTGCGCTCATGAGCTTGTCGCGCAGCATTGCGGACAGCGCCCGCGAAGGCATTGCCGAGATCGGCGGCGACCTCATCGTGATGCAGAGAGGCACATCCGACATTTTTGGCGGCTTCATTCCGGAAGCGACCGTCGGACGCATTGCCGCAATCTCCGGCGTTGCGCGGCTATCGGGCATGCTTGTCGCGTTCGCCCCGAGCGGCGTCGCCGGCAATGTTCTCGCTTTTGGCTGGCCCGATACGAGCTACCTGTGGAAAAAGATTCCGTTGCGCGAAGGCCGCGTTCCGGCAACCGGCGAACGCCACGCAGCGGTGATCGGCGACGCCGCGGCGGCGTCAATGGGACGCAAGCTCAATGACGAGCTTGAGCTTTTTGGCGGGACCTTCCGTGTCGTCGGCATTGCGGGTTATGCGTCGACCGTCAATCGCGGCTTGGTCCTTGTGCCGCTTGCGGATCTGCAGGAGGCGACCTACCGGCCGCGCCAGGTCACCATCGCCACAGTCACCATCGAAAATGCCGCGGATCGCAGCGAACTCGCGCGCGTTCGTGAGGACATCGAGGCCCTGGGCGACGTCATCGCCGCCGCCCCCGATGAAGTTCTCGATCACGATCGCAATTTTGCAGCCCTTGACGCGCTGTCGCGCGCTGTGGCGATCATCGCGGTGGCGGTGAGTGCGCTCAACGTGCTCACCGCATTGGTGCTGGCAACGCAGGAGCGCACGCGCGAGATCGGCATTTTTGTAGCGATCGGGTGGAGCAATGGTCGCATCATGAAATCAATCGTGATCGAAGGCTTAGTGATGTGTGCGATCGGCTGCGGCCTTGGCGTGCTCATGAGCTTCCTCGCGGAATACGCGTTTCCCCGCATACCGGCGATCGGCAATCTCATCTCGTTCAAGCCCGGTGTCGGACTGATCGCGCCGGTCGTGGGCGCGGCCTTCGTGCTTTGTGTCCTCGGGGCTCTGCTGCCGGCGTGGCGGGCGGTGCGGATGCTCCCCGCCGAGGCGTTGCGTCGGATGTAACATTCTCGATGGCCACGTCATTCGGCGCTTCGCGCTTCGATGATCTTGATGAGATCACGCAGGACGAAGCGGGATTGGACGAGGCGCAAGCCGGCTTCGGGAACATGCTCTTCGGTCCTGCGGTCGAACCCTGCGCCGTAGGCCCAGCGGACCCAGGGCTCCCACAGCCTGGTCACTGCGCGGCGAAGCGCAGCCCGCGGCCGGGTGTATTCCAGAAGCCGAATGACGCCGCCCGGCTTTGTCACGCGTTTGAGTTCGCGTAAGGCAGGCGCTTGCAGTTCGTCCGGAAGCACACAGAACAAAAACGTTGCGACAGCCGCATCGAAATGGCGGTCCGGCAGGGCGATGCGGGTCACATCCATTTCGACCAGATCGATTGCCGCGGCCGACGAACGGCGCCTGCGGGCGGCGCGGGCCAGCATCGCCGGGCTGAGATCGATGCCGACGATCCTGGCGCCGGCCGGATAGAAAGGAAAGTTCCGTCCCGTGCCCACGCCGGCATCGAGTATCAGCCCCGAAAGTCCGGCAAAGAGCTGCGGCCTGATCTTGCGGTAGCGGCCATATTCGAATGGGAGATCGAGCAGGTCGTAGAACGGCGCAATCCGCTGATAGCGCGCGAAATTCGAGATCTCAAAGGCCGTCATGCGCATCGTTCAAACGGTTCCGCGAGGCGACAGCGCAAGCCGCGTCGGCGCCGTCGCCTTGGCTGCGCCAGCGAGAAAAAATGACAAATTCATCATCATTCATTGGCCTGGGATGACAGCACTTGCAGTTGCGACGCGCAACTGGACAGCCGGCCTGCGTGTGACGCGAAGCGGTTGAAACGCGCTGCCGGAATGAGATTTGAGTTTTTTCGCCCACTGTGGCATCGAATCTGGTAGCCCTGCCGAGCCTGCCCCGCCCCGCGGGGAGGCTCGGGCGGGCGATGGAGACGGCCGGATGAAGACGTGGATGGGGGTCGCGGCGCTGCTCGTCGCCATGACGACGACGGGTGCGGCGGCTGACAGGCGGCTCGAGCCGCAGCATTCGCCAGCAGTCGCGCAGTTTTCCTATAGCTGGGCCGCGACGCCGCTGCTGCCGCGCCGGCTTCAAAATCATTGCGGCTACGTCAATGGCCACTTCATTTGCGCCGACCGCTGCGGCGTCGACTATCAGGTCTATTACTGCCCGAATACTGCGAGCGGCTGCTGTCACATTGGGCTCGGATACTGCGACAGCGCCGGAAGGCTGCGCTGCGGACCCGCCTGGTTCTGAGCAGGCCCCCCGGCGCCGCGTCCCTCGCCGCCACCGCTGTGTCATGGTTTGACAATTGCGCGCTGCGCCGATCGTCTCGTCGCGCGGACGGGCGACAATCGTGCACACCGGGAGGCTGCGCCGCGGCGCAGCGACAGAAGATATCCGGCGAGTGCATCGAAAGGTTTCAGGACGCAACTGGCGGAACTCCGGCCATGCGCCTTCGTTTCACGGAATTTCGTCCGGGTTTATTCGTCCGGGTTTAATCGACACGTCGAGCAGCAGCGGTTGAGCAGCGAAATAACGCTGGCGAGCCTCCCGCGTTCCGTTCCCTTCGCCGGGGGCCGGGCGTCAACGAATCGGCATTGTCTTTGAGGGGACGAAAGACGCCTGCTGGGCTGATTTGGTGTTCGCGGTTGCGTTTACAGAAATTGCCTTATTCGCGGAACGTTTGGGTGGCGAAAGCCTTGACAACGCGCGGAGCAATGCGAGTTCAGCACGAGAATGGAAACGGTGTTCGTCAAAATTCTCGCGGCGGCGCTGGCGTTCAGCCAAGTGGCGGTTACCCCGCAAGCGGTGAAGACGCAGTTCAGTCGCGATTACGATCAGCGGGAGGTCGCGCAGCTGCTGCAGGCCGGCTGCAGGCATATGATGGACGCCTTTGCGATTGAAAATATCAACATCGACGACCTCATTGAGACCGCGATGAACGATCCGCAGGCGGCCGGCGGTGAGAGCAGAGAGTTCCGCGGCATCAATTTCGGCGACTTGCACGCGGCGTATCGGCAGTTTTGCAAGCGCGAGGAGGCCGCGAAGCCCGCGGTCGATCTCGGCGACGTGATCGACTTCTATAATAAAGCCGCGAGCAATCTTCCGGACCACCATAAGCTCGCCGGCCTCAGGCTTCCCGGCGTGAGTGTCGTGCTCGACGGCAATGGCCGCTATTTCGCTGAAATGTTTGCCGACAGGCACCGCAGCAGCTGGATTGCACTTGATAAAATCCCGGTCCATGTCCGCAATGCATTCATTGCGGCGGAGGACAAGCGCTTCTACCAGCATAAGGGCGTCGACGAACGGGGCCTGGTTCGCGCGTTCCTCAACAACATCACTCAGCCGGGCCGCCGCGAGGGCGGTTCGACGATAACCCAGCAGCTCGTCAAGAACTTGCTGGTGGGCGAAGATCGAACTTACGAGCGCAAAATTCGCGAGACGATCATCGCGGCGCGGGTTGAGTCAACTCTTAGTAAAGACCAGATCCTGGAACTTTACCTCAACTCCGTCTATCTCGGCCGCGGCTCCTGGGGGATCGAACGCGCAGCGCGGAGTTATTTCAACAAGTCGGCGAGCGAGCTCACGCTGCAGGAAGGCGCATTGCTCGCCGGCCTGACCAAGGGGCCGAACCGTTTCAGTCCGGACCGGCAGCCGGCGCGCGCGCAGACTCGGCTCGCTTACGTTTTGGACCGCATGCAGGAAGACGGGATGTTGAGCGCGGCAGAAACCAGCAAGCTGCATAGCCGGCAGGGGCTGCCGTCGCTCCCGGCCATGACGATGGCGCCCGCTCAGCGGCCGCGACGCGATATCGGCTTTCATTTCATAGACGAAGTCGCGCGCGAAGCAAGATCGGTGGCGGGCATCAGCGATGTCGCAAGCGATTCCTACACGATACGCTCCACAATCAATCCGCAGTTGCAACGCGCTGTCGAAGAGGCCCTGCAGGAGGGACTGTTTCAATACGAGCGCGACGCCGGCCGCCTGGAATTCCAGGGCGCAGAGGCGAACCTCTCCCAGGCAATCGCGCGAATCGAAGCAGACAAGAAGCCCAACGAAAAACGGCCCTCGTGGCAGCTGGCGCTTATAAGCGCACGCCTCCCGCTCTATGACGTCCACTGGCCGCCAGCCGTCGTGGTCGCCACACCCGCCGGCAAGAAGGGGGCTTGGCAGGTCGGACTTGCGGACGGACGCATCGTGCCGCTTGCGCTCGATTCGCAGGCACAAAACAAAATCAAGCTTTACGACGTAGTCCTCCTGCATCTCTCAGGAGGCAAGGGCAAAGCGGGGCGGGCGCAATTGCGGATGCGCCCGGCCGTGCAAGGAGCGGTCGTCGCCTTGGAGAACAAGACGGGTCGTATCCTCGCGATGGCCGGGGGGTTTTCCTATCCGCTCAGCCAGCTCAACCGCACGACGCAGGCGGCGCGGCAGCCGGGCTCGGCGATCAAACCACTCACTTACCTTGCAGCGCTCGGTAAGGGCCTCCAGCCCGACACGCTCGTCAGCGACGATGAAATCACGCTCCGCCCCATCGGGTGGCGGGCGCGGAAAGGACGCGAGCAGGAGTACTGGTCGCCCAAGAATTACGGCGGCGGAGGCGGCGGCATTTTGACCTTGCGGGCAGCGCTGGAAAACTCACGCAATCGCGCAACCGTGCACCTGCTTGAGGGGGGAATCGAGCGCGATCCGGAGGCCAGTCTCAACCGAATTTGCGATCTGGCGGTCGAAGCGCAAATCTATCGTGAATGCCAGCGAGTCTATCCGGTTGTGCTCGGGGCCCAGCCCGTGCGTCCGATTGATCTTGCTGCCTTCTTCGCCGCGATCGCCAATGAGGGACGGCGACCTTCGCCCTATACTGTGGAGTCTGTTGACCGCAATGGTCAGAATATCTATCGGCACCAGCCGACGCCGGTTGTGATCAAATCCGTTGACCCGGCGGCTTTCTATCAGTTGAAGACCATGCTCCAGGGCGTTTTGGCCCGCGGCACCGCGCGCTCCATTGCGAGGCTTGCCCCGTATGTCGCCGGCAAGACCGGCACATCCGAGGATGAGAACGATGTCTGGTTCGTCGGCTTCACCAACGATGTGACGGTGGCGGTTTGGGTGGGCTATGACAATGCGGGCGGGCGGCGCCGTACGCTGGGCAGCGGCGTGACCGGGGGCAGCGTAGCGGTGCCGATCTTCGACCCGATAATTCAGGCTGCGTGGGCCTATGCGGCGCGCAAGCAGGTGCTCGCTCCGCCCTCCGCCGAGGCGAGCCGGCAGCTCTCTTGCACCTCGATCGGTCTCGAACCCCAGGAGGGGCGCCGGCGATCGAGGAGTGCCGCCACCGAGTGCTTCCGATTGGATAGAGGAGGCCGAATCATCGATAGTCGATATCGACTGGTCTCTCACGAGAATGACACGCAAGAACGCGACGACATGGCGATGCGCAGGGGGTACGGGCGCGCCTATGGGTTTGAAAATCAACCCAGCTGGCCTTGGAACGGTCCTTGGCAGGGCGCGCCGCAGTGGCGCTGGCGCTCGGATAATGAGTGGCATGGGCGCCAGCACGTGCGAGCGTTTCAAGCACCGCGGCATTTCAATTTCAGGTACTACCGGCGCCGTTGATTGATCTGCACGATTTGTCGCTGGGCCGCACCACCGAAAGGCCGGCCCGCCGCGCTAAGGACAGCAGCAACATGAAGTGAATCTTTTCTCGACAGCGCCAAACCGGCGAACGTGAAGCAACGGCATGACGCCGTTATCTCCCTTATGGCTGCGCCGGCACTCTCACCGCCAATCCTCCGAAGACCGGCGGTCCAAAATTCCCTGAGAACAGGGAAAATAACAGGGAA
>JAJPKK010000288.1 GCA_021323775.1 Hyphomicrobiales bacterium
ATCACCGACCGGCGCGAGGCGGAGCTCGCCAAGTGCGGCTTGATCCCCCTGATCCATCGCAAAAACACCGACCGGGCCGCGTTTATCGGCGCGCAATCGCTCTTCAAGCCGAAGGCCTATCAGAACAACCCGGATGCGACCGCATCGAGCAACCTGTCCTCGCGCCTGCCTTACATGTTCGCCACGAGCAGGTTTGCGCACTATCTCAAGGTCATTGTTCGCGACTGGGTCGGCAGGTACAAGGAGAAAGAGCACCTGCAGCGCGACCTCAACAATTGGATCGCGGATTATATCGACGGCGATCCCATCAATTCGAGCGAAGAGGTGAAATGCCGACGTCCGTTGGCCGGCGCAGCCATTCAAATCCAGGACAACGAGGAAAATCCTGGCTACTACACGGCGATGATCGAGCTGCGGCCGCACTTCCAGTTAGAGGGGATGGACATCGGACTTCGTCTGGTATCGCGTTTGAAAAAAGCTTGAACCCGTCGCCGCTCAGCGGCGACCAATGACCGTATCCGCCGGCAGAGAACTTGGCCATGGCGGCCTAGCGGGAGCCGGACCCAAGTCACACTGCACCGTAATAATGCGCTGCAAATCGAAGGAGAGACCACATGGCTGTTTCTGACTATCATTTGGAATTCAAGGGCCCCAAACTCGAGGGCGAGTCTCAGGACGAAGAGTTCAAGGACTGCATCCAGATCGACTCTTGGAGCTGGACCGGGACAAACGCATCGACCCATAACGTCGGGCAGGGCGGCGGCGCCGGCAAAGTGCTGCACGGCGACCTTCAGTGCCAGAAATGGCTCGACAAGGCTTCGATCGTCCTATTCGACAAGCTCAACTGCGGCGACCATTTCCAAGAAGCCATTCTCCACTGCCGCAAGAAGCAGGGCAATGAGGGCAAGGCGCTCGAATTTCTCAAGATCACGATGAAGCATGTCACCGTAAGCAACGTTTCGCTCGGCGGTCACAGCAACGCCACCGCGATCAGCGAATCGATCAGCTTGTCTTACGAGGAAGTCAAGTTCGAATATACCATGCAGAAGCCGGATGGCTCGAAGGGCGCCGTCAGCCAGGCCGGATGGCATCTTGGCAAGAACAAGCGAGCCGCCTGACGGGCGAATCGCGCCGGATCTCGCTTTCATCGCGGCGACGAAATCATTGGCCGATTTTTGCAAAGCCGCGTAGCGCAATCTACGCGGCTTTATTGCAGCGGACAGCGGGGTCCTGCAAGAGTGATTTCGATGGTTGAATCGCTTTGCCCGCGTCGTTTGTCCCGGCCGCGACGGGGAAGAGCGCCCAAGCGCTTCAACATGACCGGAAACCGCTCCCAGAGACACGAGGAATAGGCGATGGCCCGTTTGGACAGCAAAACCCGCCTCAGCCCGCCGCTGATGCATGTGTTTCGCGCGGCGCATGAGGCCAAGGACGCCAAGGAGCCTGTCGACATCCGCAATGAATCCGGAGAACGTGTCCTCGCCGGTCGGAGATTGCGGGCGCGCCACATCATCACCGAGCCGGTGCTGCGGCGCGAAGTCTATCGCGACGTCGACGCTCTGCTCAATTCCATCGCGCTGGAATCAACCGTCGACATGGCAGACGCGCCCTATGCGCGCAAATCGATCATCAATTTCGGCATCCCGGACATCACGCACCGGACTATTGACGAGGCCGACGTGGACAAGATCCCCGCGGAAATCAAAGAAGCGCTCATCAATTACGAGCCGCGCCTTGCGGCGGCCTCAGTGCGCGTCACCCGTGACACGAGCGTCGATCCGGCGGAGCTCAAGATACGTTTTATCGTCCGCGCCGACTTGACGTGCGACCCAGTCCACGTTCCCGTAGAATTCGTGGCTGAGGTCATCGAGCCCAGCAAAATCGTCGTCAACCGCTTGTGAAACGCGCATGAACCGGGAATTTCTCGATCTTTATAATCGGGAACTTCAGCTCCTCAACGAGCAGGCGCGCGAATTCGCGGACGAGTATCCGGGCATTGCGGAGCGGCTCGGCGGAATTCTCGAAGATCGCATCGACCCGTTGATCGGCGGCCTTCTCGAAGGCGCCGCCTTTCTTGCGGCGCGTGTCCAGCTCAAGCTCAAGCACGAATTTCCGGAATTCACCAACAATCTGTTGGAGCAGCTCGTCCCCCATTATCTCGCTCCGACGCCATCGTTCATGCTGGTCAAGGCTGTTCCGACCTTCGGCGACCCTGCCTTGCGCGACGGGCGCCCTATCAGCCGCGGCTCCTATCTTGACGCCACATTCCGCCAGCTCGATCGCCAGATTGCCTGCCGCTATCGGTTATGCGCGCCGATCACGATCTGGCCGTTCGAGATCGCCGGCGCCGAGTATTTCTCCGCGCCGGCGCCGCTGCAGGCGCTCGGCGTATCGGTCGGCAGCGAAGTTTTGGCCGGCATGCGGCTGACCCTCACGCACCGCTCGACCCAGCGCAGGGAGGACGAGCCGTCGGATATGGAGGCGCTGAAGAAACCGGAAACATTGTTTGCCGGCTGCCGCGCCGCCGCTTTGCCGATCTATTTCGTCGGATCGGAAGCCGATGCGGTTGCGCTGTACGAGCAGATGTTCGCGCATTGCAAAGCCGTCTACTTTCGTTACCTCGACGAGTTCGGAGATCCGGTTGTCCTTCCGGCGCCGGCGCAGTGCCTTGAGCAAGTCGGCTTCGAGCGGGAGGATGCGCTGTTCCCCGCCGACACCCGCGTGTTCGAAGGGTTTGACCTGTTGCGCGAATACTTTGCGTTTCCACGCAAATTTCTTGGGCTCAATCTGACCGCCCTCAATGCAGCGCTGCCGCGGCTTAAGGCGAAGACCGTCGATGTGTTGTTCGCATTCGATGAGGTCAATGCGCGACTCGCGGCGGCAGTGCAGCCGGAGATGTTCGCGCTTTATGCGGCGCCGGCAATCAATCTGTTCGAGAAGACGGCCGATCGGATTCCCTTAAAGTCGAGCCAGCACGAATACCACGTGGTTCCGGATCGCAGCCATTATCTCGACTTCGAGCCGCATCGCCTGCTTGAGGTCTACGCGCATCATCCGGGCGGGCGCGACAAGGTGCCGGTCAAGCCGCTCTATTCGGCGTCGCTCGAAGGGGCGCAGCACGCCTCCGGCCTCTATTACACGGTGCGCCGCTTGCCGCGGCGACGCACCGTCGAGGAGAAGCGCGTCGGCATGTCCTCCGATTACACAGGGACGGACATGTTCATCTCGCTGAGCGCGCTCGGCGGCGAGGACGATGACGACGCGATCTCAGAATTAAGCGTGCGCGCCCTGTGCTCGAACCGGCATCTCACCGAGCACCTGCCGATCGGCATAGGCGGGGCCGACTTTCGCCTGATCGACGACGTCACGCTGGACCTCGTGTGCGTTGCCGGCCCGACGCCGCCGCGCGAGCCGATCGTGGCTCCGTTGCGCAGTCGCAGCGAGGCGGCGCACACCGGCACCGTCGCCTGGCGCCTCGTCAACATGCTCAGCACCAACCATCTCGGCCTTGTCGAGCGTGGTGCGGGACGCAACGCGCAGGCGCTGCGGGAAACCCTTACGATGTTCGCGGAAATGACCGACGCCGCCACTGAGCGCCGCATCCGCGGCGTCCGCGAAGTTGACAGCCGGCCGATTGTGCGTCGCATTCGCCAGCGCAGCGGCGTCGGGGCGGCGCGCGGCATCGAGATCACGGTGACGATCGACGAGAAGGCATTCGAGGGCACCGGCATCTTTTTACTCGGCGCCGTGCTTGACCGGTTCTTCGCCCAGTACTCATCGTTCAACCATTTCACCCAGACGGTTATCCGGTCGGTGGAGCGCGGAGACGTGGCGCGATGGCCGCCCCGGATGGGCGTGCACAGACCGCTGTGATCGAGGTCGCGAAGGAGGGGCGTGTATCGCTATGAGAGGGGTCGCGTGGGCAAAGGCGCGCTCATCGAAATCGGCTGTTGCCGATTTCGATGCGTCTTTAATGCCGAAATCGGGCAAGCCCGATTTCAATGCGGCGTGCTCACCAGGGCTCGGCTGGGTGGACGCGCTTCGCCCTGACCGCCCTGCGATCAAGGCGTGAGCGGCCCATGACCTTCCTGCGCAATCTCGAAGCCGAGCCTTGGCGGTTCGATTATTTCACGGTGCTGCGCCATCTCGAGCGCACCTACAAGGATTGGCCGCGCATCAGCGACAGCGCGGCGCGCCGGGAGGAGTATGTCCAGTTTGGGCAGGACCCGTATCTGGAGTTTCCCGCGTCCAATCTGGCCCGCGTGGTTACAGGCGACAACCAGCCTCTCAAGGTGTTTGTCAAATTCCTCGGCTTGCTTGGACCGCAGGGTGCGCTGCCGCTCGCGACCACCGGGGAAGCCTACCAGTACCTGCTGGCCCAGGATGACGCGTTTGCGCGATTTCTCGACATATTCAACAACAGATTCATCCAACTGTTCTTTCGCGCCTGGGCGGATTCGCGACCGATCGTGCAGCATGATCGGCCCGGCGCCGACCGCTTTGTCGCCTATATAGGCTCCGCGATCGGGCTTGGCTCCAGGCCCTATCAAGGCCTCGACAGCGTACCGGACGCCGTGAAGCTCGCCTTCGCGGGTTTGCTGGGATCGCAGGTCAAAAGCGCCTCGCGGCTGGCCGGTGCGGTTTGCGGAATATTCGACGTCCGTGCGGAAGTCGAGGAGTTCGTTGGCGCGTGGCTTGCGATCGAACCTGCCGAATGGACCGTCCTGGGCGAGCGCTACAACAGGCTCGGCGAAGACGCGCTGTTGGGGAAAACCGTTTTCAGCGTGCAGGACAAGATCAGGATCCGGATATTCGTGAGGGATTTGGCGCAGTATATGCGCTTCCTGCCGACCGGCGATTTGTGCGAGCCGCTTGCGGACCTCGTCTTTTTTTACAACGGCGACCAGCTCGATTGGGATGCTGAACTCGCTATTCCGTCCGGATCGGTCGAGCCGATCAGGCTCGGCCGCTTCGGGCAGCTTGGCTGGACAAGCTGGATGTCGCCGAACTGGACTTTGTCGGACCCATACCGCCGCGATGCGCGGTTTCATCCTGCCGAGCGCGCCCGGCAAAAACGCAGAGAAGGGAAACGCGATGGCCGATATCAGTCTTGAAGCGGTCGCAGGCAAGCTGAACCGCGTTGGCTACGAAGCCTTTTTCAAGGCCATGCGCCAGGCCAAGGGCGCTGGCAATCGCCACGTCGAGCTTGCCCACTGGCTCCTTCACATTCTCCAGAACGAGCGTTCCGACATCGCCCTTGCGGCAGACCGCTTCAAGCTCGATCGCGGCAAGCTGGCGAGTGACGTCATTGCGGCGGTCAACGGTCTGCGCAAGAATGAAACCGAGATGCCGACGGTCTCCAACACCGTGATGGATCTGCTCGACCGCGGCTGGCACTATGCCACCCTGTTCTTTGGCGAAACCCAGATCAGGACCGGCCACCTTCTGGTCGGCGCGTTGCAATCGCGCGATCTCACCCGCGCCTTTACGAACGTGTCGCGGGAATTCGATAAGATATCGGTCGACATTCTCACCTCGGAATACCGCAAGATCTGGGCTGGGTCGGACGAGGAGAACCTGCGGCCGATGGACGGATCAGGGCTTGTTGCCGCCGGTCTGCCGGGCGCCGCGCAGGCAGCCGGGCCGAGGGGCACCACGGCGCTCGACCGCTTCTCCCAGGATCTTACCGCCAGGGCCAAATCGGGCGAGATGGACCCGATTCTTGGCCGCGACGAGGAGATCCGGCAGATCATCGACGTGCTGATGCGCCGGCGTCAGAACAATCCGATCCTGACCGGCGAGGCGGGCGTCGGCAAGACCGCTATCGTGGAGGGCTTTGCCCAACGCCTCGCGGCAGGCGACGTGCCGCCGCCGCTGCGCGGCGTGAGACTGTGCGCGCTCGATGTCGGCCTGATGCAGGCGGGCGCTTCCATGAAGGGCGAGTTCGAGCAGCGGCTGCGGTCAGTGATCGACGAGGTGCAGGGGTCGCCGACCCCGATCATCCTGTTCATCGACGAAGCACACACGCTGATCGGCGCCGGCGGATCGGCGGGCACCGGCGACGCCGCGAACCTCCTCAAGCCGGCGCTGGCGCGCGGCACGCTGCGAACCATCGCGGCCACCACCTGGTCGGAATATCGCCAGTACATCGAGAAGGACCCGGCGCTGACGCGCCGCTTCCAGCCGATCCAGATCGATGAACCCGATGTGCACAAGTGCTGCGACATGCTGCGCGGCATCCTGGGTCCGATGGAAAAGCACCACAAGGTGCGAATTTCGGACGCAGCGATCGTGGCTGCCGTGAAGCTGTCGCATCGCTACATCCCGGCGCGGCAACTGCCCGACAAGGCGGTGAGCCTCCTCGACACCGCGTCAGCGCGCGTCGCCATCAGCCAAAGCGCCGTGCCGGCGATGATCGAGGACACCAAAGCCGCAATCGACGCACGGGAGAAGGAGAAGGCGGCGCTCGTAGCCGACAGCGATCTCGGTGCGCAGGCGAACGATCGCATCGGCGATATCGAGCGTGAGATTGCGACGCTGAAGGACACGCTGGCGGGGCTCGAAGCCGAATGGGCGGCGGAGAACAAGCTGGTCAACGAAATCCGCAGCCTGCGCGATATTCTCAGTCCGCCAAAACAAGGGAATGGCGCGGTCACACCAGAGGCCGCAGCCCATCCGGCGACGACGCCCCAAACGGCTGCGCCGCCGTCCGAGCCGGTCGACAAAGAGGAGGTGCGCGACCGGCTGCGCGAGACCTTCCAGACCCTTGAAGGGCGCGAACCGGAAAAGCGCATGATCTACCCGCACGTGGACGAACAGGTCGTCGCATCAGTCGTCTCTGATTGGACCGGCATTCCGGTCGGGCGGATGGTGAAGGACGAGATCGAGAATGTCCTGAACCTGCCGGAAATCCTCAACAGGCGCGTCATTGGCCAATCCCACGGTCTGTCCATGATCGCCAAGCGCATCGAAACCAACCGCGCCAAGCTCGACAATCCCAACAAGCCGATCGGCGTGTTCATGCTTTGTGGGCCGTCCGGCGTCGGCAAGACCGAAACCGCGCTCGCGCTCGCCGAGGCGCTTTATGGCGGCGAGCAGAACATGATCACCATCAACATGTCGGAATTCCAGGAGGCGCACACGGTCTCCTCCCTCAAGGGCGCGCCGCCCGGCTATGTGGGATACGGCGAGGGCGGCCGGCTCACCGAGGCGGTGCGACGCAAGCCCTACAGCGTCATCCTGCTTGACGAGGTCGAGAAGGCGCACCCGGATGTGCACGAGATTTTCTTCCAGGTGTTCGACAAGGGCTTCATGGATGACGGCAACGGCCGCCGCATCGACTTTAAGAACACGTTGATCATCTTGACGACCAATGTCGGCACCAACGTCATCATGGGGCTTTCGGCGGACCCGAAATACCGCGAGGACTCCGAGGCGCTGGCGCAGGCGCTGCGGCCAGAATTGCTGAAGGTGTTCCCCGCCGCTCTGCTCGGGCGAATCGTCTCGATTCCCTACTATCCGCTGTCCAATAAGATGCTCTCCGGCATCGTACGCCTGCAGCTCGATCGCATCGGCCGGCGCATCCGCGAGAATCACGATGCAGCGCTCGTCTACGATGACGGGGTGGTCGATCACATCGTGGCGCAATGCAACGATCCGGACACCGGCGGACGCATGATCGACAATATCATCACCAACACGCTGTTGCCGGCACTGTCGCGGGAATTCCTCAAGCGCACGCTCGCCAGGGAGAAGCTGAAGGAGGCCAGAGTGTCGATCGCCAACGACGATTTTGCCTATGCATGGGCATGAACGCGTGGACGAAACACTCGCAGGGCGCAGGGCGGCAAAGGCGTCCGGCGCGTTGCGGTAACGGCACGACGTGGCATCCGCCTTTGCCCGCCGGGCTGCGGGAAGCAAGGCTGCTGGCGGGTAAAGGCGCGTTGAGGTCTCTCATATCAGGGGCCAACCTCGCCTTTCGACGATACTTCCATTGGACCGGCGCTGCCGCCGGAATGACACCGGAGAAATTGGAAAAGCGTGCCGTAGTTTAGGTCTTTCGATTGGAGGCTCCGATGGCCAGAAATCGGTTCGAGCAGGTTGACGAAATTCAGCCGGACGCCATCAACTTGACCCTGATCCAGAAGAGCGACGGTCAGGTCGGCATCGTGCACTGCCCCAAAACGGCGGCGCCCGATCGATTGCCCGCGGACCTCACCAGCCCTGAAATTCCGGTGCGCGACGCGGTCGCCGGCGCCATCCAGCTCGCCAATTCGAAGAAGATTCTGGGCTAGCTTAGCTACTTTCCGGCGCAAAATTCGGAGAGGTATTGTCGGCGCCGGAGTCTGCGGAAAGCCGGAAAGCTGCAAGGGCGGACGATTTTGGCCCTGACGCCGACCCGGCGCCGGCTGTCCCGTCTTGCTGAAAAATTTCTTTGCGAAAGCGGTTGACGGATGGCCGCGAAGTTCAGTCTCATTTATAAAAATGAGACTAAAGCGAACCATGGCGGCGCGCCAGAAGCTGTTCGACCGGCTGCCGGTGACCGGAGAGATCCTGCGCGGCTCGCTGCTCCAGCGGACCATCCGCAACCACGCCAGCGGCTGTGCAAAATGCGCGAGCGGCGAAGGTCACCCCCTCTCGGTTCTCACGGTGAGCTACCCCGGCGGATCGACGCGGCAGTTCAGCCTGCGCCCCGAACGCGTTGCGCAGGTGCGCCGCTGGCTCGCCAATTATCAGAAGCTGAAGGACGTGGCCGCGGCAGCCGCAGGCCGTTTTTTTGAGCGCCGATGCAGCGTAATCACCCGCGCTTTCGGATCACCGAAAATGCCCCGCACCACCGGTTCCGGTCGAAAGCCAGGGAAGCAATACGCATCCCACGGCCGCCGCTTTCGTGAAGATCGCCGCACCATCCAAATCGCTTGGCAAATTCCAGGCCCGGCTGGAATGCACAATCCCCATGCCATGCACAGCTTTCTTGAACTTCCACACTGCAAAATCACCCACGCGAATTCACGAAGACCCTATCTTTATATCCCTGTAAAGGCCGCGGCAGATGCGTGATCGTGTGCGCACTCATTGCGGCTGCAGGAACATCTGCTCATGACGCGCGTTTGAAACAGACGCCGAGGGAAAATCGGAGAAACATCATGCGTAAGAGTGTTTATCGCGGCGCAGTTGTAGCCGCGTTTCTCGCAAGTGTTGCTCTTGCCACAGCCGCAGAGATCAATCTGACTGCTCAGCAGAAGCAAACCATCATGCAAAGCGTTCAGGCCGACAGGGGTCAAGCCCCGCCTGTAGGCTTCCTGCCCAGGGTGGGCGCGGCAGTACCACAATCCATGCCTATGCGTCAGCTGCCCCCGAATGTTACCAATCAGATTCCGGCCGCCAAGGGCCTCGAATATAGCAAGCTAGACAACAACGATGTCTTGTTGATCGACCCGAAAGACAGACGAGTCGCCGAAATCATCACGCCCTCGAGCACGACAGGTGCGGCCCCCGCCCCAACATCACCTCCTCCGAGATCGCCCGCTCCTGGCGCCCCGCGATAGGGCGTCGACAGGCCTCCTGGATGCGGCGGTCATATCCCCCGCATCCGGGGTCCTACATTAGAATAAACATTGTAAATCCATCCCTCATTCCGCACAAAATATGGATAAAGGATCGCGGCAACTGGCGGAAAATGAAAAATTGCTGCGCGCAAAAGAGATATGTGAGCGAATTTGGGATAACCGGTCCTCAACCGAGGCGCCTGCGTCAAGGCTCGCACTGTCGCGAGTGGATATATTCCGTCAGGGAATTCAGATGCGCCTTAAACGCCTCGCAGGCTCGCAGGCTGTCTCCCTGCCGTCGCAGGTGACATGCACGGTGATCGGCGTCGCAAAGTCGCAGATGAATTTGCTTCTCAAGCTGAGAACGTACGCCTGCTCTGACAAGGCATTTAGCACAATCGGGAGCCAGAACTCCGAGACACCGCCGATTTCCACCTCAAAGGACGCCTCATCCGCAGCATCGAGCCGTGGCGACGCATAACGGATGGGCGAGAGATCGAAAGCAAGGCTGGGGTCTCGCTTCACCAATTCGCGAGCTTTATGGAGTGCGGCAACGGCCTCCTGCTCATAGGCCCCGGGATTGATCGCTACCGCTAGCCCATGTTTCCCTATTTCGCACATAACGCATTGATTTTCCACAGGCCGGCCGCGGGGTTTGTCACTACATGACGATTTCACCTGGGCGCGGCGGGGTCG
>JAJPKK010000175.1 GCA_021323775.1 Hyphomicrobiales bacterium
CCTTGCGCGCCGCGAGTTCGCCTTCAAGCCATTCAATCGCTGGAAGATCAAGGTGGTTGGTGGGCTCGTCCAAGAGCAGGATGTCGGGTGCCGGCGCCAGCACCCGCACCAGGGCGGCGCGACGCGCCTCACCGCCCGATAGCGCCGCGGGATTTTCATCGCCGCGCAATCCGAGCTGCTCCAGCAGATAACGCGCCGCGTTGTGGTCGTCATTGGGCCCGAAGCCAGCCTCCACATAGTCCGACACCGTCGCAAAGCCGGAAAAATCCGGCTCTTGCGGAAGATACCGGACGGTCGCATCGGGTTTGCGGAAGATCTTACCGCCGTCGGGCTCGATCAGGCTCGCCGCGATCTTGAGGAGGGTGGATTTGCCCGCCCCGTTGCGCCCGACGAGGCAGAGGCGCTCGCCGGCCGCGACCATAAGATCGACGCCTTCAAGCAGCGGAGTCCCGCCAAAGGTGAGCGCGATGTCGCTGAGCTGGAGGAGCGGTGCGGCCATCTTCAATTCTGCGCCGTCATGCCCGCGCTCGGCAAACAAAACGTGGATGGCCGCGACAGGCCCGGCCACGACTCGGAAGTCGAATGTGCTTCGGATTCGCTCATAGCCGCTGATTTATACGGCCCCGCAGCAAAGGAGAAGGGCCGCTAAGGAGAAGGGCCGCCCTTGCGGGCGGCCCTTCCATTGTCGAGCCGCGGCCCAGCAAACGGACCGTGACGCGTGATGTCACGCGGCCTGGACCTCGGCAGAGGCAAGAATCCAGCTCACGGTTGCCGGCGAACGCGGCGATAGACAATGAGACACTGGATCACCTCCTTTCGGTTGTTGACGACGAATCAAAGGCTAAACGGAAATGCTTAACAATGTAAACTGCACACTGCGCCGCAACATCGGTTCGCCTCTGCGTAGAGGTCGCGCATGTTCATATTGTCTGGTTGTAGGCGCCGACCTCCTTGTGAGTGCGTAGCACGCTGTCAAGCGCCCGGAACATCTCGCGCATCCGAGCCTCGGAGACGGGGCTTTCCACCACGACCACGAGTTCCGGCTTGTTCGAGGAGGCCCGGACCAGACCCCAGGTGCCGTCCTCAAGCGTCACGCGCACGCCATTGACGGTAACGAGATCGCGGATCGGCTGCCCAGCTACCGCCGCGCCTTCGGATTTCGCCGCCTCGAAATGCTTCACCACCTGATGGACGACGCCATACTTGGTTTCATCGGCGCAGTGCGGCGACATGGTGGGCGATTGCCAGGTCTTAGGCAGCGCATTTTTCAGCTCGAACATTTTCTTGTCCGGGTTGCGGTCGAGCATGTCGCAGATCGCAATCGCCGAGATAAGGCCGTCGTCATAGCCGTGACCGTACGGCTCGTTGAAGAAGAAGTGGCCTGATTTCTCGAACCCGGCGACCGCCTGGATTTCGTGCGTGCGGCGCTTCATGTAGGAATGGCCGGTCTTCCAGTAGTCGGCCTTGGCGCCATTGCGCCGTAGCACCGGGTCGGTCACGAACAGGCCGGTCGATTTGACATCGACGACGAAGCTTGCGCCCGGCTGTAAAGTGGAGATGTGGCGCGCCAGCATCACGCCGACCTTATCGGCAAAAATCTCTTCGCCCTCGTCGTCGACCACGCCGCAGCGGTCGCCGTCGCCGTCAAAGCCGAGCCCGACATCGGCATGGTTCAAAAGCACGGCGTCCCGGATCGCGTGCAGCATCTTCATGTCTTCGGGGTTGGGGTTGTAGCGCGGGAACGTGTGGTCGAGCGTGCAATCAAGCGGAACGACCTCGCAGCCGAGCGCCTCAAGAACACGCGGCGCAAACGCCCCGGCCGTGCCGTTGCCGCATGCTGCGACCACCTTGAGGCGGCGCTTGAACTTAGGCCGGCTGGTGAGATTGGCGATGTAGCGGGCCGGAAAGTTCTCCACGAACCGAAAGGAACCGCCGCCGCGCAAATCAAAGCGCCCCGCAAGCACGATGTCCTTGAGGCGCGTGATTTCATCGGGACCGGAAGTGAGCGGCCGGTTGGCGCCCATCTTCACCCCGGTCCAGCCATTGTCATTGTGAGAGGCCGTGACCATAGCGACACACGGCACGTCAAGATCGAACTGGGCGAAATACGCCATCGGGGTCAAGGCAAGCCCGATGTCGTGGACGTTGCACCCCGCCGCCATCAGGCCCGAGGTCAGCGCGTATTTGATCGACGCCGAGTAGCTGCGGAAATCATGGCCGGTGACAATGTCAGGACGCACATTCATCTGATGGATGAGCGTCCCTAATCCCATGCCCAGCGCCTGCACCCCCATGAGGTTGATCTCTTTCTCGAACAGCCAGCGCGCGTCGTATTCGCGGAACCCCGTGGCCTTGACCATGGGCTCGGATTCGTAAGCGTAGGTGTTCGGAGACAGAGCGGGCTTGGGGGCGGGAAACATGAGGGCCTCAGACTTGATATTGCTGGCGCAAAGCACATAGCCCACCAGCCGCCCGCCGCAAAGCCTTCGAGTGTCGGGCTTGTTGCGAGTCCCTCTCCCGCTTGCGGCGGAGGGAGCAAGGCCCGGCGATCCGTCAAATTCCCTTTGGCTTGGCGCGCCGTGTTGCCGGGGCAGAAAGAGGGTCGTCCGGCCACGGGTGGCGCGGATAGCGCCCGCGCATTTCCGATCTGACGGCCGCATAGCTGCCGCGCCAGAATTGCGGCAGATCGCGCGTCACCTGGACCGGACGGTGCGCCGGCGACAACAGCTCGATCGCGAGCGGCACGCGGCCTCCCGCGATCGCAGGATGGCGAGCAAGTCCGAACAATTCCTGGACGCGGATCGCAAGCTTTGGACCTTCCTCCGCTTCGTAATCGATCGGGACCCGCGATCCGGACGGTGCATCGAAATGCGAAGGCGCCTCGATCTCCAACCGGCGGCGCAGGTTGTACGGCAGCAAAGCGTGAAGCGCCTGCTCGAACTCCGCGGCAGTCAGCGCGGCGAGCGATGTCTTGCCGGCCAGCAGCGGCGCAAGCCAGGCCTCAGCGGCCGCCGCGAGCTCCGCGTCAGAAAGGTCCGGCCATTCGGCGCCCTCGGCGCGGCGCAGGAATTGCACCCGATCGCGCCATTGGCGCAGCGCCTTTGTCCATGGCAGGCGGTCCAGCCCGGCCTCAACGATCGCGGCGGCGAGCAGTTTTGCGGTCGCTTCGTCAGGCGCAACGGGAAGGGGCTGCTCGCTCAACACGATCGCCCCGAGCCGGCGCGATCTCCTCGCCCGCAGCGCCAGCGTCCTGGCGTCGCAGGTGACCTCCTCAGCGGCTTCGATCCGGCTGGCGAAACGGCTTTCGATGTCGGCAAGGTCGATCGCGGTTGCAAGCATGATCCGGCTTTGTGCCGCGCTGCCGGAGATTTCGGCGACCGCCAGGAATGGTTCCCGCGCCAGCGGAGAGGCGGGGTCGACATATGCGCCGCGGCCGTTAGCGAGCAGGAATGCCCCCGTGGCCGCGCCGCGGTTCTTGGCGATCCGCTCCGGATAGCCGAGGGCCAGGATGGCGCCGAGGGTGCCGGGGCGCCTCCTCTCGCCTCCCCCAATCGAAATCGGCTGTTGCCGATTTCGACCACTTAATTGCGCGGCCGAAACCCGCGTATACGCGGTTTCGGCTGGGGAGGGGTCGGGGGTGGGGGTCGCGCCAGTGGGCGCTTTCGAAGCCAATACGCTCGCTCCCCCACCCCGGCCCTTCCCCACAAGGGGTGAGGGGGAAGAACCCTCAGCCATCTCGGCCCATCGCGCCGCCATGCGCCGCGCTTCTGTGGCCCGCGGCGAGCGGTCGCGACGCAGCGCCTCTAGGCGGTGCCGCAGATCGATGTCGTTGCCGCCGAGGCCGCGTTCCGTCAGCACGGCGGCGATTTCCGCCGCGAGCAAGCCCGCGCTCTCTCGACTCGCGTCCACCACCATGCGGGCGAGGCGCGGCGGGAGCGGCAGGCGGTTGAGGAGCCTGCCTTCCTCCGTGATGCGGCCGGCGCCATCGATCGCCCCAAGAGCGGCCAGAAGCGTGCGGGCTTCGTTGAGCGCCGGCGCCGGCGGCGGGTCGAGAAAAACGAGCTTGGCCGGATCGACGACGCCCCACTGAGCAAGTTCGAGCACGAGGGAGGACAGATCGGCGGCGAGGATCTCCGGCTGCGCATAGGGTTCGAGCGCCGCGGTCTGCGGCTCATCCCACAGCCGATAGCATACGCCCGGCTCGACGCGGCCGGCGCGGCCGCGGCGCTGGTCCGCCGAGGCGCGCGACACGCGGACCGTTTCAAGGCGGGTCAGCCCGACATCGGGCTCGTAACGCGGCACGCGGGCGAGCCCGGAATCGATCACCACCCTGACGCCCTCGATGGTCAGCGACGTCTCGGCGATCGAGGTCGCCAGCACGACTTTGCGCCGGCCGGCCGGAGCCGGCGCAATGGCGCGGTCCTGCGCCTCGAAGTCGAGCGCGCCGTGGAGCGCGAATAAATCGACGGCCGCATCGGCGCAGCGCTCCCGCACCATGGTTTCGCAGCGGCGGATTTCCGCTGCGCCCGGAAGAAACGCCAGGATTGACCCTCTTTCGGCACGCAGCGCCCGCAACACGGCGTCGGCCACCTGGGCTTCAATCGGCTTTGTGGGATCGCGGCCGAGATAGCGCGTTTCGACCGCAAATGCGCGGCCTTCGCTCACGATGACCGGCGCATCGCCCAGCGCCGCCGCGATGCGCGCGCCATCGATGGTCGCCGACATGACGAGGAGCCGCAAATCCTCGCGCAGGGCCTGCTGCGCGTCGCGCGCCAGCGCCAGGCCGAGATCAGCGTCGAGAGAGCGTTCATGAAATTCGTCGAACAGGACGGCGGCGACGCCTTCAAGCGACGGATCGTCCTGGATGAGCCCGGTGAAGATGCCCTCCGTGATCACCTCGATGCGGGTTCGCTTCGAGACCATGGTGCCGAAACGAACCCGGTAGCCGACCGTGTCGCCGACCCGCTCGCCCAGCGTTTTCGCCATGCGTGCCGCAGCCGCGCGCGCCGCCAGCCGGCGCGGCGCCAGAACCAGGATCCTCTTGCCGGCGGCCCACGGCTCATTCGTCAGGACGAGCGGAACCCGCGTCGTCTTGCCGGCGCCGGGCGGAGCGACCAGCACGGCCGTAGCGCCCCGCGCCAGCGCAGCCACAACCTCCGGCGCGGCGGCATCGATCGGGAGAGGGGCGTATGCGGTCATGATATGATTTCTGATACTTGGCGCCTGCGCGCCAGATAGTTCAGCGCTCATCCTGAGCAGGCCACGGCCGATATCGATGGGCGGCTGTCTCGAAGGATGGCCGCGGGCTAGACCGTGCCCTTGGCCATCCTTCGAGACCGCCGTGCTAAGAGCGCGGCCTCCTCAGGGTGAGGGCTTTTACGCGTTGCGCGCCCAAAATCACATGGCCCGGCCATATCCGTCCGCAACCAGGCTTTCCGCACCGGGCACGGGGTGGTATGGCGAGGGCGACGCCATACATACAAAAGGCCCATGTCCACAGCGCCAACGCCTCGCAAGCTGAAGAAGGGCGACCACGTCTTTCTGATCGACGGGTCGTCATTCATCTTCCGTGCGTATTTCGCCATGTTCAAGGCTGCGCAGAGCCGCGGGCGCAACTTTACGCGCTCGGACGGCATGCCGACGGGCGCGGTGTTCACCTTCTGCAACATGCTGTGGAAGCTGTTGCGCGAGGGCCTCAACGGGGTCATGCCGACCCACATGGCGGTGGTTTTCGACCATTCCGGTACGAGCTTCCGCAACCAGATCTTTGCCGACTACAAGGGCCACCGCCCCGAGCCGCCGGACGAGTTGGTGCCGCAATTCCCGCTGATGCGGGAAGCCGTGCGCGCTTTCGGGCTGATTCCGATCGAGCAGGAAGGCTTCGAGGCCGACGACCTGATCGCGACCTATGCGCGCGTCGCGCTGGAAGCGGGCGCCGACGTGTCGATCATCGCCGGCGACAAGGACCTTATGCAATTGGTGCGTCCCGGCATCATGATGTTCGATCCGATGCCCGGCAATGAGCGCCGCATCGGCGCCGAGGAGGTCGCGGAAAAATTTGGCGTGCCGCCCGAAAAAGTGCCGGACGTCCAGGCATTGATCGGCGACACGACCGACAATGTGCCGGGCGTCCCGGGGATCGGCGTCAAGACCGCCGCCCAGCTCATCAATGAGTACGGCGATCTCGAGACGTTATTGGCGCGGGCCTCCGAGATCAAGCAGGAGAAGCGGCGGCAATCCCTGATCGAATTCGCTGAGCAGGCCCGCATGTCCAAACGCCTCGTGCTGCTTGACGACCACATCGAATTGAAATGCCCGCTGGAAAATTTGCCGCTCGATGGGCGCGATCCCAGAAAGCTGATCGCGTTCCTGAAGGCCATGGAGTTCACAAATCTGACCAAGCGGGTCGGCGAGGCGACCGGCGTTGATCCGAATGCAATCGACCCCGATCCGGCCTTGCGCGCTGACCGCGCGGAAACGATCGCGTCCGAGCCGGGGCCCGCTGCTTCGGTCAGTGAAGAAGCTCCTGCCGCAACGCCTGCGGCCGCTGCCCGCCAGCTATCGCTCGCGCTGCCGCCGGTGGCGTCTGACCGCAAGCGCCCCGCCGGCCTGCGAGCGGAGCCGACTACGCCGCTCGGGCTCGTGCGCCAACGCATGGCCGAAATTTCCGGCCGGAAGATTGATCGCTCCGGCTATCAGGCGATCCGTGACGCCAACGGACTGCAGCGGTGGATTGCGCAGGCCACGGATCGCGGCGCCGTCGCGATCGACCTCGTCACCACCTCTACCGATCCGATGATCGCGGCGTTGATCGGTGTGTCGCTCGCGCTTGCCCCCAACCAGGCGGCCTATGTGCCGCTCGGTCACCGCAACAGCAACGACCTCCTCGCAGGCGGCGGTCTCGCGGACGGGCAAGTGCCCGAGCATGAAGCCCTCGCGCTTCTCAAGCCGATGCTTGAAGACGCTGGCGTGCTCAAGGTCGGTCACGATTTGAAGCATGATGCCCTGGTGCTCGACCGCCATGGCATCTCGCTCAAGTCGTTCGACGACGTGATGCTGATGTCTTACGTGCTGGATGCCGGGCGCAGCGGCCACGGGCTCGAAGAGCTGTCCCGGCGGCATCTCGGCCACACCATGCTCAACATGGCCGACGTTGTCGGCAAAGGGCGGACGCTGGCGCCATTCGAAACGGTGGAGGTGGCGCGCGCCTGCGCTATCTGCGCCGAGACTGCTGACGTCCTGCTGCGCGTCTGGCGCCTGCTCAGCGCGCGCCTCGTCGCGGAGCGCGTGGCGACGGTCTACCAGACGCTGGAGCGTCCGCTGGTTCCGGTCCTCGCCCGCATGGAGCGACGCGGCATCGCGATCGACAGCGAGGTGCTGTCGCGGCTGTCCGGCGATTTTGCGCAAAAAGCGGCGGCGCTTGAAGCCGAGATTCATGAGATTGCCGGCGAGCCGCTCAACCCTGGCAGCCCGAAGCAGATCGCCGATATTCTGTTCGGCAAGATGAAACTTCCGGGCGGACGGAAAACCAAGACGGGGGCCTGGTCCACGTCTGCCTCCGTTCTCGACGATCTGGCCGAGGAGGGCCACCTTCTGCCGACCAAGATCCTCGAGTGGCGGCAGATCAGCAAGCTGCGCTCGACTTACACGGACCTTCTGCCGTCGTTCGTCAATCCGGATACCGGCCGGGTCCACACCAACTTTGCACTCGCCTCGACGTCGACGGGGCGGCTCTCATCGTTCGACCCCAATCTGCAGAACATTCCGATCCGGACCGAGGAAGGCCGCAAGATCAGGCGCGCGTTCATCGCGGCGCCCGGCACGAAGCTCATATCAGCCGACTACTCGCAAATCGAACTGCGGCTTCTTGCCGAAATTGCCGATATTCCGGCGCTCAAACGGGCATTCCGGGAGGGAACCGACATTCACGCGATGACGGCGAGCGAGATGTTCAACGTGCCGGTAAAAGACATGCCGGGCGAAGTGCGCCGCCGCGCCAAGGCGATCAATTTCGGAATCATCTACGGCATCTCGGCGTTCGGTCTCGCCAACCAGCTCGGAATCTCGCGCGAGGAAGCCGGCGCGTACATCAAGAAATACTTCGAACGCTTTCCTGGCATCCGGGCTTTCATGGACACAACCAAGGAGGCCTGCCGGCAGAGCGGCTACGTGACGACGTTGTTCGGCCGCAAATGCCACTACCCGGACATCAACGCATCGAACCCGTCGATCCGCTCCTTCAACGAGCGCGCAGCCGTCAATGCGCGTTTGCAAGGCACCGCCGCCGACATCATCCGCCGCGCCATGGTTCGCATGGACGAAGCCTTGGCGCGGGAGCGCCTGGCGGCGCAAATGCTGCTGCAGGTCCATGACGAACTCGTGTTTCAGGCGCCGGAAAACGAGATCGACCGCACCATTCCGGTTGTCAAGCGCGTGATGGAAGAAGCGCCGCTGCCGGCCGTTGCGCTCACGGTGCCGCTCCACGTCGATGCGCACGCCGCGGACAATTGGGAGGAGGCGCATTGAGGAGCGAACTCCCTCCCCGGCTTGCGGGAAGGGCTGGGGAGGGTCCTTGCGGCGAGGTCAGCACCGTGAGCCCCCCCTCGCCGGCGCTCCGCCGCAAGCGGGGGGGGAACCGCACCGCCCTCGCGCCCTACCCCGCTTTCATCGCCGGCTCAACAACCGCGCGGCATTCGCCGAAGCCGATGCGGGCGAAGCCCGCCCGCTCGCAATAGCCGCGGAAGATCACCTCATCGCCGTCCTCAAGGAAGCGGCGCGTTTCACCGCCTGGCAGCGCGATCGGCTCGCGGCCGCCTCTGCTCAGCTCCAGCAGGCTCGCCCAGCTTTCGGGCTCAGGACCCGACACCGTGCCGGAGGCCATCAGGTCGCCGATCTCGAGATTGCAGCCGTTGCTGGTGTGGTGGGCGACCATCTGGGCGACGGTCCAGTAGACCTGCGCGAACGACCCGCGGCTCAGGCGGAACGGCGATATGCCCTCGTCGCGCATTTTTGCCGTAAGAATATAGGCCTCCAAGATGATATCGAGACCGCCTTCCGCCTGATCCTGCGGCGCCAGAAGATGAGGGAGCGGCGCGGGATCGCCCGCCGGCCGCGCGAAAGCTGCGGTCCGGAACGGCGCCAGCGCCGCCGCGGTGACGACGAAAGGCGATACCGTCGTGGCAAAATTCTTGGCAAGGAACGGGCCGAGCGGTTGGGCTTCCCACGCCTGGATGTCGCGCGCCGACCAGTCGTTGAGCAGGCAATAGCCGAACACATGGGCGCCAGCCTCGGCGATCGGGACCGGCACGCCCAGCGTCGAGGGCCGGCCGATATAGAAGCCCAGTTCCAGCTCATAGTCGAGGCTGCGAGCCGGCCGGTAGACCGGCGCGGGGTCCTCGGCGCGCTTGGTCTGGCCCAGCGGCCGCCGCACCGGCGCGCCGCTCACCTGCACCGAGGAGGCGCGGCCGTGATAGGCGACGGGCACGTACTTGTAGTTCAGCAGCAGCGGATTGTCGGGGCGGAACAATCGGCCCGTGTTGGTGGCGTGGAAGATCGAGGCGAAGAAATCCGTGAAGTTGCCGATCTGCACCGGAACGAAAAATTCCGCAGCGGCGATCGGAGTGAGATCGGTCTCCACACGGGACCGCCGCTCCGCGTCGGTGGCGCTGAGGAGTTGCGATAATTCGGAACGCAGCGCTGCCCAGTAGGCCGGCCCAAGCCTCATCAGGTCATTGAGATGCGGAGCCGCACAAGCTGCCGCGGCATGTCCGGCGGCGCCGTTAAGGAGGTCCGCCACGGCGGCGATGTCGAGAAGGTCATCCCCGATGGCGACGCCGATCCGCGGCGCGCCCGTCGCGCTGCGACGACGGAACGCGCAGTAGGGGAGGTTCTGAATCGGAAAAGCGCACCCCGGCACATTGGCGGTGGCAATGAAGCTTTTCAGCGCCGGGTCGTGGGTCTGATCGATTATCATTGAACGTGCCCAACTATCCGGCCGCCCGTCCGATGCGGCCCAGATGCGTAAAGCCGAAGCCGGCCTGGTACTTCAAGCCGTAGCCGAGCGCCCGGTCGATGCCGCAATGGGCAAACCAGACGAGGGCGACCGCCATCGCCGGTTCGTATGGCACGAACAGGCCCGCAAGCGCCAGAAGGATCGGGCCGGCGATCGTGTGCAGAGCATTGTAGGCGATGGCGCCCACGCGCCCTCCCGCCAGATAGCCGAGAAAGGACAGGTCAGGGGCGAGGAACAGAATCGCAAAGAGCCACCAGCTCTCGCCCAGCCGCGAATACAGGACGAGTGCGATCGCGAAAATGCCGGCGCCTTCGATGCGCAGCAGCATGCGCGGCATGCCGGTCACAGCGGGAGCAGGGGTATCCACGGGGAAGTCCTTTCCGGTCCCTGTTTTGACCATAGCACCGTAGCCGGGAGGGAGGGACGCGACTTCGCGGTCCCGTAATCCGGGATCAGCGGTTCCTCTGCGGCGCAGCCGTGCCCGGACTCCGCGTCAAAAATGTCAAACGAACGCCCAAGGCGCACGGCCCTCGGGGACTTGTCGGCGTCCAAGCGACCGATTGAACCCGCTATCGGTCACAATCCAAAGCCATTCCCACTCTCGCCAACTCCGGGCGGGGCCGGGGTCAAAGCGGCCCCCTGCCACGCCGGGGACGCCCGCCGTTGGAGGGCCGCTCCCGGATTGTGTTTCGCTCCATCCGGGCTGCGGATCCCCCCGTCCGGTCACTTCGCCTTCGCATACGGATAGACCACGTCGCCGGATTTGTATTCGGCGGGCGTGACCACGGTCTGCGTATTCATGGTGCGGAACTGCTCGACGTCGTTGCCCTTCACGTCGTGGAACTGGATTTGCAGGACGCGCTCCTGGGCCCACTCGCCGTCCTTGCCAAATTTGACGTCGCCCACCACCGTCTTGAACGTGTTGGCGCGCAGGTAGTCGGCGAGCTTCTTGTCCTCGGTGCTCTTCGTTCCCTCGATCGCCTGCGCCAGCACCTGGAGCTGCGCGTAACCCCACGGCGCGAGGTAATAGCCGAACGCATCGACGCCCTCGGCCTGGGCGCGCGCCTGGTACTTCTTGAGGAGGTCCTCGACGCCGGGAAATTGCATCTTGGGCACCGGCAGCCACATGTCGTAATTGACGAAGCCGTTGAGCATCGGGCCAAGCTGCGCCTTGAGCGCGGTGGCCTGCAGGCCCACCATGGCGCCGCCGATCATCTTTGGTTTGAAGCCGATCTCGTTGACCGCCTTCACCATGCCGACAGAGTCGGGCGGATAGGAGCAGATCACCACGAGGTCAGGATTGGTGGCTGCGATCGCGCGCACGATCGGGGCGAAATCGGTGGTGGAGGGCGGATAGGTCTTGTCATAGACGATCTTCAGCTTCGCTTTTTTGGCGTTCTCGCGGGCGCCGTCCGAAGAGTTGCGGGAGAATTCCTGATCGGCCGCAACGATCGCGACCGTCTGCGGCTTCGGATTCTGCGCCATCGCGACTTCGAAAAAGCCCCTGGTGAAAGCCGGCTTCGGATCGGGGCCCATCGGAATCATGGCGAAGTAGTTCGGGTATTTGAACTCCTCGTTCACCGCAAGCGCGAACAGGCTGATGAACATCTTATTCTTCGAGATCACGACCGGCATCGCCGGCGCGACCTGGGCGGTCGCATAGGGCCCAATGATGAGATCGACCTTGTCCACGTCGAGAAGCTTTGTGTAGATGCCCGGCACCGTCGAGGGATTGCTCTGGTCGTCGTAGTAGACGAGCTTGACGGGCCGGCCAAGCAGGCCGCCCTTCGCGTTGACATCCTCTTCCCAGATTTTCTGGGCGAGGAGCGCTGATTTGCCGTTGGCCGCAAGGCCTCCGGTCATCGCCATGCTGAAGCCGATCTTGATCGGCGCGCCCGATTGCGCGGCGGCGTCGCCAGCAAGACCCGCCAATGCGGTTACAGCGGCGAGGGCCGCGAGAGCGGATTTGAGCTTCGAGAGCATATCGTCTCCTCCCGTTGACTTGTTCGCGAATGGCGTCGTGTCGGCGGATATTAGAGCCATTCGAAAGCCGTCCGCCAGAGGCGCGGCGTCACAGACGCGAGGTTAACAAGAGGCCTCTTTGGAATCTTGAGTGGGTGAGGAAGGTCGAGGCGGCGTCCGCGTGCCCGCCGCCCACTGCCCAAGCGAGAGAGCCGGTAGGACGGGCGGCGCGCCCACGGCGCGCCGCCGGCAAGCGAGGGAGGGCAGGCCGGTGGTGGGCATGGCGCACTGAAGTCGGGCTTGCCCAACTTCGGCGCCATGGATGCGTGGAAATCGGCAACGGCCGATTTCGGTGCGCGCGCCTTTGCCCAATACAGTTAGCGCAAGGCGATTCGAACTACCCGCCGCCCGCGGAGGAGGGTGGTGCGGAACCCGTCGCATCGCCGCCTTCGACCACGACGGTCTCAACCTCTCCCGCACCATTGCGACGGAACGCCGCGGCTTCTTCATATTCGGGCGACTGGAAACATGCGACGCCCTGTTCGAACGAGTCGAATTCCACGACGACAAAGCGATGGAATTTCTCGGGGCCTTCCATGATCTGGAAGCGGCCGCCGCGGGCGAGCACGCGGCCGCCGTATTTGGCGAAGATGGCCGGGATGCGATCCGTATATTTCTTATACTCGACCGGATCAATGATGCGCGAACGTGCGACCCAATACGCAGGCATGTCCCTTCCCCATTCGTCCAAAACGTGCGCCGAAGTTTATGCGGACGAGTCCATTCGGCAAAATTCGAATGCGAATTTGTGTTAATAACGGGCCTCGCGCAAACGCACGATCGAAAATCCTTCAGGAGACATGCCATGCCGCTTCAACATCTGCAGCATTTTCTGATCCAGACCGAGGACCTGGAAAAGACCAAGGACTGGTACGTGGACGTGCTCGGAATGCGGGTCGGACCGCACCCGGATTTCAAGTTTCCGGTGTACTGGCTCTATCTCGGAGACGACGACGTGCTGCACCTCACCCAGGGCGGCTCACAAGTCTCAGAGAACCGCTTGAAATATCTCGGCCAGCAGTCGACCGCGACCGAGGGCTCGGGCGTCGTCGATCACGTGGCGTTTCGCGCCACCGGCCTCATGGATCTGATCGAACATCTCAAGCGCAAGGGGGTCGATTTCAAGGAACGCCGCGTCGACGACCAGGGCCTCTACCAGCTGTTTCTTATCGATCCCAACGGGGTCAAGATCGAGCTGAACTTCGAAGCCGCCGAAGCGTGGGGCCGCGAGCCGGAGCTGATGGCGACGGCGCTGGAATCTTAGGGTGGGCAAAGGCCGAACGGGGCCGTCTTAGGACAGCCACAACAATAACTGCTTCACTTCATTGGTTCGTCTTGAGCGCAAAAAACAACCTGAAGTTGACAACACCCAGATGGGGCATATAATAATGGGTTCAGTTATCATGGTTATCAGGGGATAAGTAAAAGCACCGGAACAGCCTCAGATTTTCGAAATTCCCTGTTATTTTCCCTGTTCTCAGGGAATTTTGGACCGCCGGTCTTCGGAAGATTGGCGGTGAGAGTGCCGACGCAGCCATAAGGAGATGCCGATAACTGCTTCACGTTCGCCGGTTTGGCGCTGTCGAGAAAAGATTCACTTAATGTTGCTGCTGTCCTTTGGCCGGCCCGAGAACAGGCTACGATGTCCTAAGCTTGCGGAGGCCGAAGCGGGTGAAGGGCCACAAGAGATCCCCATTCAGCCCAACTGTCCGATTGCCACATATGCTGCCAAGGAGGCCCAATTTTTGAATCAGGCTTGCCGTCTCCGTTCTGCTGTCGGCGAGTTGATTCGATTGTGGCGCGTATGCCGATTCCAGCGAGGTAACCGACTTGAACGGCCGTCACAACCGCTACCGTCGTCAAGACGATCGACCAGAAGCTGTCGCCGCGGGCGATTCCAATTATTATTGAAAGATTGATGGCGAACATAACAGCATGCACGAGGACCAAAACCTTGTATCGCAGACCAAGCACGATGCCTGCCGCGATGCCAACAATTGCCAATTCAAACGCCATCATCCCCTGCGCGCAATGCTGTACGCAAAATCGACCAATCCCCGCTGTTTGCGGCCATTCGCTAGGAAAAATAGCAGATTTTCGTGGAAACAACTGTGCGCCAGGAGACACTGCGCGACGATTCCTCAGAAATCGCGGAATGCTAACAGCGGGATACAGCCCGCCGGCCAGCACCCGGTTACCGGATCACCGCTCGTTCGGCGTGAAACGCTGTATTACGTACGCCCAATTTGAGAGTTGAACTGCGCATTGCGGCTGCCGATGATGGACGCAAAAACCGGTCCGGCTGCCGCATGAATGACGATTCCTGTCAGGTAACCGAATTGAATCGCCGTCCCAAGTATGATCACTGCCAGGACAATCGAGCCCCACCCATCGCCGTGCGCAACTCCGCCCGCCACTGCGAATATCATGGCCAAAGCAATCGCCGGCGCGAGGACGAAAACCTTGAATCGCAGACCCAGCACAATGCCTCCCAGGACGCCGATAACTGCCAGCTCAAGCCCCATTGCGCCCCTCCACCCAAGGTTGGGTACCCAAATTCCGAGACGGCCAGAAGGGTCGCCCCTTTGTTTATCTTTCAGTGACGCTAGCGTCACAAATCGGCCGAGCCGCGGCTATTCGCGGCCATTCGCTGGGCATTACTGAGATTTTCCCCAGACAAAGTATGTTCGGCACAAGTAAAGCATGGCAGTTCCGAAGACGTTCATAGAGTACGAGTTGCGACAAAACTAAGCCTAAAGTATTGTCCCGTGGCGCTCGCGAAGCCGCATTTGAACGGCGGCAGCCGAACCCGGTTCCGGCAAAATCCTTAAATAATCCAAAGCGTTGACATACATGGCGGCAGTTCCACGGAACCGCAATGCGACGCGGCGCAAGGCCTCCGGCCTATGTCGTCGAATCGTCGTGATCAGTCGCCACGCAAGAACCCGGAGCTGACGCTCTCCCTCAGACCGCCGCGAGTTGGGCGCTTTTGAGGTTGGCCATAGCCCTTATGCCCTCCCTGCACGCCGAGGAGGTAGCGAGAGGGGCGATGGGGTGGGGAAGGGAGTCGGGGACCTGGATTAGCCGTTGTCCTCGCGTGTGGGTTGCCCGCAAGAACGGACTTTGCCGGTCAATCGGGTTCGGGGGTGAGCACACGCCCCCTGGTCTCGGGGAGCAGCAACGCTGCGATGACAAGGAGGCCGTGGACGATCAGGGCGAAGACAGCCCAGTGGCAATCTCATTCTGTGCTAACTCCAGCCATTGCGTCACCCGACCACGCCTCACCGGATCACCGCAAGGCAACCAGGTTCCGGACGAGTCGTAGCGCCGCCAGATAGACAAGGATGGCAGTCGATCCCCATAAGACCGTGTCGCCGTCCACTAATGTCGGGACTTGTCTGCGTGGATTGAGCGCGTAATAGGCCTTGTCCACTTGGTTGCGCCCACCCGCTGCCAGCGGAATCTCGATCTCGCGGTAAGGAACGCGAAGGAGCGCCATGAGAAGGCGCGCCTTGTAGGAGTTGCCGGACGGCTGTCGACCGTAAAGCTGAATCATTTTGGCTCTCGCTGGTCGCGCCCGCGTTGTTTCCGTTGTCGGCAGATCAGAACAGCGACAGTTGATTGTTCTTGAGATCCGTCACCAGCATGCAGCCGGGCGCATGGGTGATCGCGAACGGCGGCTTGGCCGCCGCGATCGCCGCCTGTGGGGTGACGCCGCACGCCCAGAACACCGGCAGTTCGCCGGCCTCGATCGGAACGGCGTCGCCGTAGTCAGGCTTGCCGAGGTCGCTCACTCCGATGGCTTCCGGAAAACCGATATGCACCGGCGCGCCGTGCACGGCCGGCAGCCGCGTGGTGACTTGAATGGCGCGAATCGCGTCGGCAGGCTTCATTGGACGCATTGAAACCACCAGCGGTCCATGAAAGCGCCCCGCCGATTGCGTCGCGATGTTGGTCCGGTACATCGGGACATTGCATCCGCCTGCAATATGGCGGAGCGGAATGTCGTTCTGCAGCAAGGCTTCTTCAAACGAGAACGAACAGCCGATAACGAAACTGACGAGGTCGTCGCGCCACATCGGCGTGACGTCGGTCGGCGAACCGACGAGCTTGCCGTGCTCCCACACGCGGTAGCGCGGAAGATCGGTGCGGACGTCAAGGCCAGCGCCGAGCGCCGGCAGCACGGGGCTTCCGGCCTCCGACACGGCTAGCAAGGGGCACGGCTTGGGGTTGGCGTGGCAAAAGCGCAGAAAGTCATCGGCCCAGTCGCGCGGCAATATGGCGAGATTGCCCTGCACGTATCCGGGTGCGAGACCGGCCGTCGGCCCGTCAAACCGGCCCGATCTGCACTCCCGCCGCACATCGCAGCCGGTCGGCATACGGATGAGAGACGGCGCGAGATTGCTTGCATCCATCGGGTGGCCTCCTCATGGCTGGCGGGGCATGATCTCGCCCAATCGTGATCTTGTCCAATTACCTGTTTTCGATATTTTGATAAATGGAACTTATCAGAACGGGCGAGAGTTCCGGTGAAACGGAATCGCTTCAGGCCGTCCATTGCCCGTCCCCCGGACATCGTCGCCGGGTTTATCCGGGGGCGTCTTTCAGGCTTGCACAAAGACAGGCCGGGACAAGCCGGCCGCGACGCTGGTTAAAGACACGGGATGCTTCAGCCTGATCGGAATCAGCTCTGCCGCTCATGAACGCGAAGAAAAGGATCTATTCTGCCTATGCAAATTCCGCCGAGCCGGAGAAGAGGATCCTTTCACCCGATTTCAAGATCCTTGAGACCTTCGTAAAGGTTGCGAACCTGCGCAGCTTTCGCCAGGCGGCCAAAGCGCTCAAAACGACTCAGCCCCTGGTCTCGACGCGCATCAAGCAGCTCGAGGAATATCTGCGCATCCGCCTCATCGAACGCGACCGTCGGCTGGTCGCCCTCACGCCCAAGGGGCAGGAATTCCTTGTCCATGCCGAACGGCTGATCGGCGTGCGTGATGACATGATCGACACGTTCCGCGACCCTGCGACCGTGAGCGGCATCGTGCGGCTGGGCGTATCGGAAAGCATCGTTCACACCTGGCTGCCGACGCTGATGAAGCGCGTCAACAACGCCTACCCCAATCTCGAATTCGAGATCGAAGTCGACATATCGCCGCGGCTGCGCGACGGCCTCGTCAGGCGGGATCTGAACCTTGCATTCTTGCTGGGGCCGGTCGACGGCCCCAATGTCTACAGCCGCCCGCTTTGTTCTTTTCCGGTGGCGTTCGTTGCCCACGAAGACATCGAGTTTCCGGTGAAGTCGATTGGGCTGGAACACATCGCAGAGCGCAAGATCATCACGTTCGCGCGTCACACTCTGCCGCATATGGCCCTGCGCGAGCTTTTAGCCCGCAGCGGGCTTCGCGCAACCATCTGGGCCAGTGCATCATTGGAAGCCGTGGTGCAAATGGCGCTTGACGGCCTCGGCATTGCGGTCATTCCGCCGGCCATTATCGAAAAGAAAGTTGACGCGCGCGAAAGGCTGCGCCGCTTGAACACCAAGATCAAGCTTCCCAATCTGAACTATGTAGCGAGTTGGCCCACCGCGCCCGACGCCAGCGACGACACGACAGTGCGGAAGGTGGTTGCGATCGCCGCAAAGGTCGCGCGAGAGTGGCCGAAAATCGCGTGATAAATTGGACTTATCAAAATTCGCCAAAATGACGATTGGACAAGATCTGGCAGGACGTATTTGCTCCGTGCGCCGCCAGCGTCCGGACGCGGGCGTCTCACCCGCATGCTTTTGAGCGTCGGACAGGGCGGGCGAGACGCGCGCGGTGGCAGGGAGGCAAACAGGCGATAAGGCGATGAAGCGATGACGACAGCAGGCCGATGGGAATTCTGGATCGACCGCGGCGGCACGTTCACGGACGTGATCGGCCGGCGGCCCGATGGCACGCTCGCCGCCTGCAAGCTGCTGTCGGAAAATCCGGGCGCCTATCGCGACGCTGCGGTGGAGGGCATCCGCAATCTCCTCGGGCTCAAGGCGGGCGAACCGATCCCGGCGGGGCTTATCGACGCCGTCAAGATGGGCACCACGGTCGCCACCAATGCATTGCTGGAGCGCAAAGGCGCCCGCACCCTGCTCCTCACCACCAAAGGATTCCGCGACGCCCTCAAGATCGGCTACCAAGCGCGGCCGAAAATCTTCGCCCGCCACATCATCAAACCGGACATGCTTTTTGAGCGCGTGGTCGAAGTCGCCGAGCGCGTGCGCGCTGACGGCGCCGTCGAGTCAACGCCCGATCTTGACGCGTTGCGCCGCGATCTCGAGCGGGCGAGAGCAGACGGCATCGAAGCCGTCGCAATCGTGTTCATGCACAGCTACCACTATCCTGAGCACGAACGGCAGGCGGCGTCGCTCGCGCGCGGCATGGGATTCCTCCAGGTCTCGGTCAGCCACGAGGTGTCGCCGCTGATCAAGCTGGTGGGCCGCGGCGACACGACCGTGGTCGATGCCTATCTGTCGCCGATTCTGCGGCGCTATGTGGCCGGAGTGACGGAGGAGCTTTCCTCATTTCCCTCTGGGGGGGCGAGGTCGGCCGGCGCCAGCGGGCCGGGAGGGGCTGACAGCGGTGCCCGAGATGAGGGAAGGCATCACCCCGCCCCGGATCGTCTTCGGCGATCCGGCCCTCCCCTTGCAGGGAAGGGTGAACAGAACACCCGCCTCATGTTCATGATGTCCTCGGGCGGATTGACGGCGGCGGACCTGTTCAAGGGCAAGGACGCAATCCTCTCGGGCCCCGCGGGCGGCGTCGTCGGCATGGCGCAAACGGGGCGCGAGGCTGGCTTTGCCAACCTTATCGGCTTTGATATGGGCGGCACCTCGACCGACGTATCGCATTTCGACGGCGAATATGAGCGCGCCTTCGAGACCGAAGTCGCAGGCGTGCGGATGCGCGCCCCGATGATGTTGATTCACACCGTGGCGGCGGGCGGCGGCTCGGTTTTGCACTTTGACGGCGCGCGCTTTCGCGTCGGCCCCGACTCGGCCGGCGCCAATCCCGGACCGAAATGCTATCGCCGCGGCGGGCCGTTGGCTGTCACCGACGCCAACGTCATGGTCGGCAAGCTGATGCCGGACTTCTTTCCCCATATTTTCGGACCCCGGCAGGATCAGCCGCTCGACGCCGAGGCCGTGCAGCAAGCTTTCACTGAGCTGGCGGGCGAAGTGAGCCGCGATCTAGGCGGCACGCGAAGCGCGGAGGAGATTGCCGACGGCTTTATCAAGATTGCGGTCGAGAACATGGCGAATGCAATCAAGAAGATTTCCGTGCAGCGCGGCTATGACGTGACGCGCTACGCGCTCAACTGCTTTGGCGGCGCCGGCGGCCAGCATGCCTGCCTGGTCGCTGACGCGCTCGGCATGACCACCGTTCTGATCCATCCGTTTTCGTCGCTGATGTCCGCCTACGGGATGGGGCTCGCGGACATCCGGGCGACGCGGCAGCAGGCCATTGAGCAGCCGTTGGGAGAGGCCGCGGTCGCCTCCGTCAAGGCCGTCGGCGAGCGCCTTGGCGCCGATGCGCGCGCCGAACTGCAGCGTCAGGGCGTGCGAGACCTCGATGTCATCGTGGATGTGCGCGCGCATGCTCGTTATGCCGGCACCGATACTGCGCTGGTGGTGCCGGCGTTTACATTCGCTTCTCCCTGCCTTGTAAGCGGGTCGATCGCACGTGGCACGGCGGCGCCTGCTCCCTTCCCCCTAGTGGGGGATCGGCGTGCGGGGGCGAGCGAGTTGGCTCCGGACGCGCCCACTGGCGCGGCGCCCACCCCCGGCCCCTCTCCACAAGGGGAAGGGGAGACTCCCACGATTGCGCATCTGAAATCGGCCTTCGAGGCCGCCCACAAGGCGCGTTTCGGCTTTATCGATCCAACAAAGGAACTCGTCGTCGAAGCCGTGTCGGTCGAAGCGGTCGGCGGCGGCGCGAAATTTTCCGAACCTGTGTTAGCCGCCACCACTGCGCCCCTCCCTTTGCCGAAACGACGGACGCGCTTTTTCTCAGGCGGCGCGTGGCGCGAGGCCGCGATCTACCTGCGCGATCAGCTCGCGCCCGGCCATCAGGTCTCCGGGCCCGCAATCCTCATCGAACCGCACCAGACCGTGGTGGTCGAGGACGGCTGGCGGGCGCAAGTGTCGGCGAAAAACCACCTCATCCTGACCCGCCGAGTGCCGCTTGAACGCGCTCACGCCATCGGCACTGCGGCCGATCCGGTGATGCTCGAGGTATTCAATAATCTTTTCATGTCGATTGCCGAGCAGATGGGCGTGTCGCTGCAGAACACCGCCTATTCGGTGAACATCAAGGAGCGGCTCGATTTCTCCTGCGCGGTATTCGCTCATGACGGTTCTCTGGTGGCCAATGCGCCTCACATGCCGGTGCACCTCGGCTCCATGGACCGCGCCGTCGAGAGCATCATCCGGGAAAACGCCGGCCGCATCCGGCCGGGCGACGTCTATGCGATCAACGCGCCCTATAACGGCGGCACCCACCTGCCGGACATCACGGTTTGCACGCCGGTCTTCGACGACGCCGGGAAAGAGATCCTGTTCTGGGTCGCAAGTCGTGGCCACCACGCCGATGTGGGCGGCATCTCGCCTGGCTCTATGTCGCCCAACGCCAGGACGATTGAGGAGGAAGGCGTCTATATCGACAATTTCAAGGTGGTCGATCGCGGTCACTTCCGCGAGGCGGAGCTCTACGCGCTCCTCAGCGGCGCCAAATACCCGGCCCGCAATGCACTCCAGAACGTCAACGACATCAAAGCTCAAACCGCCGCCAACGAGAAAGGGGTGCAGGAGCTGCGCAAGATGACGGCGCAATTCACGCTGCCGGTGGTGAAGGCCTATATGCAGCACGTGCAGGACAACGCCGCCGAAAGCGTGCGCCGCGTTATCGACCGGCTCCATGATTCCGAATTCGCCTACGAGATGGATCAGGGCGCCGTCATCCGCGTGAAGATCACGGTCGACAAGGAAAAGCGTGAGGCGACCGTCGACTTCACCGGCACCTCGCCGCAGCAGCCCACCAATTTCAACGCCCCCGAGCCGGTGACGCGCGCCGCCGTGCTCTACGTGTTCCGCGTCATGGTGGACGACGACATTCCGATGAATGCCGGCTGCCTGCGGCCGATCAATATTGTGATCCCGCCGCGCTCGATGCTGTCGCCCGAATACCCCGCCGCCGTCGTGGCCGGAAACGTGGAGGTGAGCCAGGCGGTGACCGACACGCTGTTCGGCGCGCTCGGGGCGCTCGCGGCCGCCCAGGGCACCATGAACAACCTCAACTTCGGCAATGAGCGTTATCAATATTATGAGACGATCTGTTCAGGCTCGCCCGCGGGGCCGGGTTTCCCCGGCACCGATGCGGTACATACCCATATGACGAATACGCGCCTCACCGATCCGGAGGTGCTGGAATTCCGCTATCCGGTGGTGCTGGAGGATTTCCATATTCGCCCCGGCTCGGGCGGACGCGGAAAATGGAACGCAGGCGACGGCGTCCGTCGCACCATCAGGTTTCTCGAAAAAATGGAATGCACGATTCTTTCCGGCCACCGCCGCGTGCGGCCGTTCGGGCTTGCGGGCGGGGAGCCAGGCCAGGTCGGCGAGAACTGGGTGCGCCGCGCCGACGGCCGCATGGAGCGTCTTCAGGGCGCCGACGCCACGACGGTGGAGGCCGGCGACGCCATCATCATTCAGACGCCGACTGCGGGCGGATACGGGAAGGCGTGAGACTTTAGTCTTGCCGGGCCGCCACGGACTGCAGGCAGCGGCGGCTCGCCGCAAGCTCGGCTTCGTAATAGGCG
Organism: Hyphomicrobiales bacterium; assembly: GCA_021323775.1. Classification (GTDB taxonomy): domain Bacteria; phylum Pseudomonadota; class Alphaproteobacteria; order Rhizobiales; family Xanthobacteraceae; genus JAJPKK01. The sequence goes on from JAJPKK010000175.1 coordinate 21,884, forward strand.
ACGTCCGCAAGCAGCAGCGGATTCTGCACCGCCATGCTGCGCGCCTTTTCGAGGAACTCGGCGAGTTGCCTGATACGGAGCGCTTCCTGGTCGGCCGGCCGCGAGCAGCGCGCGGCCGGGAGTCCGTTCGGCGCGCTCAGGGACTGGACAGGTCCGAGGGGCTGCGCATCAGAGACTGACTGAGCGCCAAGAAACACGCCCGCAACAATCGCAAGTTCAGTGAAGAGGCGACGCAACGTGCTCATGGCGACTTCCAATTTTCGTTATGCAGCGAGGTTTCTCGCTGATATGACGAATATGTATTGGTCATTCCGACACCGGGAAGGTTCATTAACGTTAACAAAATCGTTACCGCCTCGGATGGCGGTGCGACCGGAGCAGTAACAAGAGTGACGAGGCTTTCGCTGGTGTCGTCCAGAGACGTAGGGCGCAATGAGAAGCGCATTGCGCCTCCTGGTGCGCAAGGCCGGCGCGGTCTCCGCGCCGGCCTTGGTAGCCTGGTCTCGGTAGCCGGGTCTTGGTAGCCGGGCCTTTGGGATGAGGCGGCGCAATACGCTTGGCTTATTGCGCCTTACATGAAATCTGGCCTAGCGCGCCTGCTGGATGGCCGTCAGCATCCACGGTCCGCCGCTCGTGCGGCGGAAGGTCCACGCTTCAGCGACCTCCTGCGGCCCGCCCTCGACGACCCGCCCGCTGGCGCGGTCAACCATGATGTCGTTGAGCGCAAACCGCATCGCGACGGTCGCATATTCGGTGCTGCCCTCGCGCCAGGCTTCCGCAAGATCGCCCTGCAGGAGCTTGACATCAGAGATGCGGTTTACGACGCCGCGGCTCGCATTCTGCGCCAGGTCCTCAGAGAAATACGAAACCATCTCGGGCGTAGCGCGGGCGCGCAGCGCGTTGAGGTCCTCGTTGCCGTACGCGGTCTGAATGTCGCCGAGCAGCCGCTCGAACGCGTCATAGTCGGCACTGGTGATGCCCACATCATCGCTGCGCTGACGAGCGCCGGCGCTGCCTGCGCTCTGCGCGCCGCCGAGGCCCAGGCCCCCGAGAAAGCTCGTCGATAAATTGTCGCGATAGAGCGGTCCCGCATAGGCCGGCTCGCTGCGGCGCTGGAACCAACGCCAGAGGAACATGGCGAGGAACGCGATCAGCGCGAGCTGGAAGATGAGCCCGAGGAACGAGACCAGGCCGAAAACGCCGCCAAAGAAACCGTGGCCGAACAGCAGCCCGAACAGGCCGGCGCCGAGAAAGCCTGCCGCAAGCCCGCCCCAGAACCCGGAGCGGCCAAAGCCAAAGAAGCCGCCCGGTGACGGCGAGAAGCCGGGGCGGGGATTGCCGAAATTCGGCTGCGTCATGGACCGCTCCACCGGAGCGGCCGACGGCATGGTTGATGTCGGCGGCGGCGCCGAGAATGTGCGCGATCCGCGGCTGCCCAGGCTGGCGCCTCCGCCAATGCGCGCATCGGCGTTGGAAACCAGCAAGCCGGTCGTGGCCGCCACAATCGCCAGAGCCACGAGAACCCGATAAATCTTGCGGAACATGTAACCCTCCTTCCGCCTCCTAGCCTCCCCCGCAGGCGAGGGAGGCTAGGGAGGGAGGCCGCGCCGTGTTCGAGCGAACACCGTCACTGGCGCAATATTGGTATGTGATCGGTGGCTGATAAGGGGTGGTACAGGTTGTCGCAGCCGCAATGACGCCCCTTTCCTGCCTCCCCGCGCGCACGAATGGACGACGCGGCAGCAAATTACCGCTCCGGCCTTCGTCCCTCCCTTAAACCCCGGTTACCCGCTTCAGGTGATCTCGGTGCAGAAGGGTCGCCCCGACAGCGCACCGCGGATAATATTCGCGGACGCGCCTGCAAAACGGGAGGAATCGCGATGAACGAAACAAAGCTCACGGCCGCCGCAGTCGGATTGGCGTTGTTGCTCGCCGCCCATGTCCCGGCAGGCGCTGCTGAAGTCAAGGTTATCAGTTCCAACGGGCTCAAGAGCACGCTCGAGCAGCTCGCGCCGGCTTTCGAGAAGGCCACCGAGCACAAGCTCACTTTCACCTGGGGCGCCGCCGTTCCGTTAAAGGCGGCGATCGAGAGGGGTGCAACATTCGATCTTGCGGTGCTCACCGCGGCGGCCGTCGATGATCTCGTCCGGCAAGGCAAGCTTGTCGCCGCGACCCGCGCCATGCTTGCGAATTCGGGGGCCGGCGTTGCGGTCCGCAAGGGCGCGCCCAAGCCCGACATCAGCACTGTCGAGGCTTTCAAGAAGGCGCTCCTTGAAGCTAAGTCGGTCGCCTATGTGGAGCAGGGCGGCACCGGCATCTATCTCAAAGCACTGTTGCAGCGGCTCGGCATCGCCGATGCCCTCAAGAACAAGCTCAAGCCGCTGCCACCCGAAAATCCCGCTGCGAAGGCCGTCGCCAACGGCGAAGCCGAGATTGGCATGACGCAGATCAGCGAGATCCTGCCCTATTCCGGCGCCGAACTGGTCGGCCCGTTTCCCAAAGAGATTCAGCTCACCACGTCGTTTGCGGCTGCGGTCGGAACAAACGCGCGCGAAGCGGAAGCCGCGAAGGCGCTGATCAAGTTCCTCACTGGGCCTTCTGCGGCGGAGGTGCTCAAGTCGAAAGGTCTTGATCCGGCGGGACCCTAATGCCTGAAATGCCGCGTGCCCGCGAACACCATGGCGACGCCGTGATCGTCCGCGGCTTTGATGACTTCGTCATCGCGCACCGAGCCGCCGGGCTGGATCACAGCCGTCGCGCCGGCCTCGATCGCGACCAGAAGGCCGTCCGCGAACGGGAAAAATGCATCGGAAGCAACCACGGAGCCCTTGGTAAGGGGCGCGTGCAAGCCGGCCTGGTTTGCGGCATCCATGGCCTTGCGCGCCGCGATCCGCGCGGCATCGACGCGGCTCATCTGGCCGGCGCCGATGCCCACCGTGGCGCCATCCTTCGCGTACACGATCGTATTCGACTTCACGTGCTTGGCGACCCGGAAAGCAAACCGCAGATCCGATAGTTCAGCCGCCGTCGGCGCCCTCCTGGTTACGGTCGTGAGCTGCATCTCATCGACCACGGCATTGTCGCGCGATTGAACGAGGAGGCCGCCCGCCACCGATTTGACAGTGAGGCCCGCTGCGCGCGGATCCGGGAGGCGGCCCGCCAGCAGCAGCCGCAGGCTCTTCTTCGCGCCGACAATCGCAATCGCCTCGGGGCTGGCGTCGGGCGCAATGATAACTTCCGTGAAAATTTCCGTGATGGCGCGGGCAGCATCGGCGTCGAGCGGCCGGTTCAGCGCAACGATGCCCCCAAAAGCCGAGACCGGATCGCAGGCGAGCGCCTTGCGATAAGCCTCGACCAGGCTTGCGGCTTCCGCGACCCCGCACGGGTTGGCGTGCTTGATGATGGCGCATGCTGCTGTGCGTACGGGGTCAAATTCCGCGACGCATTCGTAAGCCGCGTCCGTATCGTTGATGTTGTTGTAGGAGAGCTGCTTGCCCTGAACCTGACGGCTTGCCGCTGCTCCCGGCCTGGCCTCCGGCGTTCGATAGAACGCCGCCGACTGGTGCGGATTTTCACCATAGCGCAGCGCCTGGACGAGCCGGCCGCCGAAAGCGCGAAAGTGCGGGGCGGGGTCGTTAAGCTCGCCGGCGAACCAGTTGGAGATGGCCGCGTCATAGGCGGCGGTCCTGGCAAAAGCTTTGGCCGCCAGCCGCCGGCGCAACGCGTGGGACGTCATTCCCTGATGGGCGGACAACTCGGCGATCAGGGCCGCGTAGTCTTCGGGCTCCACAATGACGGCGACGTCGGCGTGGTTCTTGGCGGCAGAGCGGATCATGGCGGGGCCGCCAATATCGATGTTCTCGATGCAGTCGTCGAAGCTTGCGCCTTTGGCCACGGCCGCCTCGAACGGATAGAGATTGACCACCACGAGGTCGATCGCAGGAATGCCGTGATCCTGCAGGGTGCGGATGTGTTCAGCCTTTTGCCGAATCGCGAGCAACCCTCCGTGGATTTTCGGATGCAAGGTCTTGACCCGACCATCCATCATTTCCGGAAAGCCGGTCACGTCAGAGACGTCGCGCACCTTGAGGCCGGCTTCGGTGAGCGCTCGCGAGGTGCCGCCGGTGGAGACGAGCTCGACGCCGAATCCGTCCAGTCGCCGGGCGAACTCGATCAGTCCGGCTTTGTCGAATACCGAAATGAGGGCGCGGGAGATGGGGCGCAGATATTCAGCCATTGTCAGCGCTACGTCGAAATTTGCCGCACATGGCTCAGAGTCCAGCGTACACGTGGCGTGCTGTGGGCCTGGCCATAAATCACGACCTGTGTGGTGCGGCGCGGTCCGTCTTGGCCCGCCAGATAGACGCTCTCCTCAACAACGACAGTGTGGTCGTGAGCATCAAGGTTCCAAACATCCCGGTTTGGCAGCAACAGCACGGCGCCATGTCCGTTAGTGAGGCGGGTGGCGCGCGTGCCGGGATGGAGGTGAAACCGAACCGCGAAGTGATCCTCTGCGTCCGGTGGCAGAGTGGCTCCGGTGACCGGCAGGAAAACGTCTTCACCGTCGAGCCGGTTGCCATCTCCTGACAGCGACACGAAGCGTTCATGAATTATTCCGAAGCGCTCCACATAGCCATCATGGGTCGCACGGAGCACCATGCCGCGGCCCTCATGATCCCGCGAGACGGAGACATTGCGCGGGCCATCGAGGATGGGCACGCCGAACACGCGCCGGATGGAGGGAGAATCGAGAAAAATACATGATGAGGAGTCGTTGAACGTGACCGTGGAGTGGGCCGCCGTCGCGCGCGCAACTTGCCGCCAGCTCTCCCGCCCGGTCGCCGGCATTCCGCAATTCACGATGATGCGCTGCAGCCGACTTGAGAACTCGAATGCGAGGCAGCCCGCATGGCCATCAGCGCTCACCTCAAGCGGCGGCGGACCGCCGGTATCCATCAACAAGGTGCTGGGCCCAGCTTCTAGGCGCTGGTATCCGGAATAGGGAGCGTTTGCCACGGGCGTTCCGCGCGCGTCATCATAGGCGAGGACAGTCGCTAACAGACCCGGCGGCGTCGGGCCCATGCCATTGAAAAGCATGAAAGTTCCGTCGGCGTGGCGAAAAAACCGGAGCATCGGCATCATGCGGTCGACGGCGTTGATGAGGGCCGGAGGCGGGGGAACATTGCGGGCCGCGAACGCCTGGCTAAGCGGCAACAGGTCAAGGAGAATTTCGATAATCACCCCGGGGTTTCGGCTGATGTGGCCGCCGTCGGGCAAAATCTGGCGCTCCAGTTCGCTGACCAGGCGACGCGTTGCCACGCGGAGATGCCGGACCTGCTTGGCCATGCAGAGCGACGCGTAGGTGAGCGCTATTCGCGCCTGCAGGCGCGCTACGCCGTCTCGCGTATCGTTCGCCGTGACGCGCAAGAAGCGCACCTGGCGCGTCAAGCTCCGCAACAATCGCCGATAGAATCGCAAATCAGCGTCATCGAGAATGAGCGTCGCCTGAGTGAGCCAAGACATGATGCGGCGGGCCACGATTTCAGGCTGCCAGGCGATCGGGTGCCAGGACCCCTGGATGGTGATCCATTCATCGACAAGGGCGCGCGCGCTCGCGCGGATGACCGTCGAGTTCGCGGCGCGGAGATGGCGTAACCAACCAAACCCGAGCAGCAGCTCGGCCCATTCCTTGGTGGGAGGCTCCATTTCGAATGGCGAACGGTCGTCGCAGACAACGATTTTCCCTGCAAACGCGAACCGCCCGCTATAGATCTCGTTGGCGCGGGTGGGGTCGGCGGTGCGCAATTCCTGGGGGGCAATGACGAGGCGTTCGCCGCCCGAGGGGCGATAGACCAGCCCCACCAGGGGCCAGACCAAGACTCGCCCCCTGAGGACACTAAGCCTGCGTCGAAGCGCCAGCCAGAACAGGCGTGAGCGGTCCGCGATGACGGCGCGGGACATTAAAGCTGGCCTCTCCTCGTCACAGGCATTTGCTCCTATATACCATTCGACAACCTAGCGGAGGGGTAAGCGCCGTACAAATGTGTGCAAACGCCGTTCTTTTTACGGATTTGTTGCAATTTTCCCGGCGGTGATCATCAGGCGGCTTTAGACGCGTTCGAGGCGGGCTGCAAAGAAGCCGTCGAGCCCCTGCACGCGAGGATCTGGGTCAG
>JAJPKK010000224.1 GCA_021323775.1 Hyphomicrobiales bacterium
CCCCGAAATGGCGCCGGAGAGATTTTCGTCACCGCCGCGGCCGAGATCAGGCGTGAAACCGTCTCTGCCGCAAATTCGCTTACGCGCCCAGCTTGGAAAAGCCCGCCGATTCGCGACAAAATAGACTCATTGCTTCGCCTAAAATGAATGCAATGTCAACCAGTTAGACCTTGGCGGAGACGGAGGGATTCGAACCCTCGATAGAGCTTATGACCCTATAACAGTTTAGCAAACTGCCGCCTTCAGCCACTCGGCCACGTCTCCGCGCACTGTCGATATGCCTGAGACTGCCCGGACAGGCAAGCGGGCGCAGGCCGAATCTGTGAAGTGGAGCGCAAACCGTCAAGCGCGCGCGCCCCACGGCTGGGAACTCAGGTTAACGCTTGACATCGGAACGAGCAAAATTGGTGATTCTCGCCCCTGTAAGCTGCTGCATTGGAGCGGAAAGCGCACGCAAGGCGAGTCTGGCTGCTTCGTGATTCAACTGCGAGAATCCATATCACGAGGCGCGACGCGCTTTTGTTAACCTGGATTCCGTGCCGTGGGCGCCGCCCGCATATGGAACTCGGGGGAGACAGAGCGCGGCTGCGTCATCGGTATCGCCAGAGGTCCCGGCAGTGTCTCAGGCGATGCCAGCCATGACGACTTAACCAACGACCACAAGCCGGAACCCCACAAGGGCGCCGACGAGAGGTGGCGCAAATCCCTCAACGGTTACCCGCTGACGACAGGCTGCGGAGACCGCACCCTGTACCTCGAAGCACCCAACTGTCGTTGGAGGCTCGAGAGCTTCAAGCCTCAGTCTCGCCGACGCCCTTTGTCGCTGCCCCCGCATCGCCACGGCGACCGCGTTGCACTCGGACCGCATCGCACTCGCACCGCATCGCGATCTCGCGCTTTGCAGAATGGCATCTGACATCACCGGGTGGACGGGAAGCTTTCGACAGGGTCGGAGCCTACTGCTCCGAAGCGAGGTTACTTCTTCTTCTTGGCGGCGACCTTGCGCTTGGCAGGCGCCTTCTTCTTCGCGGCGGTCTTCGCCTTCGTTGCCTTCTTCACCATACTGCCCTCCTAGTCAGAGCCTAGTGGCGGTGTCGCATCAGCACCTGCGCGAATCGCAGGCACTGCATCTCGCTTACTACAAGCGGAAAGAAAAAAAAATCTTTCGCGTCAAGGAAACGCCTCCGTGACATCCTCGCGCATGTCGTCACGGCGACGCATTCTCTATCGCACCAACACCGGTTCGCCGGCTTTCCCGACAGCGGCGTCTTCAGCGAAGAGAACCTGTAAAATTGCGAAAACGCCCGTCAAATGGCCGTTTCTGTGATGCGTCAAGTTGTTGTAGCGGCGCGCAGCTTGCTTCTTGACAGCATGCGGTACGCACGCGCGCCGCGCCAATACGACGCCCGGAACATCGGATTCGCCCTCAAAAAAAAAATTTGCGCGAATCTCCCTGGAAGGCGCGAGGCGGCCTGTCGCGCGACGAAGAATCGCTCGAATCGAGGCAAAATGATTCGCAAACGGCCCTCGGCTTGGCGCCGCTCGCGGCCAGACGAGGCTGCCGACGCTCTCAGATATCGAGCTTTGCCTTGAGCAGCTCATTCACAGCCTGCGGGTTCGCCTTGCCCCCAGACGTCTTCATCACCTGACCGACGAACCATCCGATCATTGCGGGTTTCGTTCTCGCCTGTCTCACCTTGTCTGGATGGGCGGCGATGACATCGTCGACGAGCTTCTCGATCGCGGACGTGTCAGTCACCTGCTTGAGGCCGCGCGCCTCAACGATCGCGCGCGGCTCCCCGCCCTCGGCCCAGACGATTTCAAACAGCTCCTTGGCGATCTTGCCTGAGATGGCGCCTTCGGTCATCAGGTCAAGGATAGCGCCCAGCTTCTCCGCCGAGACCGGCGAAGCGGTGATCGGGAGGCCTTCGCGGTTGAGGCGTCCGAACAGCTCGTTGAGCACCCAGTTTGCCGCAAGTTTGGCGTCGCGCAGGGTGCCATCCGCACGGGCGACGACGGCTTCGAAGAAATCCGCGCTCTCCTTTTCGGCCACGAGGACGCCGGCATCATAGCGAGCGAGTCCGAATTCCGACATGAAGCGCGCCTTCCTATCGTCGGGCAGTTCCGGCAAGCTGCGGCGCAGCTCTTCGACGTAGGTCTCGGCGAGTTCCAGGGGCAAGAGGTCTGGGTCTGGGAAATAACGATAGTCGTGGGCCTCTTCCTTATTGCGCATGGAGCGGGTCTCGTTGCGGCCCGGATCGTAAAGCCGCGTCTCCTGCTCGATCGCACCGCCGTCTTCGAGGATTTCGATCTGGCGGCGTGCTTCGGACTCGATGGCTTGGCCGACAAAGCGGATCGAGTTGATGTTCTTGATCTCGCAGCGCGTGCCGAGCGGATCGCCGGGCCGGCGCACCGAGACGTTGACGTCGGCGCGCAGATTGCCCTTTTCCATGTCGCCGTCGCAGGTCCCGAGATAGCGCATGATGGCCCGCAGCTTGGCAAGGCAGGCCTTGGCCTCCTCGGACGACCGCAAATCGGGCTTCGACACGATCTCCATGAGGCCAACGCCTGAGCGATTGAGATCAACGAGCGACATGGACGGGTGCTGATCATGCAGCGACTTGCCGGCGTCCTGCTCGAGATGCAGCCGCTCGATGCCGACCCGCACGGTGCCATAGGGCATATCGACGGCAACTTCGCCCTCCCCCACCACCGGCGACTTGTATTGGCTGATCTGGTAGCCCTGCGGCAGGTCCGGATAGAAATAATTCTTCCGGTCGAATACCGAACGCAGGTTGATCTTGGCTTTGAGGCCGAGCCCGGTGCGCACGGCCTGGGCAACGCATTCCTCGTTTATCACCGGCAGCATCCCAGGCATCGCGGCGTCGATGAGCGATACGTGGGAGTTCGGCTCGCCCCCGAATGCGGTGGCGGCGCCGGAGAACAGCTTTGCGTTCGACTTGACCTGAGCGTGGACTTCCAGCCCGATGACGACTTCCCAGTCGCCGGTCGCACCTTTGATGAGCTTCGAGGTCGAGGTTTGCACGTTCATGGTGGCCCTGTGGATGTCAGTCCGTTTCAGGCTTTGCGCGCAGCGCCGGCGGCGTCAAGAGGAAGCGCTGACCCCTCCGCACGTTTGCTGTCAGGTACTTATGCCCTGTCTTTGACCGGGCGTAGGGAGCCGTGACGAAGCGTATCGCGCGGCTGGCCGGCGGATGATGCTTAAGTTGCACATCGGGCCGGCCAAATGCTGAGAACCGGGCGGCTGATACGCCGTACGGGCCGATCCTACACCGCGCGCACCTCGACGACCCCGGGGACCGCCTTGATGGCGCCAGCGATTTGCGGGCTCACCCTGTAGCGGCCCGGCAGCTTCACCTCAACTTCCGCGCCCGCCCCGAGCATCACCACGAGGTTGACCTCGCCATCGCCCTCTCCGCGGTCGCCCGCCTTGTCGAGGCGCTTCGCCAAAGCGTCGAGCGGCGCTTCGTCGCGCACAAAGATGCGTAAGCCTTTTTGTACCTTGGCGGCCGCACGCTCCAGCGCTTCCACGGTCTGAATACGGGCCCGGACCTCGTCGCCCTGCGCCTCGGCGGTCAGTTGAAGCAGCACCGGGCTGCCGGGCTCCAACAGGTCGCGGTATTGCTGCAGCCCCTCGGCAAAGATCACGGCCTCGTACTGACCAGACGCATCGGATAACCCGATGATGCCCATTTTGTTGCCCGTCTTGGTGCGCCGTTCCGCCCGCGACACCACGGTCGCAGCGACCCTGCCGGCCGTGACGCCGGCTTTGACGGCGCGGGAAAAAGCCGCCCAAGATTGCAGCTGGAGACTTTCCAGAACGCCCGCATAGTCGTCGAGCGGGTGGCCGGTCAGGAAAAACCCCACCGCATCGTATTCCCGCTGCAGCCGTTCCGCCGGCAGCCAGCTCGGCACCTCGGGGATCTTGATCGGCTCGGGCGCGAGACTATTGCCGAACAACTCCGCCTGGCCGCTGGCGGCGGCGGCCTGCGCTCGTTGCGCGGTCGCAAGCACGATGTCGATCGCCGCCATCGCCCGCGCCCGATCGTGCTCGAGCTCGTCGAATGCGCCGGCCGCGACGAGACTCTCAAGCACCCTCTTGTTGACGGCACGCGCATTGATGCGGCGGGAAAAATCGCCGAAGTCCCGGAACGGGCGGTCACGCGCTGACACAATAGCTTCGATCGCCGCCCGGCCAACTCCCTTGAGGGCTGCCAACGCGTAACGGATGCTATTGCCCGCAACGTCGAAATCGACGCCCGAGCGGTTGATCGACGGCGGTTCGACCGTGATGCCCATGCGGGCGGCCTCATCACGAAATTCGGCGAGCTTGTCGGTGTTGCCCATGTCGAGGGTCATCGACGCCGCCAGGAACTCGACCGGATGATTCGCCTTCAGATAGGCGGTCTGATAGGTGAGCAACGCATAGGGCGCCGAATGCGACTTGTTGAAGCCGTAGTCGGCGAACTTTGCGCAAGCCTCGAAGATGGCCTCGGCGTCTGCCTGCGCTATGCCGCGCGCGACGGCGCCGGACACGAAGCGTTCACGCTGCTGCTCCATTTCCTTGCGGATCTTTTTGCCCATGGCGCGCCGCAAGAGATCCGCCTCGCCGAGGCTGTAGCCCGCGAGGTCCTGAGCGATCTTCATCACCTGCTCCTGATAGGTGATGATGCCGTAGGTCGGCTCAAGGATGGGTTTGAGCTTCGGATGCAGGTAGTCGGTGCGTTCCTGTCCGAGTTTGCGGGCGCAATAGGTCGGGATATTCGCCATCGGGCCGGGCCGATATAACGCCACCAGCACGATCAGATCCTCGAAGCGGTCGGGACGCATATCGACGAGGGCGCGGCGCATGCCCTGGCTTTCCACCTGAAAGATGCCGACCGTCTCGCCTCGCGCCAGCATCTCGTAGGTCTTTGCGTCATCGAGCGGGATGCGGGAAAGATCAATGTCGACGCCCCGTGCCGCGATCAGCTTCACGGCCGTTTCCAGCACGGTCAGCGTCTTAAGGCCGAGGAAGTCGAATTTGACGAGGCCGGCCTGCTCGACCCATTTCATATTGAATTGCGTGACCGGCATGTCGGATTTGGGGTCGCGGTAGAGCGGCACGAGTTCGTCGAGCCGCCGGTCGCCGATCACGATGCCAGCCGCGTGGGTTGAGGCGTGGCGGTAGAGCCCCTCGAGTTTTTCCGCAATCGCGAAGGCGCGCGCGACGATCGGCTGGCTGTCGCGCTCGGCTTGCAGGCGCGGCTCGTCCGCGATGGCGCGCGACAGCGTGATAGGCGCCGCCGGGTTCTGCGGCACCAGCTTGCACAGCTTGTCGACTTGCCCGTAGGGCATCTCCAGCACGCGACCGACGTCGCGCAACACGCCGCGGGCCTGCAGGCTGCCGAAGGTGATGATCTGCGCCACCTGGTCGCGACCGTAACGGCTCTGCACGTAGCGGATTACCTCGTCCCGCCGGGTTTGGCAGAAATCGATGTCGAAATCCGGCATCGATACGCGCTCGGGATTGAGGAAGCGTTCGAAGATGAGGCCGAACCGGATCGGATCGAGATCCGTGATGGTCAGAGCATAAGCGACCAGCGAGCCGGCGCCTGACCCGCGGCCGGGGCCGACTGGAATACGCTGGGATTTGGCCCACTGAATGAAATCGGCGACAATGAGGAAGTAGCCCGGGTACTTCATCCGCTCAATGACGTCGAGTTCGAATTCAAGCCGATCGCGGTATTGCTGCTCGGTGAATCCAGAGGCGATCCCGTGAGCGGCGATGCGATGCTTGAGACCCTCCGTGGCCTGGCGGCGCAGTTCGGCCGCCTCATCGACCGGGCCATCGCCTGCTGTTTGCTCCGGCGAGGAGAAACGCGGCAGGATCGGCTTGCGCGCCACCGGTCGGAACGATGAGCGCTCGGCGATCTCGACCGTCGAGGTCAGGGCCTCCGGCAGATCGCGAAACAGCGCCATCATTTCGGCGCGAGTCTTGAAGCGGTGCTCGATCGTCAGGTGCCGGCGCTCGGCCTCGGCCAAAAGCCGTCCCTCGGCGATGCAGAGCAGTGCATCATGGGCCTCATAATCTTCCGCCGTCGCGAAATAGGGCTCGTTTGTCGCGACAAGAGCGATCCCCTTGGCGTAAGCGAGGTCGATCAGCGCCGGCTCAACCATGCGCTCTTCCGCCGTGCCGTGGCGCTGCAGCTCCACATAGAGCCGGTCTCCGAACAGCCGCATAAGCGCATCAGCGCGCGCCTGCGCGAGATGCGGCTGGCCAGACACGAAGGCGCGGTCGAGCACGCCGTCCGGGCCTCCCGTCAACGCGATCAGACCGTCGGCGTGGCCGTCGAGCCATTCGAGCTTGACGTGAGGCAACTCGGTGCCGGGGTGGCCCAGGTACGTCCGTGAATTGAGACGAAGGAGGTTTCGGTAGCCGGCTTCGGTTGCGGCGAGCAAGACCAGCCGCGGCAACGGCTGCGCAGCGCCCCCCGGGCCGGATGGGCGCGGCTGACGCTCCTGGTCGCCGCAATCGACCGACAGCGTACAGCCGATAATCGGCTGAATGCCGGCTGCCGCCATCTTGTCGGAAAATTCCAGCGCGCCGAACATGTTGTTGGTGTCGGTGAGCGCAACGGCCGCCTGGCGGTCGGCCTTGGCCAGTTCCGCGAGCCGCGCGATCGGCAGGGCGCCTTCCAGCAGGGAATAGGCGGAATGAAGGTGAAGATGGACGAAGCCTAGCGCCATGGGCATGCTCGTTTCGCAGAAAAGTGATGCGCCGGAGGATCGGCGCCCAAGAGGCGCCGCGTTTCGATTCGAAGGACGCTATGATCGCGAGGGTTTGCGGCCTGTCCACTGTCGCCGCGTCTTGGTCCGCGCAATGCACAGCTTCGTCCGAAGCCCGCGATCCCGGATCGATTTGAGCGGTCACAGTCCCGACGACAGTGCCTCGGCCCAGATCGCGATCATGCCGATGAATAGAGCAATCGACACAAGTACAGCGGCTTCTTCCATGATGGTGCGAATCATGTCGCCTTCCCTCTCAGAACGAATAGGGAATATTGTTCATTGTTTGTTCTGAAAGTCAAGAGACATTGAAACCGCAGATCAAGCGATCAAGCAAAAAAATCGACCCTCCTCGAGGCGGGCTTCGCCAAGACGCCGCTAGGGAGGATTGGTTAAATAATTTGTTTGGATGGCATCGCAGGCGAATATCGCACTGGATGCTTCTTTTGAATCGTGAGCGGGTGAAGCAGCCCGAGGCGGGGTCGCGGCCTTTCAAACGGCCTTGATCGCTTGGATGCTCTTTGTCGCGGGCGGCGGCAGCCGGTCAAGGGCGATTGGCGCGCGATTGAACGCGCGCCAATCGCCGCTTAAGCGGTCGAGACCCTTGACCGGCTGCCGCCGCCCGCGACAAAGAGCATCCAAGCGATCAAGGCCGCGAGTGATCGCGTGTGCCCGTC
>JAJPKK010000335.1 GCA_021323775.1 Hyphomicrobiales bacterium
ATCTTCTTCATGGTGATGCCGGCGATGATCGGCGGGTTCGGCAACTGGATCGTGCCGCTGATGATCGGCGCGCCCGACATGGCCTTCCCGCGCATGAACAACATCTCGTTCTGGCTTCTCCCAGCCTCGTTTGCGCTGCTGATCACCTCGACATTCGTCGAAGGTGCGTCCGGCTCGAACGGAGTTGGGGCCGGATGGACCATCTATGCACCGTTATCGTCCATCACGGGTCATCCGGGGCCCGCGGTCGATTTTGCCATTCTGTCGCTCCACCTCGCCGGCGCTTCATCAATTCTTGGCGCCATCAACTTCATCACCACGATCTTCAACATGCGAGCGCCGGGCATGACACTGCATAAAATGCCGCTGTTCGTATGGTCGATCCTGGTGACGGTGTTCTTGTTGCTGCTCGCGATGCCGGTCCTGGCCGGCGCCATCACCATGCTGCTGACAGACCGCAATTTCGGCACCGCGTTCTTCGACCCCAACTATGGCGGCGATCCGCTGCTGTTCCAGCACCTGTTCTGGTTCTTCGGCCACCCCGAGGTCTACATCCTCATTCTGCCGGGCTTCGGCATGATCAGCCAGATCGTCGCCACCTTCAGCAAAAAGCCGGTGTTCGGCTATCTCGGCATGGCCTATGCCATGGTGGCAATCGGCGTGATCGGGTTCGTCGTGTGGGCGCACCATATGTACACGGTCGGAATGTCCGCGGGCGCGCAGGCGTATTTCATGGCCGCCACCATGGTGATCGCGGTGCCGACCGGCGTGAAGATATTCTCGTGGATCGCAACGATGTGGGGCGGTTCCATCGAGTTCAAGACGCCCATGCTATGGGCGATCGGGTTCATCTTCCTGTTCACCATCGGCGGCGTCACCGGCGTCGTACTGGCGAACGCCGCGATCGACCGCTTGCTGCAAGACACTTACTACGTTGTGGCGCACTTCCACTATGTGCTGTCGCTTGGCGCTGTCTTCACGATCTTCGCTGGCTGGTATTACTGGTTCCCAAAGATCACCGGCTATATGTACGAGGACTGGATCGGCAGGCTGCACTTCTGGGTCACATTCGTGGGCGTGAACCTGGTGTTCTTCCCGCAGCACTTCCTCGGCCTTGCCGGCATGCCGCGGCGTTATGTTGACTATCCCGACGCCTACCATGGCTGGAACCTGGTATCGTCGATCGGATCGTACATCTCGGGCATTGGCGTGCTGATCTTCTTCTATGGAATGGTGCGCGCCTTTATGCGCAAAGAGAAGGCAGCCAGCAATCCGTGGGGCGCGGGCGCGACCACTCTCGAATGGACGCTGCCATCGCCGCCGCCGTTCCACCAATACGAGGTGCTGCCCCTGATCAGGTGAGACACACCCGTCGCCCTGCATTCCTGGCAGCCTGGAGGGTACGAAGGAGCTAGTGGGTGCGGCCCGGAGCCGCCCCACGGTCGGCACCGGCGGAGCACGCTGAGCAAGGAGAGCAGGAAGAGCATCGCGCCGCGGGGGCCATAGAACAGACATCGCATGACAGACATTGCTGCCGTTGATCACGATCCCAAGTCCGTAGGCTTTGCCGTCAGTGAAGCGTCGGTCGGGGACTACCTCGCGCTGATGAAGCCACGAGTTATGTCTCTCGTGGTGTTCACCGCATTGGTCGGCATGATGGTGACGCCTGTGCACCTCCATCCGGTGCTCGGCTTCGCGGCGCTCCTGTGCATCACGGTCGGCGCCGGTGCGGCCGGCGCTCTCAATATGTGGTACGACGCCGACGTCGATGCCGTCATGCGGCGGACCTCGCGGCGGCCGATACCAGCGGGCCAGGTCATGCCTTCCGAGGCGCTGGCCTTCGGCGTGACGCTCGCGATCGGCTCGATTGCGGTGCTGGGGCTTGTCGCCAACTGGCTTGCCGCCTCGCTCCTGGCCTTCACGATCTTCTTCTATGTTGTCGTTTATACCATGCGGCTAAAGCGTACGACGCCGCAGAACATTGTGATCGGCGGCGCTGCCGGCGCGTTCCCGCCAATGATCGGCTGGGCCGCCGCGACCGGCACCATCGGTGTCGAATCCGTGCTCCTCTTCCTGATCATATTCTTCTGGACGCCGCCTCATTTCTGGGCGCTCTCGCTGTGGCGCGCCGAGGAGTATGCCCGCGCAGGGATTCCGATGCTCCCGGTGGTCGCCGGCCATGCGGAGACGCGGCGGCAGATTTTGTTGTATTCGATTGTGCTGGCGCCCATTGGCGCGTCGCCCTGGCTCTTCGGCTATTCCGGCCTGCCTTACGGTGCGATCGCGCTCGTGGCGGGCGCCGCCATGATCGGGCTCGCTTTCCGCATCGTAGCCCTCGGCGACCAGAAGGAGGGCGTGCATGCAGCGAAACGGATGTTTGGCGTTTCGATCATGTATCTGTTCGTCCTGTTCGCTGTACTTTTGCTTGATGACTGGCTGGGGGCACCCGGCCGCATCCTGCTGTGAGTGCTGTGAGGCGCCCGCATGAACCCTGACGGCATTGAGAACGGCATCGTCCTTACGGATGAGCAGAAGCGTCGGCGCCGCGCCAGGTCGGTTGCCATCGCGCTTGCACTCGGGGCGCTTGTGCTTCTGTTCTACGTGGTCACCATCGTCAAGCTCGGCCCGGGCGTGCTGCAGCGGCCGATGTGACGGATTGACGGACGACAGATGATGGACGACAGAACGTGACCGATATGGGACAAAAGACGACCGGCAACGCACCTGTCAACGACGGCGCAATCCGTCGTCCGTCACCTGTCCTCCGTCGTGCAACGTCCGACGTCATGATCGCGGCGGCGTGCGGGGTGTTTGTGGCATTCATGGTCGGCATGGCCTATGCGGCTGTGCCGCTCTATAGCTGGTTCTGCAGGACGACGGGCTTCGGGGGCGTTCCGCAGGTCGCCAGCGTCGCCCCGACGCAGATATCGGATCGCAAGATCACGGTGCGATTCGACGCCAATGTCGGCGCGGGGTTGCCGTGGCGGTTCGAGCCGGAGCGCACCTCGATCGACGTGAGGCTCGGCGAGGTGGTCACGGTCTTCTACAAGGTGATCAATCTGTCAGAGCGCGAAACCGGCGGGCAGGCCGCCTATAACGTGACGCCGCCGACAACGGGCGCCTATTTCATCAAGATCAACTGCTTCTGCTTTACCGAGCAGCATCTTGCGCCTCGCGAGAAGCGCGACATGGCGGTCGTGTTCTATGTCGATCCGGCCCTGGCGCAGGATTCCGAGCAGGATGACCTTAACACCATTACGCTGTCCTACACGTTCTTTCCGCTGCGTTCGCCTCCACCCTACCTTCGCCCGCAGGCGGGGGAGGGTAAGGTGGGGGCGAACGGCGCAGGCCCGGCGGGCGCTGAGCGGAAGAAAATCTAAACCAAGGGAACAACACGGGCGCTGCGCTGCGCCGGAGTACAACACGGAGACGGAAATGGCCGACGCCCACGCGAAACCTCAGCACGACTACCATCTGGTGGATCCGAGCCCCTGGCCGGCAGTCGGCTCGGTTTCGGCCTTCATTCTTGCGGTCGGCCTCATCACCTGGATGCACCACTCCTTTGCAGCTGCGCCGTACTTATTCGGCGTCGGCGCCATCGGGGTGCTCTACACAATGCTCGGATGGTGGCGCGATGTCATAAACGAGGCGGAGCACCTCGGCTTTCACACGCGCGTGGTGCAGATTTCCCACCGCTACGGCATGATTCTGTTCATCGCCTCCGAAGTGATGTTCTTCGTCGCATGGTTCTGGGCCTATTTCTCAACCGCGCTGTTTCCGACCGATATCCACCAGGTCATGCGCGCCGATTTCATCGGCCACGTGTGGCCGCCAAAAGGAATCGAGACCTTCAACCCCTGGCACCTGCCCCTGCTCTATACGTTGATCCTGCTGACTTCCGGCACCACGGTCACCTGGGCGCACCACGCATTGCTCCACGACGATCGTGACGGCCTCAAATGGGGCCTTGTTCTTACGATCGCGCTCGGCGTTTCGTTCACCTGCATTCAAGCCTACGAATACATGCACGCGCCGTTTCATTATGCGGGCCATATCTACGGCGCTACCTTCTTCATGGCGACCGGGTTCCATGGCGCCCACGTGATCATCGGGTCGATCTTCCTGACCGTGTGCCTCATTCGCGCGTTGGCCGGTCAGTTCTCGCCCAAGCAGCATCTCGGGTTCGAATTCGCCGCTTGGTACTGGCATTTCGTCGACGTCGTGTGGCTGTTCCTTTTCGCCTGCATATATGTTTGGGGTTCAGGCGCATCGCACGCCGCCGGACATTGAGCCCGGGTATCCCGTAGGATGGGTTGAGCAAATCGAAACCGATCTGAGATGCTCAGAACGCGGCGCCGCGAAGGATAGGTTCCGTTCAATCCATCCTGCGGGCTTTTCGGCTCTATGCAGGACGCTATCCGGCGCGCGCCCTTTTGGGCCACTTGGGCCACGCTTTTTGGGCGGCCGAGGCCGCCCCTTTCTGCTTTCGCGAGGAACATCATGCCGGACCAGCGCTCCCATCCGCCAGTGTCACCGCTCTTTGCCGGCTTAATGTGCCGGTGCCCGCGCTGCGGCCAGGGCAAGCTGTTCCGCGGGTTTCTCAGGCTTCCGGCTCATTGCGAGGTGTGCGGGCTTGACTATGCGTTTACCGACGCCGGGGATGGGCCGGCAGTGTTCGTCATCTTCTTCTCGGGCTTCGTCGTCATCGCCAGCGCCCTGATCGTGGAGGTCCTTTATCAGCCGCCGTTTTGGCTCCATGCCGCATTATGGGGACCACTGGTTCTGCTTACCACACTGGGGCCGCTGCGCCCCATGAAGGGCCTGCTGATCGCCCTGCAGTACCACCACAAGGCCGCGGAGGGCCGACTTGAACGCAAATCGGGCGCGTGACGGTGGATGGCGCCGCCTGCGGCGTGGCGTGCTGGTCCCGAGCCTCGCCGCCGCAGCAGCATTTGCCGTCCTCCTTTCGCTAGGTTTCTGGCAACTGGATCGCAAGGCGTGGAAGGAGGGGCTGATTGCGACGGTTGAGGAGCGGCTATCGGCGCCCCCAATTACACTTCCAGCGCCCTCGACATGGCCCCGGCTCACGGCGGCGGAGGATGAGTTCCTGCGCGTCGCCATGACGGCAGAGTTGCTCAGCGACCGGGAGGCCCTCGTCTACACCAGCGGATCGAGCTTGCGTGAGGGGACGCAGGGCCCGGGTTACTGGGTATTTACCCCGGCCAAACTCACCGGCGACGCCGTGGTGATGGTCAATCGCGGCTTTGTGCCGGACGGCAAGCAGAACCCGGCGACTCGCGCGGACGGCGAGGTTGCGGGTCCGATCAACATGGTTGGCGTGCTGCGCTGGCCGGAACCGCCCGGCCTGTTCACGCCCGCCCCCGACCCGAATCGCAACATCTGGTTCTCACGAGATTCCAACGCGATGGCCGCGGCCAAGGGAGTCAGTGTCGCGCCCTTCTATGTCGAACTGGAAAGCCCTGATCCGCCCGGCGGCCTGCCGCGTGTCGGCCGCCTGCGTCCGACTCTGCCGAATAATCACTTCGGCTACGCCCTGACCTGGTTCGGGCTCGCATGCGTATTGGCCGGTGTTTATGGGACGTGGCTGTTCGGCGGCTGGCGAAAGCAGGATGGAACCTTAGACTGACAGGCCCTCCTCCGGCGCGGCAGCGTGTATGGCAAGCGCATGGACGCCCGATTTGAGTTCGTGAGCGAGAGTCTCGTTGATCATGCGATGACGAGCGATCCGGCTCTTCCCCCGGAACGCGTCAGCTACGATGTATATTCTGAAATGTGTCTCACCGCCGGGTCGATGTCCGGCGTGGCCTTCATGTTGGTGGGATTCATCGAGCACCTTCAAGCGCCGCGGCGCGAAGGTCTCGGTCAGCTTCCTTGAAATGGCTTCCTGCACACGCATCGGCAGCCCGGGCTCAAGGCGTCGACAGCGCTGAGTTATAAGTCTGCACGTCGGTCGATATCCTCGGCGTCGAGGCGAAGCATGTTCCATCAAATCTGTCAAGCTTGCGCAATGCCCTGAATCCTCCGCATAATAAGCAATGAAGTTCGACTCGCCCATATATGATCGCATCCGGGTCAAGCCCAGCGAGGATCGCAGGGTGCAGGCGGAACGCCCGTGCTGCGACTGGCCGAATTGCACCGAGCGGGCGAGCTACCGCGCTCCGAAAGGTCGCAATCGCGAGCAGGAATACTGGCGTTTCTGCCTTCATCATGTCCGTGAATACAACCAGTCCTACAATTTCTTCGCCGGGATGAGCGATGATGCGGTCGCACGGTTTCAAAAGGACGCGCTCACCGGGCACCTTCCGACCTGGCGGATGGGAACGATCGGCGGCAACAAACGCGCAAAGGGAAGGGTCGGGCGGTTCTTCGACGCAAGCCTTGGCGCGGCCGATCCATTCGACCTCCTGCGGGAGTTCGGCGCCCCGCCCGGCGGTGCGGCCCAATCTCGCGCCGAGGCGGAGCGGCGAACCGTGCGCAATGCCGAGCGCAAGGCGCTCTATGCACTCGGGTTAGAGGACAGCGCGTCCGGACCTGAAATTAAGGCGCGGTTCAAAGAATTGGTGAAGCGCCATCATCCTGATGTCAACGGCGGCGATCGCACGTCGGAAGACAAGCTGCGAGAGATCATCGAGGCCTATAATTATCTCAAGAAGACCGGATCCTGCTGAATGCCCCCTCCGCTTCGCTATTGCGTCCTCCCCGCTTGTGAGGGGCGGGCGGGCCAGGGAGCTCATTGCAGGTCGCATGGCTGCGGGGAACGGGAGCCGCGATTCGGTCGTACAAGAACTCATTGCGTTTCAGGCTGAGGACCCAATATATGGGTAGAACGTCGGGGTTCGCGGCATCGCCTTGAAGAGGTTCGATTCGGCGACTCTGCCTGAACCTGCGAACCTGCGATCATGGCTTTCGCCCGGCGGCGGCTTTCTGTTAAATTGATAGCGACATGCGATCCGCCGGCTGCGACCCGCCCGCGCCTCGCCGATTCCGTGTGTCGGGTGCCCAAACTCGCGATTTAGTGGATTTCGGGCGTTTGTACCTGGGACATGCGCCCTGCGCCGGCCGATTCTTGAGCAGTCGCCTTAAGGATCGCAGGCCTCACACACGGAGGACCGATGATTGCCGCAACCGAACTCGCCGCGCCGCTGCCCGACATAAAGGTGTCCGTCCGGCAAATGTTCGGATTCGATACCGACATGGAAGTGCCTGCGTATGCGGAGCCGGACGAGCATGTGCCGGATATCGATTCGGATTATCGGTTCGATCGCCCCACCACGCTCGCAATCCTCGCCGGGTTTGCCCGCAATCGCCGCGTCATTGTGACCGGATATCACGGCACAGGAAAATCGACTCATATCGAGCAGGTGGCGGCCCGGCTCAACTGGCCGTGCGTGCGCGTCAATCTCGACAGTCACATCAGCCGTATCGACCTCATTGGCAAAGACGCAATCGTGATCCGCGAAGGCCAGCAGGTGACGGAATTCCGCGACGGAATTCTGCCGTGGGCGTATCAGCACAATGTCGCGCTGGTGTTCGACGAATATGATGCCGGCCGCCCTGACGTCATGTTCGTGATCCAGCGCGTGCTGGAATCCTCAGGGCGGCTGACATTGCTCGACCAGAGCCGGGTCATCAAGCCGCATCCGGCGTTCCGGCTGTTCGCGACCGCCAATACAGTGGGCCTCGGTGACACCTCCGGGCTCTATCACGGCACCCAGCAGATCAACCAGGCCCAGATGGATCGGTGGTCGATCGTCACAAACCTGAATTATCTGCCCCACGACAACGAGGTCGAGATCGTCCTCGCCAAGGCGAGGCACTATCGCACTGATGCGGGCCGCGACATCGTCAACAAAATGGTGCGCGTCGCCGACCTCACCCGCAATGCTTTCATGAACGGCGACATCTCGACCGTGATGAGCCCGCGCACAGTCATCACCTGGGCAGAGAACGCCGACATCTTCAAGGATGTCGGCTTTGCGTTCCGGCTGACATTCCTCAACAAATGCGACGAGCTCGAGCGTCCCCTGGTCGCCGAGTTCTACCAGCGCTGCTTTGGTCAGGAATTGCCGGAATCGTCCGTTAATGTGGCGCTGAGCTGAGGGGCTGCCTTTGAGACCGCCGCCAAAATCAGCCGCGGCTTTCGAGCGCCGACACACGCCATTCGAGGGCGGAAAACCGCTCGTCGAACTCGGCAGTGGCATACCGGCTGGGAACGCTCTCGCCCAGCATGTCTTGTCGGAGACTGTCAATGCGCTTCTCGAGCTCCTCCTGGTTTCGGTCGATCTGGTTGTCCATCGCCCCGATGGCGGCGTGGATTTCTGGGAGTAAGCGCAAGGTGTGGTTCTCGGGCTCGGCGATCGCGTTGTCCTCTGGCGGAATTGCAACATAAGCTCTACCGATAGGAAAATAGAGCCGCCTGTATCCATGTCCTCGAACATCAAACCCAAGAACCTGGCCAAGGAGGCCCCGAATGAGCCGTTCAAGCGCGCCGTGACCGGGTGCCTGCGAGCGATCGCGCGGCGGCCGGAGCTTGAGGTTTCGTTCGCGGCCGAGCGGCCCGGCATCGGAGCGGGCAAGGCGCGCCTGCCGGAGCCGCCGCGCAAGCTGACGGCCGGCGACGCTGCGATCGTACGCGGTCATGCGGATGCAATCGCATTGCGGATGGCGTGTCATGACGACGCGATCCACCGCCGCCTGCTGCCAGCAAGCCAGCAAGGGCGCGCCGTTTTCGAAGCGGTCGAACAGGCCCGGGTCGAGGCGATCGGGGCGCGACGCATGCAAGGCGTCGCCAAAAATCTTGCAGCGATGCTCGACGATAAGTTCCATCGCGGCAAATTCGACGAGATCACTGATCGGGCCGATGCGCCGATCGAAGAGGCGCTTGCCATGCTGGTGCGCGAGCGCCTCACGGGTCAGGCGCCTCCGCCCGCGGCGCGGCGTATCGTCGAGTTGTGGCGGAGCTGGATCGAGGGGCGTGCTGGCCGCGACCTCGACCGCCTCGAGGACATGATCGAGGACCAGCGCAGATTCGGAGATGCGGTCCACGATCTTCTCGATTCGCTCGACATGGGCGACGACCGCAGCAACGAAGACGACGAGGACGAGAGCGACGAGAACGGCGAGGACGGACGTCAGGAGGAGAAGGGCGAGGAGGGCGATTCCTCTGAGTCCGAAGACAGCCAGCGCATGAGCCTCGAGGAGGCGGAGGCGGCAACCGAGGATCTGCCCGACAGCGCCGCTGAGGCCACCGACGCGCCGACCGCTGATATGCCGGACGATTCCGAAATGGGCGATTCGGAGAGCGCGGCCGAGCCGTGGCGGCCGAGCCAAGGGGGCAAGAACGAACCGCGCAGTCCCGACTACAAGCCTTTCGTCACCAGGTTCGACGAAATCATTGCCGCCGAAGACCTGTGCGAGCCCGAGGAACTCGACCGCCTGCGCGGATATCTCGACAAGCAGCTCGCCCACCTGCAAGGCGTGGTGGCGCGGCTCGCCAACCGGCTGCAGCGCCGTTTGATGGCGCAGCAAAACCGCTCGTGGGAATTCGACCTGGAGGAGGGGCTGCTAGATCCGGCGCGGCTTTCTCGCGTCATCATTGACCCCATGCACCCGCTGTCGTTCAAGCGCGAGAAGGATACCAACTTCCGCGACACCGTGGTCACGCTGCTGCTCGACAATTCCGGCTCGATGCGCGGCCGCCCGATTACCGTAGCGGCGACCTGCGCCGATATTCTGGCGCGCACGCTCGAGCGCTGCGGCGTCAAGGTCGAAATTCTCGGCTTCACTACTCGCGCCTGGAAGGGCGGCCAATCGCGCGAGGCCTGGCTCGCGTCAAACAAGCCCCCCAATCCGGGCCGCCTCAACGACCTGCGCCACATCATTTACAAATCCGCCGACGCGCCCTGGCGGCGGGCGCGGCGCAACCTCGGGCTGATGATGCGCGAGGGGTTGCTCAAGGAGAATATCGACGGCGAAGCGCTGGATTGGGCTCACAAGCGCCTGCTGGCGCGTGCCGAACAGCGCAGGATTCTGATGATGATCTCGGACGGCGCGCCGGTCGATGATTCCACGCTTTCGGTCAATGCCGGCAACTACCTGGAACGCCATCTGCGCTGGGTGATCGAAGACATCGAGCAGCGCTCTCCGGTGGAGCTGATCGCCATCGGTATCGGTCATGACGTGACACGCTACTATCGGCGTGCGGTCACGATCGTCGATGCGGAAGAACTCGGCGGCGCGATGATTGAAAAGCTCGCCGAACTATTTGACGAAAAGCCGAAGCCCCAATCGTACCCTTCCCCGCGTGCCCGGAAGGGCAGGGTGGGGGCGCGGCCACGCCGCCGATTGCACGCGTGAGCGGGAAATTGCCCGAGGCAGTCAGGTCCCAGTCGCCCTCCTCTGCCTGCCCTCCCATTTTCTCCATCCTGCCCTCCCCCGCTTGCGGGGCGTGGGGGAGGGTAGGGAGGCGGCGGGTCAGCGAGCCTTATCGCCCCGTCTCACCGAGCAGGCGCTTGGCGATGGCGATGGTTGCGTGTGCGGCTGCCGCGATGGCGATGCCGGCCGAGGCCCAGCGCAGCGGCGTCGATCCACCGACCGGCATTACGGTCGAGGCAAAACCGATCGCGGCATTCAGCGTCCGTGCGCCAGACCAACGCCGCTTTGGCATGGTGGAATATCTTGGCGGGCTTGAATTGAAATCTTCCCATCGCGAATTCGGAGGATTTTCAGCAATCCGCGTTGCGCCCGACGGGGAGCATTTCGTTTCTCTTACCGACAAAGGATGGTGGCTCACCGGCCGCATCGTCCACGAGGGCGCTCGCCCGGTCGGCATTGCCGAGGCCGAGATGGCGCCGATGCTAGGCCCCGACGGCCGCACGCTCGCGGCGCGCGGATGGTACGACACCGAGTCCCTCGCCGAACGAGACGGGTGGCTCTATGTCGGCATCGAGCGCGTCAATCGCATCGTGCGTTTCGATTTTGCGCGGCAGGGTCTGCTCGCTCGCGCCGAGGCTGTCTCGGCTCCGCCGGGCGTCTCGCATCTGCCTTCAAACAAAGGTCTCGAGGCGCTTACGTTCGCGCCGCGCAGCGGCAGGCTCGGCGGCGCCTTGATCGGCTTCTCCGAACGTGGCCTCGACGCCGACGGCAACCTCAAGGCCTTTCTTGTCGGCGGGACGGCGCCCGGACAATTCTCCGTTAAACGCCGCGATGATTTCGACATCAGCGACAGCGCCACGCTTCCGTCCGGCGATGTGCTGCTTTTGGAACGCCGGTTTAGCTGGTGGACCGGCATTGCCATGCGGCTGCGCCGGATTGCGATTTCGGACATCGCCCCGGGTGCGCTGGTCGACGGAGCCGACCTGCTTTTTGCCGACCTCACTTACCAGATCGACAACATGGAAGGGCTCAGCGTCCATTTAGCCTCGAACGGCGACACCATCCTGACGCTGATTTCCGATGACAATTTTTCGATTCTGCAGCGGACCGTTCTGCTGCAGTTCAAGCTTGTCTACGAATAGCGGAATTCGGCAGGGGCGACCCTTTGGACAACGACCTTGTGGCGGCCCTTTACTTGGTCAGCTCGCCGGCGCAAGCTTCTTGGCGATTTGCCGCTTGAGTTCGAGCGCCCGCGGGGACAGCTCGGCGTCGCGCGCCTTGTTTAGAAAAGCATCGAGCCCGCCGCGGTGATCAACGCTGCGGAGCGCATTGGCAGAAACGCGAAGCCGCACCGAGCGGCCGAGCGCATCGGAAATCATCGTAACGTTTATGAGGTTCGGCAAGAAGCGCCGCTTGGATTTGATGTTCGAGTGGCTGACCTTGTGGCCAACCTGGGCGGTCTTACCTGTCAATTCGCACCGCCG
>JAJPKK010000315.1 GCA_021323775.1 Hyphomicrobiales bacterium
AAGCCGCAATCGCCGCCAGGCTTGCCGGCATCGCGGAGCTTGATGACGATCCGCTGACCGCCGCCTCCAACGCCGTGGTCGAACTCATTCATGCCGGAAAGCTCGACCACGCCGAGCAGGCCGCCCGCGACCTCCTGGTGCGCTTCCCTGATGTGCATGATGGCTGGGACCGCCTCGGCATGGTCTACGAGGCCAGAGGCGAGAACCACCAGGCCGCCGACTGCTACCGCAAAGTCATCGCCTTCATTCGCCACCACCCCGACGACTACGACGACGCGTTCGAGGACGCATTCATCAAGCTGGTCGCCAAACTCGACCCGCCGCCCGCCGCCTGATCACGCTGCCCAGTTCACGATCCGTGAGGGCGCCGATATCACCGCCATCAAATACTGAGGCCGGGGAATGCTTATTCCGCCCTCACATTCCGTGGCCACGCTCATAACGGAAGCTCTTGGGGACGCGCTCGATCAAACCGTGCAGGCGCAGCCGGCGTAATTGATAGGTGATTGCGCCCTGGGAGATCGAGTCCGGGTGGTTCCCCGACAACGCCGCCAGGTGCCGGCGCATGTCGGCCGCCCGGAAGCCTTCGGGGAGCTGCCGGAACAGGATGAGAGCGTGCAACAGCGCATGGACGCGCATGTCAGCAAAATGCAGCCCCGAGGCTCGCTGCCGGCCGGCGGCAACCGGCCGGTTGACGGCCTGGAAGGTGTCCTCGCTGAGGATGCAGTCGTGGCTCAGGCGTTCGGTTTCGAGGAGCCTGCGATTGCCCGCAAAGCCAATCTCGCGCAACTTGGGAAGATTATGAAGACGCTTGCCGATCCCGAAGTCATAAGTGTTGTTGATCGTGGTCTCGGTGCGCAGGGCCCGGTTTTCCTTGTGATACTGCTTGATGCGCGAGTTCTTGTAATGGATGTTCAGGGACAGGGTCACGTCGCAGGTGACGACGCGGGTGCAAAACCGGTCCCGGGTGCGGCGTTTGCGCGGCATCCTGCGATCGAAGATGAGCTTGATCTCTTCGGGCCGGCCGAGATCGAGGTTCTCGCGGATCACCTGTTCAAAGAACACGCGGCCGTGCACGGGGCGGTCGAGCACCTGCGTGGTCGAGAACTCCGCCTGCAGGATGGAGATGTCATAGCGATAGCCGGCCTTGCGGTCGGCCGTCGTGAAGGGATGCGGCAACAGCCGCAGCCATTTGCGCAGCAAGGCATCGATCTTTTCGGCGGAGAGGCCATCGCAGATCGCCTGCAGACGCTTGGGCCTGACGCAACTCAGAATGCCGTTGTCGAGCGCTTCGAAGTCGATGCCTTCCTGCGCAAGCTGGCGCTTGGCGTATTCATGGCCGTTCAGGCACAGCTTGGCATTGAACGGAAAGTAGCTGCAGAACTTGAGGAAGAACGGCCCGAAGTCGCGGCCGACAGCGTAGATATAGTAGTTGTTCACTATTGCCTGCGCCGCACGATCCACGGGTAGGTCCGCCCGGTTTTCGGATTGCGCCGCCGCTCGGTGCGGAACACCGGCGTGTTCTCCTTGTAAGCCCGGCACATAGACATTCAGGTACATCCGGTCGATTCCCTCGACCGTCAACCTCATATGACGCTTGACGATCTCGGCAACGCTATGTGGTATCATCCCCCCCGGCTCCGGTCGTGCAGGTTTGCCTCTCGTAGGCGTTTAGACCGTTCATCGGTCCCAATTGAGGCTGGTTCCGCCAGATCCTCGTCATGTACCGGCGGCCGGAGCCACCGCCGTCACACGTCTCGTCGGTCTGAGGCGAAGCCTCGCGAGTTTGTCGCACGGCACGTTTGAACGCGTGCCCTGATCTCGAAGGGATTAAGACCTTAAGAGCGTTTAGCATTCGCACGAAATTACGCGGTTCTGCGTTTCACCTTGAGATAGTGCGTTCTATAAATACCACGTTGGCACCCAATTGGCGCCGTATTGCCGGCTTAATGGGCAACCGGTCTTTTCGCTGGCTCTCAGAACTGCTTTCGTCGATGTCCCTTGGACCGCCAGTCCTGGACCGTCAAGATCAAGGGAAGATCCATGCGTCTTGTCCCTGTCCTTCTCCCTGCCTTGATTTTTGGGGCTTCGTTCGTCGCGACGTCCCTGCAGTCCGTATTCGCCGTCGAGTTCGGCACCCGGGACGAGGCTACTGCGATGGCCCGGCGTGTGCAGGAAAAGTTCAGGAAGGACGGGCCTGATGCGACTTTCAAGGCCATCAACAACAAGGCGTTCGTCGACCGCGACCTGTATCCCTGGGTGTACAGGCTCTCGGACGGCACGAATATGGCTGATGCCCTGTTTCCAGCCGTCAGAGGCAAGCATCTTATTGATCTGAAAGATCAGGACGGGAAATTCATCACACGGGAATGGATCAGGATTGCCACGACCCCGCCCTATCACGGCTGGAGCAACTATCGCTGGCCCAATCCGGTCACCAATACGGTCGACGACATATCCAGCTGGATCGAGCGCATGGGCGATTATCTCGTCGGCGTCGGCATCCACAGGTACGAGCAGCCCAACGAGAATACGATCGGCATCATCTCCGGCAGCCCCAATTCGGGCGACACCTACCTCCAGATAGCCTACGATCTCGCCGAGGTGCTCAACGACGATGACAGCCTGCGCATCCTGCCGATCGCCGGCATTGGCGGCCCGCGCAACATCCGCGACGTGCGCTACCTGCGCGGCGTCGACATCGGCCTGACGCAGACCAGCATCCTCAACAACTTCCGCCGCTCCAATGAAAGCATGGGGCAGACCGAAAACAAGATCGTCTACATCGCCAAGCTGTTCGATGAAGAGGTCCATCTCGTCGCCAGGCCCAACATCACGTCGATCGAGCAGCTGCGCGGTCTCAAGGTCAACCTCGACGCCAAGGGCAGCGGCACCAGCTACTCGATGCGCGACCTCTTCAACACGTTCGGCATCGAGGTCGAAGAAGTCAGCATGCCGCAGCTTGAGGCGCTCCAGAAGGTGAGGAGCGGCGAGATCGCGGCGACGGCGCTGATCGCCGGCAAGCCGGTGAGCTCGATGCTGAAGCTGAGCCGCAGTGACGGGCTGCATTTTGTTCCGATCCCGTCATATCCCAGGCAACTCATCGGCGACTACCTGCCGGCGACCCTCGCGCACGAGGACTATCCGGAGCTGATCGCACCCGGCGAGAACGTGGATACGGTCGCGGTCGGCACGGTTCTGATCGCCTATAACTGGCCAAAGACCAATGTCGACCGCTACAGGCGGGTACAGCGGTTCGTGGAGGCGTTTTTTCCGAGGATCGGCGACTTCCAGCGGCCTCCTCATCATCCGAAATGGCGCGACGTCAACATCGCGGCCGTCCTCCCGGGCTGGACCCGGTTCGAAGCAGCGCAGGCGTGGCTCGACAGTCACCTCCAGGCTGCGCCTCGCTCCTCCGGCGCCCCTGCCGCCGCCGCGGTGACGGCAGGTCCAGCGGCCCGGCCGCCGTTGACGCCCACGGGCGTCGCAAGCGGCGCCGACCAGCAGATGGACGTCGATCCTGCCCTCTACCAGGAATTCCTGAAGTGGCGGCAGTTGCGCCGGTGACCCGAGCGAAGGTGTGTCGGGCTCGGCCTCCGTTCGCTTGCTCGCCGGCTGTTGCAGCGGATTCCGGGCTCATTTTCCGGGTGGGACGCAGGCGCCTGCCCGTGAACCGCGCAGCATTCGATAAGGACGGATTTCGGCGGATGCCGCGCCTCCTGCCGCTGTAAGGCAGAACTCATCTTTCGCGACTGCGCCCGGCCAAAATTGTGCCTCTTTTGAATCTTGAGTGGGTGCAGAAG
>JAJPKK010000243.1 GCA_021323775.1 Hyphomicrobiales bacterium
ATGGTCGATCGCTGCGCCGCGCTGGCGCTGCCCAAGCATGCCGCGCCGCCGCAGAACTTGCCCTCGCCGCAGCTCGCGGTCCCGCGCGAGGTCCTGCCGCAATGGCGCGCGCGGATGAATCTTGGCGAAACCGGGCGGGCCGTGGCGGTGCTGGCCCCCGGCGCCGTCGGGCCGTCGAAGCGATGGCCGTCTTACGGGGCGCTTGCGGCGCGCCTTGCCGGACTGGGCTTTGCGGTCTGGGTCGTCGGCGGCCCCGATGAGAAGGCCCTCGCCGCTGAGATCATTGGTCATGCGCCTCACGCCCGCGACCTGACCGGCGCCGATTTGCGCAATGCAATCCTGGCGCTTGCAGCGGCGACCGTGGCGGTATCGAACGATTCCGGCCTGCTGCACGTTGCCGCGGCCATCGGTACGCCCTCGATCGGGATATTCGGGCCGACCAGCCCGTGGCACTGGGCGCCGCTCAATCCGCTGGCCGCGGTGATCGAGACAAAGACGAAGGTGGCGTGCCGCCCCTGCCACAAGCCAACCTGCCGGATGCGGCATCACCGCTGCATGCGCGACATCCCGATGGAGCAGGTCCTGGCGGCGGTGCGGGAGACGTTCGCGGCGCGGCCGGCGACGGCGACGCAAGTCCTCGCCGAAGTGCGCCAGCTTGGATTGCAAACGCCGGCCGAAGCGCACGCTTTGGTCCGCGGCGACCGTGACAACCGTTAAGGTCGTCGGAGCCCCCTCTAAGGCTTTCAGCGAATTAATCGCTTCAATTCTTGAGCGGCGGCGCAGCGAACTTCCCCCCGTTTTAGGGGGCAGGGAGGGGGCTCATGAGGCGAGCCCATGCCATAAGTCGCCCCTCCCCAGCGCTCCCCGCAAGCAGGGGACTGCAAGCCGCGCAGTTATTCTTCACTCGGCTGAGCTTGCAGCTTGTTGATGCACACGGCGCTGCGCTCGATCAAACGCCTGAAAAGGATTCTCTGCGCCCGCATCTCCTCGCCTGTCATGCCTTCAAAGAGAAGGCCGTTGATCTCGTCCAAGGTGGGGGCGAGAGACGCCAGCAGATTCGAGCCGCGCTTGGTGAGCTTCAGGCTTAGTGCGCGCAGATCAGCGGGATCGGGCGATTTATCCAGGTACCGCAACCGCACCAGCCTGTTGACCTCGTCCGTTATGTGAGGCCCGGAAACGTGCAGATGTTCGGCAAGGCCCTTAATCCCGATCGGCCCAGGCCGCTCCAGACGCCAGATCGCGAGCAGCACGGCGAATTCCGCGCCACTCAATCCGATTGACCGGGCGATGGCGCGCCGGAGCGCCTGCATGCCGGCTGCTGCTGCGAAGAGTTCCGCGATGAATTCGCGAAACTCAGCGTCGCTGAGTTCCGCCAACCCCGCGATCGTTCTCTTCGTGACGGCCTTTTTCTGGTTGCGTCGATGAGACGGCCGAAGCGGGGTGGTCATCGGTTTGGCGCCACGGGTGTTAAAGCGCGTCCGGTCGCGTGGAGCCGCGCCGTGGGGTGGGCGCTCTTCGACAAGCTCAGAGCGAAGCGTGCCCACCGACCCTGGAAAGGCCAAGCGCAGGTGGGCACGGCGCGCATCCTTCGCCAAGCTCAGGAGCGCGCCTTGGCCCACCCTACACGCTGACCCGGCAACGCCTCAACACCTGGCAACGCTCACGGCCATGCGCCCGCACGGCGCATTGCAATTCATAGGTAAGTTATGTAATTTATAAAGGCACGCATCACCCGCATCAAAGATCACGCCATGCTGCGAACCGGTGCCGAGTATCTCGCCGCCCTGCGCGACGGCCGCCGGATCTATTACGGCGGCGAACGGGTTGCTGATGTCACTGTTCATCCCGCCTTCCGCAACACAGCGCGCTCGTTCGCCCGCATCTATGATCGCAAGCGCGAAGCGGAACACCTCGGCGCAATGTCGTTCGCCGAAGGCGGTGAACAATTCACCTCCTGGTTCCTGTTGCCCAGAACCCGCAAAGACCTCGAACAGCGCGCGGAGTGCCATCGGCGTGTGGCTGAATGGTCGTATGGCCTGCTTGGGCGCTCTCCCGATCACGTCCCGGCTTTCATCGGCGGCATGGCGATGGCGCCGGAGTTATTCGACGCCAACAGAAAGGGGTTTGGCCGGAACCTCATCGACTATTTTGATTACTTGAAGTCGCGTGACCTGTTCGCCTGCTATCTCGTCCTCACGCCGCAAGGATCGCGCGATCCCAAGATGTACCGGGACACCGGCACTGCCAGTCCTGCGCTGGCCGTGGTGAGCGAGGACAGCGATGGCATTGTGGTCAGCGGCTTGAAGCTGTTGGGGACATCGGCGGTGTTTTCTGATGAGGCCTGGATTGGCAGCCTGATCCCGCTTGGCCCGGATCAGATCCAGGAGGCGGTCACTTTCGCGATCCCCATCAACCATCCGGGCGTCGAGATCTGGGTGCGGGAGTCCTTCGAGCTCCGCGCCTCCAACAAGATCGATCATTTCTTTTCATCGCAATTCGATGAGAGCGATGGCGTCATGGTCTTCGACAATGTGCGCGTCCCGTGGAGCCGGGTGTTCTGCCATCGCGACATCCCGCTGATGCGCGATATGTATTTCAAGACGCCCGCCCACGTCATGGGCAACCATCAATCCAACTGGCGATTCGCCGAAAAGCTCAAGCTGATGGTTGGGATCGCTCACAGAGCCTGCGACATGGCGGGGGTCATCAATATTCCGGCCATCCAGCAGACTCTCGGAAGGCTTGCGGCGGCGGAGGCGTCATTGCTCGGCCTCATGGCGGCGCAGATTGATCAGCACCAATCGCTCGCCAGCGGGCATGTTCACGTCAATCGCAGGTTTCTCTATGCCGCGCTGCAATGGTGCGCCAGCAACTACGCGCAGGTTGCGGAGGAAGTGCGGTCGCTGATGGGAGCCGGGCCGTTTCTGCTGCCGGCCGACACCTCCGTGTTCGACAATCCACAAACGCGGCGTACCTTCGAGAAATACTGGGGCCTGCCGACGGCTTCGGCGGATGAACGCTACAAATTCATCAAGATGGCGTGGGATTTGCTGGGGTCGGAATTTGCCGGCCGGCACACACAGTACGAGAAATTCTACGGCGGTCCGCCGCATATCATGGATCTGTACAGCTTCTTTAACTGCCCCTGGAACGAGCGGCGCGCCGCCATCGACCAGATCATCAAGGACATGGCCTCAGCGGACGATTTGACCGCGCCGCAAAATCAGGCCGCCTCGTAGAAGCCGCGGCTCCATCCACTCGCAATCCTGCCGCGGCCAGTTCCGAGAGCGCGTTCCGGCGAAGCGAATCAGCGTTCCGTGTCGCGCCAGCCCCGGACTTGATCCGGGGACTGTCGCGAGCGTCGGGTCCATGCGCAGGCCGGGCAGCGGTGGGAACCCGAACCGACAACGCGCGTTTGAGTCTCGCGGACTTGAAAGTCGAGGAAGCTCGCCATGGCTACCAATCTCGTCTCGTACGTGATGCAGTTCCTGACGCCTGACATCGTCTCCCGGATCGCCACGGCGCTTGGGCTCAATCGGAACGATGCGCAGTCCGGCGTGGGTGCGGCCGTGCCGGCGCTGCTTGCCGCATTCGGTGGACTCGCTGACAAGTCGGGCGGCGCGCAGAGCCTCGTTAACACGATCAAGCAGCAATCCGGTGTGCTGGACAACTTTGCCAGCATGATTGGCGGCAACAACCAAGCGTCCTTTATTGAAAGAGGATCAAGTCTGCTGACCTCGTTGCTCGGCACCCATGATCAAGCTGCACTGACCGGCGCAGTCGCGAGGTTTTCAGGCCTCGGACAAAACAAGGCGAATTCACTGCTCGGCATGCTGACGCCGGTGGTTATGGGCCTTATCGGCAGACAGATCGGAGCGCGAGGCGTCGATGTGGGCAGCCTCACCAGCCTGTTGGCGTCGCAAAAGGAAGAGATCGCTCAGGCATTGCCGGCCGGTATGGGCCAAGTGCTCGAAAGCAGCGGCCTCAGCGCTGGGATCGAATCGGTCAGAGGCGCTGCGGCCCAGGCGGGCCGGGCGGCGACCGGGCAGTTCGCGCAGTACGCTGCCCGCCCAACGGGAACCGCCAATGCCCGAGGCCCGCGTGGCTCGACATCAGGCGCATGGAATTGGGCCTATTGGGCGATACCCCTGCTCGTGCTCGGCGGCCTCCTTCAGTTTCTATTCGGCCCCGCACCGCACCGGCAGGAGCGGCTGACCCAGCAGGCGCCCGCTCCAGAGGCCACCGCTCCGGGCCAGAACGTCGTGGTCGGCGGCGTCGATGTAAAGAACACGCTTGGGGACAGCATCGCCGACATGCGCGCCTCGCTTCAGAGCATCACGGATGTCGACTCTGCCAAGGGGGCGCTTCCAAAGCTGGAGGCGGCCAAAAATCAGATCGAAAAAGTGAGCAGCCTGGCCGGACAGCTCACGCCGGATCAGCGCAAAATCGTTGCCGCGGTGGTGGCCCCGGCGATGCCGACGATCGACCGGCTTTCCGATAAAGTCCTTGAGATGCCCGGTGTTGGCGACGTGTTGAGGCCGACCATCGATCCCATGAAGACCAAGCTTGCGGAGCTTGCCGGACGACCGTCAACGGTCGGCGCCGGCAGTCGATGATGAGCGCTCACACCAGCGCAATCACTCTGGCGAGGCCTCCGGTCGCATCCTTCACTTTCGGCGCGCCCACGACGAGGGTCGCGCCCGCCTCCGGCACCTTGTCGAGATTGGCGACATTTTCGAGGCCCCAGCGACCTGACGGCAGCCACAACTGATGGGTCTTGAAGTCGCGCGATGCTCCGTGGTCAAGCGACATGGTGTCGACCGCGATGCCGGCGACCTGGCGCTCCTTCAGCAGCCATAAAGCCGCCGCAGGCGCGAAACCCGGAAAATGAAAGGTGCCGTTGACGTCGCGCCCGGCAAACATCGCCGGATCGGAGGTCGCCAGCTCGCCCCACCCCGAATGCATCGCGACGCAGCAGCCGGCCGGCAGCCGGCCATGCTTGGCTTCCCATTTCGCCAAGTCTTCGCGGGACAACTGATAGTCAGCCTCCTGCTCGGCCTGGTAAACCACATTGACGACCGCGAGCGGAACGACGAGCTGCTCGACCGGCAGCTTCTCGGCCGAAAGCCCGGTCTCGGAGAAATGGAGTGGGGCGTCGAGATGAGTGCCGGCATGCTCGACGATGTGCCACCAGAACAGATTGAAACGGTCCTTCTTGAAGTCGAACTCGCGTTCCATTTCGATGCCGGGCTTGCCCATGAAGGTCGGAAATTCCGCCGACATGGTGTGGGTGAGATCCACCACTTTGGTGAAGCTGCGCGGCTCTGCGGCGCGTGCGGGCGCCGCCGCTGCTAATCCGGTTGCGGCAGCGGCGGCGAAGAAGCCTCGCCGGCTCAAGGCTGCCCGGACCTTCGCTTCACACCCGGCAACGCACATAGTCTCTCCGATTCGTTACTCTCAGCTTTGCATGCAATTGTCGTTGTCCAGGGCGGCATTGGCAACAGCCGCGCTGACGCAGGGAGGCTTGTAGCCTCGTTGCCCGGATTGACCGGGAGCGAAATCCGGGCGCGGCGGCGCCCCGTTTCATCAGGGAGGCGCGGAAGTGCCGGGCTTGCACGAGCCCGCGAGATGCGGTCATTAAGCCCCATGCTGGTGATTGACGATGTTTCACTGCGTCTGGCCGGGCGGCTGCTGATCGAGCGTGCGACCGTGCAGATTCCGGACGGCGCCCGCGTCGGGCTGGTCGGCCGCAACGGCGCCGGAAAATCCACGCTGTTTCGCGCCATTGCGGGCGAGATTGCCGCCGACCACGGCAGCTTCGTGCGCCCGGCGCGCGCCGCCATCGGCCGGCTGCCGCAGGAGGCCCCAAGCGGGCCGGAGCGGCTGATCGACATCGTGCTTGAGGGCCAACCCGAGCGCACGGCGCTGCTCCGGGAGGCTGAGACCGCAACCGATCCCCACCGCATCGCCGAAATCCAATCGCGCCTTGCCGATATCGGCGCTCACGCGGCGCCCGCGCGGGCCGCCGGCATTCTCGCCGGCCTTGGCTTTTCCCATGCGGATCAGCAGCGGCCATGCGCGGAGTTCTCCGGCGGCTGGCGCATGCGGGTCGCGCTGGCGGCGGTCCTGTTTGCCGAGCCGGACCTGCTGCTGCTCGACGAACCGACCAACTATCTCGACCTCGAAGGCGCTCTGTGGCTGCAGGACCACATCACCCGCTACCCGCGCACCGTCATCATCATCAGTCACGACCGCGATCTGCTCGACAGCGCGGTCGATTCGATCCTGCATCTCGAGCGCGCCAGGCTTACCTTCTATCGCGGCAACTACACCTCCTTCGAACGCCAGCGCAATGAGCGCTTGGCGCTCGATCAGAGCCTCGCCCGCAAGCAGGAGGCTCAGCGCAAGCATCTCGCCGCGTTCGTGGAACGCTTCCGCGCCAAGGCCAGCAAGGCGCGGCAGGCGCAATCGCGCCTCAAGCTGTTGGCGAAATTGCAGCCCATCGACGTGCGCATCGCGGACGAGACGCCGTCCATCGCGATCCCTTCACCCGAAAAGCCGCTGTCGCCGCCGATCATTGCGCTCGACGACGTTGCGGTCGGTTATGAGCCCAGCCGCCCGGTGCTGCGGCGGCTGACGCTGCGCATCGATGCGGACGATCGCATTGCCCTGCTCGGCGCTAACGGCAACGGCAAGTCGACTTTGGCCAAGCTCCTTTGCGGCCGCCTGGCGCCCTTCTCCGGGCGGATGACGCGCGCCGACAAGCTCAAGACCGCCTATTTCGCCCAGCATCAGCTCGACGAGCTCAACCCGCAAGCGAGCGCCTATGACCATCTGCGCCGGCTGATGCCGGACGCGCCGGAGGCCAAGGTGCGGGCGCGCGCGGGCGCGATCGGGTTCTCGGCCGTCATGGCCGACACCAAAGCGGCAAACCTGTCGGGCGGGGAGAAGGCGCGCCTGCTGATCGGGCTTGCGACTTTCGACGGGCCGCATCTTGTCGTGCTGGACGAGCCGACCAACCACCTCGACATCGACAGCCGCGCCGCGCTGATCGAGGCCATCAACGACTATTCCGGCGCCGTGATTCTGGTCTCGCACGACCGCTTTCTGTTGGAGGCCTGCGTCGACCGCTTGTGGCTTGTCGCCAACGGCGAGGTCAATCCCTTCGACGGCGATCTTGACGACTACCGCCGGCTCGTGCTTGCGGGCGCGCTTGACGGGACGCCGGCCGAGGTCCGCGAGCGCAATGGCGGCGAGGCGCGCACGTCGCGCGCGGCGCTGCGCCGGGCCGCCGCTGAAAGGCGGAGCGAGCTTGCCCCGCTCAAGCGGCGCATCGAGGAATACGACAAGATCATTTCCCGGCTGACCAAGAGGCTTGCCGAGATCGACGCGGCGCTCGCCGATCAGACTCTCTACGATCGGGATCCCGCGCGGGTCGCGAAGCTCGGTAAGGAGCGCGCCGACGCGGCCCGTGGCCTTTCCGAGGCGGAACACCAATGGCTCACATTGAGCGAGGCGTACGAGAGCGCAATTGCGACTCTGTAGGGGCGACCCTAAGAGGCTGTGTGAGAACTGCTCCTAAGGGCCGCCCCTGCAAGGGCAATGTTGGAGGGCTCTGCTCAGGACGCGCCCCCTTCAACGTCATGACTTTGGCCGGCGCTCCATCCCTTAAATGGGCGTCGTCTCGACAACTGAATGTCTTACCGCCGCGCCACGTAGGTCTTGCTGAACCCGTTGCGGCCATTGGTGAGCGTGAATTTGCCCTCCGGCGCGACCGACGCCGTTATCAGGTTGCCCTGGCACTCGGCCGTTTCCTCGAAGTTCGCGATCATGTCAGGCGAGGTATTGTGGCTCGGATCCTTGTCCAGCAAGGAGAGGTGTCCCTGCCAGATGCCCTCGATTCCCGGCAGCTTCGCCATTCTGAGATACGCGTTTTTCTCGTAAGGAGCGGCCGGCTTGCCTTGAATCTCCAGCGGTTTCACGCGGTCGTCGGATTGGCCCAGTCCCTTGCGGGGGCCGTTGTTCACCACGATAACCTGAGGGCTGATGGCGCCGAGAAAAGCCGGTGCGCCGGCGCCGTCGAACGAGCCGTGGCGGCTCGTCTGATAGAGACTTACGCGGCCGACTTTATTGATCGGACAGCCAAGCTCCATCTCCTTGTTCCAGTCGAGATCGGCGAGGTCGAGGAACGTGAAAGCGCCGAACGTGACGAGCACCCCGACCATGCGCTGATTTTCGGGCGCGGCCGGCGCCATCTGGGCGGCGTCGGCGCATAGCGGGTTGGGTCCGCCGCCGTTGACCGGATGGTCGATGAGCGTGAATTCGGAAGAAACCACCAGAACGTCGGCGCCCTTCAAGGGGATCTTGTCGCCTGGCTTGACGATCGTGCGCTTGCTGCCGGCCACGGCCTTGTAGTCGTCGAGCCTCGCTTTATCGACAGCCTCGACGCCGTCGCCATGATCGAAGAACCTGCCGATCGGGATCATCTTCGCAAGCGCCGCAAGGCCGCCCTCATGGTCGCGGTGCCAATGACTGACGACCAGATAGTCGATCTGCTTCAGGCCGGCCTTTTGCGCCGCCGCGTAGATTCGTTTCGCGTCCCGGTCGGCGTCCGGAAATCCGGTGTCGAGCAGCAGGGACTCGCCCGACGGCGATACGATCAATGTCGCCGCGCCGCCTTCGACATCAATCCAGTAAATCTGCAAATTTTGTGCATTGCTTTGCGCCAGCGCAGAGGCCACGCTCGCCGGCGCCAGAACGCCCGCCAGCCCCAGGGCCGCGCCGGTGAATAATTTCATCGCTCGATTCATGGTCCCTCCCCTGTTCGCAAATGACGGCACTCGTGTCCCGCCCGGCGGCGTCCACTTTCAACTTGGCTATTTATAGCTCATTTCGGCGACTTCGCATATTGCAAGCAACGCGGCCATTGATAAAACCAAAGCAGCAGCAAGTCATGCCTCGTCGCAATCCCCGGCATATCGGCGCCCGGCTTGGGGGGCGGGATCATCGCGCGCCTCCGAGGCACGCGGCGCCGCAGGCGATCACGACACAAGACGCGATGCGGCGCACGCCGAGCTGCTCCTTCAGCGCCACGCGCCCAAGGAGCGCCGCGAACAGCACGCCGGTTTCGCGCAATGCCGATACCGGCCCCATCGGGCCGTGATGCATCGCCCAGATCACGATCGCATAGGCGATCAAAGAGACCCATCCGCCCAGCGCTGCGGCGGCAAAACGCTGCGCCGAGCCCGCGAGCAACGCCGCTGTCCCGCGCCGCAGGCCGCCGCGCAGCAGGACAAAGACAACGGGCATCGGTCCGCCCCACAGAACGGACATCCAGGCCGCGTAAGCGAGCGTATCGCCCGCAGCCCGAACCCCGATGCCATCCACAACGCTGTAAGCGGCGATGAACGCGCCGGTGGCAAGGGCCGGCGGCAATGAGCCAAGCGGCAGACCTTTCCCTCTGTGCGCGAGGGAGATGATGCCGCCGCACACGAGTACGATGCCAAGCGCCGGCAGCCAATCGAGCCGCTCGCCCGCGAATACCGCCGCGCCGATCGCGACCAGCATCGGCGATGAACCACGCGCGATCGGATAGGTTTCACTGAAATCGCCGGAACCATAGGTGCGGACCAGGAACAGGTTGTATCCGACATGAAGAAGGCCCGACGCCACGATATAGGGCCAGCTCGCTGCCGCGGGCCACGGAACAAATAGGGTCGCCGCTGCGCCGACAAGCGTAACCGCAACGCACATCATGGTGATGGTCCACAGCCGGTCGCCTGCCGTGCCTTTGAGCATGGCGTTCCAGCCCGCATGCAGGGCCGCCGCAAAGAGCACGGCGGCGAAGACTGAAACGATCACGACAAAGGCTCCCGACTATTCGCGCCGCCGGCGCCGCCTGATGACAAGCGCCTTGTAGGGACGCGCAGCGCGATGACGACCCGCGGCTTGCCGCCCCTCACACACGCCATCACGGCTCCGAAAGTGTGACGTCCGTGGCCGGCGCTTCAGGAGGCGATAGGAGCGAAGGTTCGCTTTCCCTGAGCCGGGTCGGCTGCAACTCGCCCGCCTGTTCGAGCACCGGATACGCCGCCGAGCAGATATGGGAGTGGATCCGCTTAAGGTCGCGCAGCACGTCGAGATGCAACGAGCTCGTCTCGATGCTCTCCGGACGGCCTTCGCGCAGGCGGCGCAGATGGCTTTCGGACGCAGCAAGCTCGGCGTTGCGGAGCCCGGTCTTCTCCTCGATCAAAGTGCGCGCTGTCCTTACGTCGCCTGACATAAACGCGCTGAAGGCCAGCCTCAGATTGTTCAGCACGCGCTGATGAAACGCCTCCAATTCCCGCGCCCCCTCGTTGGAGAACTGGTAGAGGTGTTTGATCTTCTTGCCGGCGAGTTCCATCAGGTTCTTATCAATGATGTCGCCAATGTGTTCGAGGTTTATGGCGAACGCAATGATCTCCATGGCGCGACGGCCGTCCTGCTCCTCGAGGCTCTCCCGCGTCACTTTGGTGACATAGAGTTTGATCGCTTCGTGCAGCCGGTCGACCGCATTATCCATTTTCGAAATCTGCGCGACGAGCTTGCGGTCATTCGTCATCAGCGCCGTCATGGCCTCACGCAGCATCGTTTCGACGATGTCCCCCATGTGGAGCGTTTCTCGCGCCGCGGCGGTCAACGCCAGCGCCGGGGTTCCGATCGCATTCTCGTCCAGGTAGATTGGACGCGCAGGATCGGCCTTTTGGCTGCGGTCCGGGAGCGCGCGGATCAACAAGGCGGCGAGCTGATCGAGAATGAAGACGAACAGAAGCGCCGTCCCAACGTTGAATGCCGTGTGGAAATTGGCCGCCATCCGGGTCTGGTCAGGATCAAGCTTGAGAATGAAATCGGCAATCGGCTGAAGGAATGGAAGAACAACCGCAACGCCGATAACGCGGTTGATCATGTTGCCGACCGGAAGCCGGCGACTCGCCGGATTGCCGGCGCTTCCGCTCTCAAGAATTGGATTAATGGCGGTGCCGAGATTGGCGCCGAGCACGAGCGCCAGCGCTGCAACCGGCGCGATGAAATGCGAGTAAGCGAGCGACATGATGAACAGCACGGCAGCGGCGCTCGAATGGGCGGCCCAGGCCATGAGCGCCGCGATCGCGACGCATAAAATGGGCTCTCCTGTGATCGCCGACAGCAGAGCCCTGACCCCCGGCGCATTCTCGGCCGGCGTGAGCGTATCGAGGAGGATGTGCAATGCGAGCAGCATCAAGCCGAGACCGATCGCGACCCGGCCGATGTCGCGTATCCAAGTGCGCCGTCCCCGGTTGAACGCGACGAGCCCGATTACAAAGAGAGCAGGAGCGGCGGCTGACACATTGAATGACAGCACCTGGACGATCAGCGTGGTGCCGATATTCGCGCCCAGCATGACGGCGAGCGCCGGGACAAGATCAACATGACCCGCCGCCGCGAAGGACGTGGTCATCAATGCAGCGGCCGTACTGCTCTGGAGCACGGCGGTCAGGCCGATCCCTGCAACAAGGGCGAGGAATCGGTTCCGAACCGCGGCCCCGAGCGCGCGCCGCAGGTCGCTCCCGAACGCGCGCACGATCCCGCTGCGGACCATGTGAAGGCCCCACAGCAGGAGGGCGACGCCGCCCATCAAATCGAGAAGCGCCATGCTTGCCATCAGCAGCACCGGCTGCAGGGGCGTCGAAAGCCGGCATCCGGCCCCCGGACGCGTTACGCAAGGCCCTAATCTGGGGCCGACAAATGTTGCTCACAAGCGAGCGCCGCCAGCGCTCGCGCGGCTGGTCTCATGCGCAACGCTGGCCGGGCAGAGGCGGGTTGTCGTGGCCCGAAAAATCAGCGCAGCATTGTCATCGCGAGGGGGCCGAGCCGCCCGTCCGGTCGATCGATGCCAATTCCTACTCCTTCTGCAGCGCGGCCCGGTACAGCGCCAGTGCATCCTCCCGGAACGCGCGGCGGGAGGCATCGCGGGAGTAGAACATGTGGCCGCCGCCGTAGACCGCGAGCTTGAGGCGGTCGGCGGACCCGAACACCGGCATCTGATCGAGGATGAGCTGGGTCCCGAAATAGGGCGTGACGAGATCGCTCGCGCCATGCGCCACCAGGGCCTGCAGATCGTGATCGGAGGCGAGCGCGTCGCGCAGATCGTCGACGACTTCAGGGCCTGCGCGGCCGCGGCCCCAGTTCCATTGGCCGTTGACCTCGCCGTTGAGAAGACGATAGGGCTGCTCGACCCGCCACTTCAGCGGCCCCTGGTAAAGCCCCGTTATGGCGGCAGTGAGCGGCGGCCCGATGGCATCGAGCATCGGATCGGAAAAGCGGCTCTGCGCCGCATGGGGCGACGGATCGAAGGCCGTGATGGTCGGGTCGTAGGCGCTCGCCACCGTGCCGTGGGCGCGATTGCGCTCGCGCTGAAACGTGCCGTTGTCGATGCGGCCGGCAAGCTTCTTCACCTGGGCAGGATCGAGGCCCGTGTAAGCCGCAACGCGCGGCGTCATGCGCTCGACCGCCTCAGCGTCGCGTTCGCCGCGCATGAGGTCGCGCAGATAATCGCCGGCCGCGTAGTTCTCAACTTCGCGCAGCGCGCTGCGGTCGAACGGCGCCGTGCCTTCCATCACGGTCGCCGCCATCGATGGCAGCCGCGTGACCCAGGACATCGGATTGTGGCGGCGCTGAGCGAAATTGCTGAAGTCCAGCACTGGGGAGATCATGATCAGCCCGCGCACCCCGACGCCCTGCTGGCTGGCAAGAGCGTGCGCCACCTTGGGCACGCGGAATCCGCCATAGCTTTCGCCAACCAGGAATTTCACCGCACTCTGCCGGCCGTTCCGCTCGACCCACTTGCGAATCACCACGGCGAGCGCGCTGGCGTCGCCATCCACCGACAATAGCTGGCGGCGCACGTTCTCGCCGCTCGCCACGATGTGGCTGTAGCCGGTCAAGACTGGATCGATGAACACGAGGTCGGTGAAGTCGAGCCAGGTGTCGGCGTTGGGAGCCAGCGCAGGCGTCGCCGACGCCGAAATATTATCGAGCGGCAGCCGCCATGGCCCCACCGCGCCGATGTTGAGATAAGCGGACGCAGCGCCGGGGCCGCCGTTGAACAGGAAGGTGACCGGACGATTGGCGTCGCCGAGCACATAGGCCACGAAAGCCACTTCTGCCTGCAGATTGCCGCTTTCTGCATCGTTGAGAGGAATGGAGCCGGCCGTCGCCTTGAAATGCAGCATCCGGCCCGGCAACTCGACAGTATGCTCGGTGGTCGAATCGGCGGGAAGCCGAAGGGCATTTTCGTTCTGGGGCCGCGCCGATCGCGCACCCTGTTCGGGAGATGGCGCGGCGGCGCCCCGCGGCGCATCAGCACTCTGCTGCGCAGCCGGCCGGTTTTGCTGCGCCAGCGCCGGCGTCGCGAATTGCGGTCCCGTTAGAGCCGCTGCAAGCGCGAGCGCCGCGATATATCCGGTCAGGTGTCCGAGTAGCCTCGTGTGAGCGTGCTGCTG
The DNA here is from genome assembly GCA_021323775.1 of Hyphomicrobiales bacterium. Classification (GTDB taxonomy): domain Bacteria; phylum Pseudomonadota; class Alphaproteobacteria; order Rhizobiales; family Xanthobacteraceae; genus JAJPKK01. The sequence continues at coordinate 13,521 of JAJPKK010000243.1, forward strand.
GCGCATGGATTTGTCCTTACGTGTCTTCCGATTGCCGGCAATCTTTAAGAGTTGCCGTCGTCATCGCGCTTTCGCGAACTCTCGCCCGTCCGTAACTTAGCGCGGATTTCCACCGCATTGAAATCGGATAATTGCGCCGCCGCCGCAGACGTCCTGTTTGGTTCCGGCTTCGGCGGCTTCGGGTGGGGTGGGGCAAAAGGCTGCTGCGAGGGCCTGCTCAGGTTTCTTCGGCCTAGCGCGCCTTTGCCCACGCCGTGGCCTCTCCTCGCAGCGTTGGCAAAGGAAGGGCCAAGCCGCGCAAGCAGCAGGGCCCCCGACGCGCCTTGCCACCATACACGTGACCGCGATTGATCGAAATGCGCGCGGGACTGATCACGCCGGCGGCCTGGGTTTCTTGGCCGAGGGCTTTTTCGCGACGGCCGGCGGCTGCTCGTCGCCGCGCTCGACCGACGTAAGCCGGCCGTCGATAAACTCATAGATTCCGGCGTGCTCGCCGGTCTTGTAGGTCATAACGACGCGACGGCGGCCGCCGCCCTGCGGCGTGCCGTCGACCGCCTGCGGCTGACCGAGGGCGCGGACCACCTGACATTCGGTCATATCGAGGCTGATGCCGCGCGGAGCCGCATCGCCCGCCGCCGGCGCCGCCCCGGCGCACTGGCCCTGCGCGTCCACGAGATCAGCCGGGGCGACCGGATTGGTGGGGGACAGGGGCGAAGCAAAAGAAGAGCTCGAAGTCGTCGGCAGAAAGGTCGAGCGATCCGGCAATTTGAAGGCCGCCGGATCCGGTATCATGTTCTGGATCGAGCCGCAGGCCGTAACGCTGCAGGCAAGAGCGGCCATCGCTGCGCCCCGCGCGAACATCCGTCGACCACCAATCCATCGTGCAGCAGAACCCATTCGAAGCCTCCGGAACCGTTCCCCTCCTACCGTCCCGGCTTTGCGGGGGCCGGAAGGGGACCTCGGCGCATTCCCGTCATAATAAAGCATTCGTTCGGAGTCGTGGCCGCCCTCGTCCGGCCCGTCCCCGTCATCCACGCCTTTCACCGTTATGACTCCTACACTTCATCCTTGCGGTGTGTTGCCGCGTCCCCGCGAGGCCGGGAGCGGGGCATCCGGCAGCCTTTGCATGATCGAATAACTCTTGCTGTCGCGAACGGAAGCCTCGCGTGTAGCCCGGTTCGTGCGCGGTGGCGCCATTCTAAGCAGCTTGTGAGGCAGTCGTCGGGAACAGGACATATCTCGCTTTAAGGGGGGTCAGGCCCGGCGCTGCCAGCGCCCGCTTTCGTCGGCTTGCCAATAGGTCACCGCGAATCCGCGCGCCTTGGCGCTTTGCCAGTGGTCGCGGGCCTCGGCCACCGCTTCGTCATCGCCCCCGTCAAACAGCAATACCACGCGATCGTATTGTCCGACATCCGCCGGCAGCGGCGCGCGGTCGATCAGGAAGCGCACCTTCGCGGCATTCGGATTATGGTCTTTCACCGTCAACAGCACCGGCTGGTCCGCGGCCGTAGGCTCTCGAAAGGTGCCATGGGGTAGAAAGCTGTCCTCGCGAAACGTCCACAGGTGCGCATCGAGCGCGTCGACACGCTCCTCCGAAGAGGCGTGCACCACCACGCGCCACCCGCGCTCGATGGATTTTTCCAATAGCACCGGCAACACCTTTTCGACCGGCTGCCCCTGGAGATGGTAGAAGAGAAATTCGGTCATGAACCCTCGTAATGCTCGGACACCAGATGGTCGAGCAGGCGCACGCCCCAGCCTGAGCTCCAGCTTTTGTTGATCTCGCTCTGCGGCGAGCCAAGCGCGGTGCCGGCAATGTCGAGATGGGCCCAGGGCGTCTTGCCGACGAAGCGCGCCAAGAGCTGCGCGGCCGTGATCGCGCCGCCGTGGCGGCCGCCGGTGTTCTTCATGTCGGCGACCTTTGAGTCGATCAATTTGTCGTATTCGGGCGCAAGCGGCATGCGCCACACCCGCTCGCCGGTCGCCTCGCCGGCCGCAAGAAGGCGGCTCCCCAATTCGTCGTTGTTGGTGAACAGCCCCGCGTGCTCCTGGCCGAGCGCCACCATGATGGCCCCCGTCAGAGTGGCGAGATCGATCATGAATTTGGGCTTATACTTGGTGTTGACGTAGTGCAGCACGTCGGCAAGCACCAGGCGGCCTTCGGCGTCGGTGTTGATGATCTCGATCGTCTGGCCTGACATGGTCTTGAGGATGTCGCCCGGACGGTACGACTTGCCGTCCGGCATGTTCTCGACGAGCCCGATGGCCCCGACGGCGTTGACCTTGGCCTTGCGCGTCGCAAGCGCGTGCATCAATCCGACCACGCAGGCGGCGCCGGCCATGTCTCCCTTCATGTCCTCCATCCCCGAGGCCTGCTTGATGGAGACGCCGCCCGTGTCGAAGCAGACCCCCTTTCCGATAAAGGCCACCGGCGGTGCTCCGCGTTTGCCGCCGTTCCAGCGCATGACAACGGTGCGGCTCTCGTGCACGGAACCCTGGCCGACCCCAAGCAGGGCGCCCATGCCGAGCCGTTTCATCGCGCCCACGTCGAGCACGTCCACCACGACGCCAAGCTTGCGCAGCGCCCCGGTGCGGCGCGCAAACTCCTGCGGATAGAGCACGTTGGCAGGCTCGTTGATAAGATCACGCGCGAGCGTCACGCCGCCGACAACCCCCTCCCGGGAACGCCAGAGACGGGTGGCGGCAGGCGGATCGGCGACCGCGATCGTAAGGTCGACCGCGCCCTGCTTCTCCTCGTCTTCCTTCCGTTTGGTCTTGTAGCGATCGAACGTGTAGGCGCGCAGCTTTGCTCCCGCCGCAAGATCGGCGGCGGCGGCGGCACTCATGGGGCCGCCGGGCAAGTCGGCCACCACCATGGCGTCGCCCCCCGCGCCCGGCAGCTTTCCGGCGGCGGCGCCGCCGAGCTTGAGAAAATCCTTGGACTTGAACCCGTCAACCTTGCCGGCGCCGATCACGGTAAGGCGGGAGACTTTGAGATCAGGCGGAAGGAGGATGTCGAGGGCAGCGCCGCTCTTGCCGGTAAAATGTTCAGCCACGGCGGCCTTGGAGAGCGAATCGGCTGCCTTGCCCAGGATCTTCTTCGTTGCGGCGCCGATTTTCAGGGAATCGTCGCAGAACACAATCAGAACGCCAGCGGACGGCGACCTGAATGGCGCAAATCCAAGCTTCAAATCCTTCCCCATCGGGCCAGGTCCTTGATTCGTTACAGCCTCTTAATCGTTCCGGTTTGAATTTCAACAGCTTTGCCTTGGGACGGCCATTTTGCGGGGCGATGAGGTCAGCTCGTCTTGAGTGGGAATCGCGCACGACCGGAGTCTCCGGAGCTGCCCTCAAGAATGGCCGGGGATGCATGGCGTCATGGAATCGGCGGCGGGGGGTGCTTTTTCGGGTCACCTCAGGCGGGGCCGCCTTGGCCCGGGTCGCCCGGTCCAAAGGCGCAGCCGCAGTCAACGCGGTTGCCCGGGGCGCGATTGCGCTCCTCACTCCCTACCCGCTCCCGCAAGCCGGGAAGGTTCTCCGGGCGTGGCAGCCGCCGGGATGGCATCCTTTTTCCATTTGCAACTTTGCAACACTCCCCCAGTTGATTGCACGCGATGGAGTTTCAGGCCCAATTTCGTCTGGCCTCAGACTGTTCTTTGCGGGTATGTTGGCTTCCAATGCCTCGGCGAATGTGCGGGAAGTTGCGGCGGGGGGCTGCCGGTTTCGCACGATTTTGCGTGCGATAACAGCAGGGTGGGGAGGCGGGGGGTGGCTGGCGTGGCAAACGGGGCTTACACGTGATGGTGGGTAAGGCCGACGCACGCCTGCCAGTTGCCTGTCGCTGCGCCTCGCGCGCGGCGGCGGGGGCGCTCGTCCTGTTAGCGGCGATCTTTTTCGACTTGGCGGACTGTGGCCGAGCGCTGGCCCAGCTTACCGCGGACAACCCTTTTTTGACCTTTCAGAATCAAATCAGGCCGCACCCGACCGGAAAGAGCATCGCTGCGAAGCCCGCTCCGGACGCCCAGATGCTCGTCCAGGCCAACGAGATCCGGTACGACTACAACAACCTGCAGGTATCCGCCGTCGGCAACGTTCAGATTTACTATAACGGCGCCACGATCGAAGCCGACAAGGTTATCTACGACCAGCGCACCAAAAGGCTGCACGCCGAAGGCAATGCACGGCTGACCGAAGCCGATGGCAAGGTCAGTTATGGCGAGATCTTGGACCTCAGCGACGACTATCGCGACGGCTTCATCGATTCGCTGCGCCTGGAAACCGCTGACCAGACCCGAATGGCGGCGTCTCGCGCCAACCGCACCGAGGGAAACTACACGGTGTTCCAGAGCGGCGTCTATACCGCCTGCGAGCCGTGCCGCGATGATCCAAAGAAGCCGCCGCTGTGGCAAGTCAAGGCGGCGCGCATCATTCACAACGAATCCGAGAAGATGATGTACTTCGAGGATGCGAGCATTGAATTTTTTGGCGTTCCGCTCGCCTGGGTACCGTATTTCTCCGCGCCCGATCCGACCGTGAAGCGCAAGACCGGCTTCCTGATGCCGATCGTGTCGACGAGTTCGGCATTTGGGTTTGGCTTTGAGACCCCGTATTACCTTGCCCTTGCGCCCAATTACGACGCCACCATTTCACCGCGGATCACCAGCGCCCAGGGTCCCTTGATTCGCGGCGAATGGCGCCAGCGTTTCGAAGACGGCGAATTGACCATTCGCGGCGCAGCGATCGACCAGCTCGACAAGGATAAGTTCATCGTCAACGGCGCCGAGACACCCGGGTTCCGCAACTTCCGCGGCAGCGTCGAAGCGAGCGGGCGCTTCAACCTGTCTCCGCAATGGACCTGGGGCTTCGATGCGGTCGGGCTCAGCGATCAGACTTTTTTCCAGGACTACAAGATCGTCCCGCTGCAGAACAAAGCAGTTGATCCGATTCTCAACTACATGACCGAGGCCATATCGCAAATCTATCTGACCGGACGCGGCGACCGCAGCTATTTCGACATGAGAGCAATCCATTACTACGGACTTGCCTGGGCCTCGGGGCCGGGCGTCCCAGCCGATGTGCAGGGCACGCTGCCGAATGTCGCGCCGGTGATCGACTACGCCTACACCTTTGACCGGCCGGTGTTCGGCGGCGAACTTTCCACCAAACTGAATTTCACCAATATCAATCGCCAGACAGCAAGCTTCGACGCTATCAGCGCCACTGCAGCGAATCTGGGCTTGTGCAATGTCAATTCCGCGGACCCTGCGCTGAAAACCCCGGCAAACTGCTTGCTGCGGGGCGTTCCGGGCGACTACGCGCGCTTATCGGCGGAGGTGAATTGGCGGTATCAATATATTGATCCGTTTGGCCAGGTATTCATTCCGTTCGCATCGTTGCGGGGCGATGCGGCAGCGCTTGCGATCGACAACCAGCCGGGCGTGGCCAACTACATCGATACTGGCGACTCCACCGTCAGCCGAGCGATGCCGACGGTCGGTCTGGAATATCATTACCCGTTCATCGGGGTGACGAGCTGGGGCACCCAGACGATCGAACCGATCGCACAGCTGATTGTTCGCCCGAATGAAACCGCCATCGGCAGGCTGCCGAATGAAGATGCCCAGAGCCTTGTCTTCGACGACACCAACCTGTTCAAGGTCGACAAGTTTTCCGGCTGGGACCGCGTCGAAGGCGGCGGCCGCGCCAACGCGGGCATCCAATACACGGCTCAGTTCAATCGCGGCGGCAACCTCAACATGCTGTTCGGCGAGTCTTACCAGCTGTTCGGGCTCAACTCCTTTGCGGTCGCGGACGCCACCAACACCGGCCTGGGCAGCGGTCTGGACACGACCCGGTCCGACTACGTGGCGCGCGTTCAGTTCCAGCCAAACCAGATTTATTCGTTCACCTCGCGGTTCCGCTTTGACCACGACGACTTCTCGCTGCAACGCCTTGAACTCGAAGCCCGCGCCAACTTCGACCGTTGGAACGTCTCGGTGTTGTACGGCGATTACGCAGCGCAGCCCCAGCTTGGCTTCCTGACGCGGCGCGACGGCGTTCTCACCAGCGGAGCCTACAAGGTGAGCGAAAATTGGGTCGTCAACGGCGGAATTCGATACGACATCCAGAATGGAAAGCCGTCCCAGACGCGCCTGGGACTTGGCTACATCGATGATTGTTTCATCATGTCATTTCAATACTACGCGGATTACACCTTCGCTGGCAGCTTGACTTCGAGCCAGACCTATATGCTGCAAGTCAGCCTGCGCACGCTCGGCGGGACTGGGTTCCAGTAAAGGCGCCGCCGCAAGTGCAGCGGCTCTGGCCGGGCCTTGCAGGGGGGCCTCCGCATTGGCGTTAGGTCAAGCGGTGGTAAGCCCGGGCGACCGCAAAGGTCGCCCGAAGGGGCGCCCCGGCAAGTCAGGCAGGAGGGGTCCGGGGCGCGCGCTACGTTTTGACGCCTGCCCGTGAGGCGGCGCGTTGGGGTATAAGAACCAGCGATCAGGTATCAGTTATCAGAGGTCAGAGGTCAGAGGTCAGAGGTCAGAGGACCTTGCTGACATCCGCCTTGATGTTTCCAAGCACCGGGAAGCGTTAAGTCTGATTGCTGACTTCTGACCCCTGATTCCTGACTTTCGGATCCCCGTTGAGTGAGGAGGACAAGGCTTGACCCCGATTCGGCGCGGAACAAGGAGCGGGCAGAGCCGCATCATCATTGCGACAGCCTGCATTTTCGCCGCAATTGCAACACCCTCCCGGGCCCTCGCCCAACATGTCGTCCTCGTCGTTAACGGCGAAATCATTACGGATTACGACATCGAGCAGCGCGCGAAATTCGATACGCTCGCGAACCACAAAACGCCATCCCGGCAGGACGTCATCGAGGAGCTGATCGACGACAAGCTCAAGGTCCAGATCGCCCGCCGCTACAAGCTCGACATCACAGATGCCGACGTCGAGTCGAGCTATGCCGACATGGCGAGGCGCATGCACCTCACTCCGGACCAGCTCACTCAGACGCTTGCTCATGACGGCATCGACGCGAAGACGCTCAAGGCGCGCGTGCGCGCCGATCTGAGCTGGCAATACATCATCCGCGGCAAGTTCCAGTCGAGCCTGCAGATCAGCGAGAAGAGCGTGCTCGACGAAATCGCCACCGAAAAGAAGAGCGACGGCGGCGATGTCGGCTATGACTATACGTTGCGGCCAATCCTGTTCGTGGTGCCGCGCGGCAACACGGCGTTGCAGGAGTCGCGGCGCAAGGATGCGGAGGCGCTGCGCTCCCGCTTCAGCACTTGCGATACCGGGCTGCTCTTTGCGCGCGCGCTGCGCGATGTCGTGATCCGCGAGCCGATCACCAAGAATTCCTCCGAGCTGGTGCCCGCCTTGCGACAAATCCTCGACAAGACGGAGGTCGGGCATTTGACCCCTCCGGAGACGACGCAGCAGGGCATCGAGCTGTTCGCCTTGTGCGAGAAGAAGGAAACAAAAGCCGAGACACCCGAAAAGCGCCAGGCGCGCGAGAAGCTTTTCAGCGAACGATTCGAGGCCAAGGCCAAGAGCTATCTTCGCGAACTGCGCCGCCAGGCGATGATCGAACGCAAGTAGCCATGACGCAGATGCGCGGTATCAGGCTGGGCAACGCGCCGGGACCAGATTTCGATATGGTTGAATCGTAAACGATTTCCGGTGGCGACGATTTATGTGCGGGCAGGTGGCTTCGCCCAACCACGCTTGGCCGCGCCCTGATATCTCGCCTTGCAGGCGGGCTGCCAGCCAGAGAAGGACCGTTTCGCAGCCCGTCTCCAGCCACGTCACCGCTTTGCTCTGCCTGCTGCGCCTCCGCGCCGGCAACTACGAATTTCAGCCGATCGAGCGCGTTCCTTGCGCCAATCGAGGAAATCCTCGATCAAGAGGGCGATTCGACATGCGCGAGCGCAACGGGCTCGACCGCTTCGATACGTTGGCTCAGCTCGGCGGGCGACGGATGGCTGCCGGAGGCGGCAGGGCGACCCGGCGCGGTTAATCCGTGGGAAGGGAGGGGATGATGAGAGCAATTATCTGCGGCGCCTTGGCGGCGCTGACGATCACGATGTCGGCAGCGGCGGCGGCGGAGGCAGATCAGAACAGCGCAGCGTCCATGCTGCCGGATTGCAAGGCCGCCATTGAGGGCGAGAGATCCGGAAACGGCTTCGCCCGGGGCTTTTGCGTGGGCACGGTGCTCGCACTGGCCTTCATGGCGGAGAATTCAAGTGCGAACGTCACCGCGTTCAGCGGCGAAGGCCAAGCTCGTTGGTTCGACGACAGATGGCAGTGCGTCAAAATACCAGACAGCATCACCCAAGGTCAGATCGTGGGAGTTGTCGTTCTTTATATAGATGCCCGGCCGGAAAGGATGCGCGAGCCGTTCCGCTCGTTGGCCCTTGAAGCGCTGTTCGACGCCTGGCCGTGTCGGCCTGAGCAATCCCGCCCATAAGCCTCGCCTCCGAGGCCCCTGCCCCCGCGGCGGCCTCCTCGGAATAACACAGGGGCAAACACCCGTCGCCGCTGTGAGCGGTAAGCCCGGGAAAAAAGAGTTAAACTGTATGGCAATTTGTTCGGCCGCCGCAGTTGATGATTCGCCGCGGCGATTACGCTCTCTGCAATTTTCAATTTCGCGAGTCCCATGGACCGGGACCTTCACCGCATATCGCGTTGTGCGCGGGGACTGGCCGCGCAGGTAGCACAAGGTTCGCGATCGTTTTCTACACGACCTCGCAAATCGACTTGGGTGCAAGGCGACCGCGTTAGTTTCTATTGGTCAATAAACCTAAATCGGTGAGTTGGAAAGCATTCACCCCCGCAGAAAGCGCTGATAAATCGACGAATCTTTGAAAATCAGTCAGCGGCGGAGCAGTTACAATTCGGCGCCTCCAAGCGTTCTCTTTCTTGCTTGCGGGCCAAGGACATCGCAAAAATCAGCGACGCCAACTCTCGGATTTAGGTTAAAATAAACCGAGGGCCATCGAGCTTGGCCAGAAGACCGCGTTTCACGTTGATGCGAGCCGGATCGCGCGCCTACCGCTGACGCCAGGCTACTTTCCCGAACTTGGCCGGAACCCAACTTTGGCGACGGACGCAGCCTTCGTCAGCAAGGTCGAGGAGCGGATGAGGGAGTCTCATCGCGGCGGGTTTTGAAATCACGAAAGTTGACGCTGTGTAAGGCCCCCATCTTGACTGATCGCAGGCCACGCTCGACATTCCCCGGCCAACCTGGAGAGCATCGATGGCGAGCTACGACCCAAACAATGTGTTCGCAAAAATTCTGCGCGGCGAGGTGCCGAGCTACAAGGTCTACGAGGATGATCGCGCCTTCGCGTTCCTCGACATCATGCCGCGTTCGCCCGGGCACACGCTGGTGATCCCCAAGGCGCCGGCCCGCAACATTCTTGACGTTGCGCCGGACGACCTCGCGCACGTGATGAAGGTCGCTCAGAAGATCGCCAAGGCGGCCATGAAGGCGTTCGAGGCGGACGGCGTGACCGTGCAGCAGTTCTCCGAGCCCGCCGGCGGGCAGGTGGTATTCCATCTGCATGTCCATGTCATGCCGCGCAAGCACGGCGTCGCGCTCAAGCCGCCGGCGAGCGTCAAGGAGGATCCCGCGGTGCTGTCGGACCAGGCCGCGAGGCTCGCCGCCGCGCTGGTGGAGGGCTGAAGCTTAATCCTTCAACGCCGCCGCCGCTCCATCGGCGCGCATTTTGAACTTGATCATTTTTACGCTTGACTGCGAAGCGGTAATCGGCGTTTCCACAACCGCGTCGAGGAAACGCCGCTGAAGACGGGAGGCAGCCAATGTTCCTCAATTGTGCCACGGCCCAGGACGTCCTTAAGTCCATCAAGGATAACAGCGTTCGCATGGTCGACTTGCGTTTTGCCGACCTGCCCGGCGCCTGGCAACATTTTTCGGTGCCGCCGGGCGCGCTCAACGAAGATGCCATGAGCGAAGGCATCGGCTTCGACGGGTCATCGATCCGCGGCTTTCAGGAGATCCAGGAAAGCGACATGCTGGTGGTGCCGGATCCGGCCACCGCCTTTCTCGACCCGTTTACGGCCCAGACGACGCTGGTCCTGATCTGCAACATCCGCGACCCGCTCACCGGCGAAGCCTACAGCCGCGACCCCCGCCACATCGCCCAGAAGGCCGAGGCGCATCTCAAGCGAACCGGCGTGGCCGATGTCTCCTATTTCGGGCCGGAGGCGGAGTTCTTCGTGTTCAACGACGTGCGTTACGGCCAAGGCATGAACTACGCCTATCACGAGATCGGCTCCAAGGAAGGCATCTGGAATTCGGGCGAGGAGGAGGGCCCCAATCTCGGCCACAAGCCGCGCCAGAAGGAGGGGTACTTCCCGGTTCCGCCGATCGACAGCCTGCAGGATCTGCGCAGCGAGATGGTGCTGACGATGGAGCAGTTGGGCATTCCGGTCGAGGCGCATCACCACGAGGTGGCGACCGCGGGCCAGGGCGAAATCGACATGCGGTTCACCACGCTGACGCGCATGGCCGACAATCTGATGATCTACAAATACGTAGTGAAGAACGTCGCCCGCCGGCACAACATGACGGCGACGTTCATGCCGAAGCCGCTGTTTGAGGACAACGCGTCCGGAATGCACGTGCACCAGAGCCTGTGGAAGGCAAGCACGAACCTGTTCCACAGCGATCGCGACTACGCCAACCTGAGCGAGCTTGCGCGCCATTATATCGGCGGCCTGCTGCGGCACGCGTGGGCGCTCTGCGCGCTCTGCGCCCCGACCACGAACTCCTATCGCCGGCTGGTGCCGGGCTATGAAGCGCCGATCAATCTCGTGTATTCGCAGCGCAACCGGTCGGCGTGCTGCCGGATTCCTATGTATTCGCCGAGCCCGCGCGCCAAGCGCGTCGAGTTCCGCACGCCTGATCCTTCCTGCAACGGCTACCTGGCATTCGCCGCGATGCTGATGGCCGGCCTCGACGGCATCGAAAACCGCATCGACCCCGGCCAGCCGATCGACAAGAACCTCTATGACCTGCCGCCCGCAGAGGCGAAGGCGGTGAAGTCAACCCCCGGATCGCTGGCGCAGGCGCTCGACGCTCTTGAGGCCGATCATACGTTTCTTTTGCGCGGCGAGGTCTTCACCAAGGATGTGATCGAAACCTGGCTCGACTACAAGCGCAAGAAGGAAGTCGATCCCATCGCGCTGCGGCCTCACCCTTACGAGTTCCATCTTTATTATGACATCTAAGAACATTGCCGGCTGTAGCGGGGGGGCGGCCCTGGATTCGGCTTCGCCGAAAATGAGCGGGTCGATTCGCACAGCTTGGCCAGGCAACCAGCGCCCGCATGTCGCGCCTGAAGGCGCCGAACGTGCGGGTCTCCTTCACCACGGCGCCGTCCTCCTGGGCAACGAGGATGGTGACAACGTGCTCCATCCGATGCACATCCATACCGGCAACACGTTTATGGATTGGTTCCGCCGAGGCTCTCCTTTTTGCTAGTTTTCCACCGGGCCTGGCCCGACCTGCAGCGCATGAAACTTCTGCTACCCGGTGGCGCGGTCCTGCCGGGTCAGTTTCCTCCTAGGATCAACATGCGAGAGGCCTCGGGCGCTCTGGCAAGAGATGCTTGTACCCGCCAAGCGGGACAAGCCAATTTACCATGCAGGCTGCAAGCTCGGCTTGCGCCACAATTTGGGGTACGGACTGGTCAGATGGATCGGGTTAGCGTACGGGGTGCGACCGTCAAACTAAGATCGACCTCTGCCCGAAGCCTCCCGCACCCGACCCTTTCAGCCTCAAGCGGCGCCGCAAGCGATTTTCATCATTGGGGGCGGCCAACCGGC
>JAJPKK010000328.1 GCA_021323775.1 Hyphomicrobiales bacterium
GACAAACGATCCATCAAGCGCCGCCGCAAGCGCGCCGCTTGGGACCCCAAATACCTGCTCGACATATTGGGCCCGCTGCGGCGTTAACCTCGACTCGTTGCCCTGGTTTTGGTGCTCAGGACGAACCAATGAAGTGAAGCAGTTATTGTTGTGGCTATCCTAAGTGGGCACGCCTCAGCGAGGACGATCTCAATGCTATGAGAGCCTATTTTGGCGAGCGAATTCCAATTCAAACGTGAGGCCACCCGCCCTGTTTTTGCACACAAGAAGAATAGTGCAGCTACGGTGTATCTGGGTGAGATGGAATCGCCTCTCCTTCGTCATTCATGCCCGCGCTTGTCGCGGGCATCCACGTCTTTCTTGCGGAGCCTCAGCTAGTAAAACGTGGTTGGGACAAGCACGGCCATGACTTAAGGAGAAGTGGTTCAGCATGAGGCGACACGCGCTTGTCGCTAAAAGCAAAGCCGCCGGCCGTGTGTCTGACACGGCCGGCGGCCTTTAACACTTTGTTCGCGCTACGGTAACCAGCGGCCCGGCGGAGCTATTCGTCGTCCTGAGTGGCCAGGTCGCCATTGCGCTGGAGCACAACGTTAACCCCCGACTGCATGAGGGGGAGGGCGCCCAACTTGAGGAGTAGCTGCGATGTGGACTTGTGGTATCGGCGCGGGATCTGAAGGCGGCGAGCCCCGGCCTCTTTGGTGAGGACGGAGAGAGAGATGCTCAACGGAGTCTGCCCAAGCTCGTCCTTGACGTCGAGCTTTGCGCCCTTGCTGGCGAGGAATTCGATGACGTCATCCAACGCCTGATAGGCGGCGGTATGCATTGCGGTCCAGCCGAACTGTCCGGCCGCATTCACGTCGGCGCCATGCGCCACCAGGTACTTTGCCGTCTCGAGAGCGATTGCGCGTTCCTCGGCCGGTCTTGGCCTTTGCTCGTCAGTCGCGCCTCCGGCCGCCAGAATCAGCGGCGTCGTGCCATAAGCGGTCGGAATGTTCGGATCCGCCCCGGCTTCCACCAGCACCTTGATGGCTTCAAGATTGTTGACCTCCGCGGCGAGCGCGAGGGGCGTCGCGCCTTCAAAAGAGACTTCGTTGAGGGCACGAACGGTCTGCTTTTCCTGATGGATTCGGGCATTCGGATCGGCGCCGTGCGCTAGAAGCGCCTTGACGATTGGCACGGCGGCGGCTCGTTGTGCGTTGTCCTCTCCGTAGTCCGAATCGCGTACAGCGGCATGCAAAGCCGTGAAGCTGTTCCCGTCACGGATGTTGGGATCAGCCCCCTTGTCGAGCAGCACATTGACAACATCGAGTTTGCCCATGGTGCTGGCGATAATCAGGGCCGTTCCGCCCCAATCCGGGATCTGATCATTCGGGCGCGCGCCGGCGTCGAGCAGAATGCGGGCCGATTCCGCATCGCCTCGGGCGGCAAACATTAACGCCGTGGATCCGGCTTTCGAATGAGCGTTAACATCAGCGTTGTGCTTCACCAGCTCTCGGGTAACGGCAGAGTGGCGTTCCGCCGCCGCCCACATCAACGCGGTCTGTCCGCCATTTTTCTCCTGCGCGTTGGGATCGGCGCCGCCCTCCAGCAATGCGCGCACCGTCTCAACATTGCCAAGGCGGGCCGCCTGCATGAGCGGCGTCTCGCCTGACAGCAGCGCCATACTGGGATCGGTCCCCGCCGCCAAGAGCTTCTTGGTTATGGCTACATCTGCGTTCTCTGAGGCTGCCGCATAAAGCGCTGTCGCGCCGTATTCGTTGGCGCCTTTCGGATCCACGCCAGCGCGCAACAAGAGATCGACCATCTCCGGGTCATTGCGGGAGGCCGCCGCAAGCAGCGCCGCCGTGCCTTGGGCGGTGGCGATCTCTTCCTTGGCGGGGCCGTTCAACAGCGCGCGCACAGCGTCGCGATCCCCGCTTTTTGCGGCTTGCGCCAGCGACAGCTTACCGCTGGTGTCCGCGGCAAGTGCGGTGCCCGCCAGGAACGTGGCGCCCAGCAGTCCCGCCAAAATCTTTGCCCTGATGCTCATCATCGTTCTCCAACTTGGAGCAGTTTCCATTGAGTCAAATCGTCAGGCCGGTCTGGTTGCCGGCCATTTCGCTTCTCGAACATCCCCTCCTAATCGAGACGTCGCCGGGGCAAGCCCGGCGACAATGATTGAAGCGGATGAGCGAACCTGACCGGACTCGCGCTAGAGCGTCCTTCCTTGGTTTGCATCCGCGGACTTCGGAGCGGACGCCACCAGTTCGAGCTTTCCGGTGCTGTCGCCCAGCTTGGTGACGTTGGGCACGCCCGCCTTGTCGAGCATGGTGATCAGCAGGTTGGCCATCGGCGTGCGGCTGGGATAGCGGATATGCTGTCCGCCCTTGATGCCGTTGACGCCGCCAGCGATCAGCAGAAGCGGCAGGTCCGTATAGAGGTGCAGGTTGGCGTCGCTGAGCGCCGCCCCGTAGAGGATCATTGAATGATCGAGCAGCGAGCCGTCGCCGTCCGGCGTGGAGCGCAGCTTGTCCAGATAGTAGGACAACATCTTGGTGTGGAAGGTGTTGATCTGGATGACCTTCGCGATTTTGTCCTGCTCGCCGTGGTGATGCGTCACGGAATGGTGGGAGTCGCCAAATCCGAGCTCCGGATAGGCGCGCAGGCTCATCTCGTGGCCCACCTGGAATGTGGTGACGCGCGTCATGTCGGTCTGCCAGGCGAGAACCATCAGATCCGTCATCAGCCTGTAGTAGTCTGACCAGGCCGACGGGGTGCCGGCAGGACCCGCCATCTCCGGCAGCGGATGGTCCTTGCTCTGCGCTTCCGCACGCTGGATGCGCCGCTCGACGTCGCGCACGGCTTCCAGATACTGGTCGATCTTGCCGCGGTCCGGCGCGCCAAGCTTGATGCGCAGCCGCTTGGCGTCCTCGTTGATGGCGTCGAGGATGCTGCGGTCTTCCTGTCTCAGGATCGCACGCGCCTTCGGATCGGTGACGCCGAAGGCGCCGAACAGACGCTCGAACAGCGCGCGGGGGCGGCTCTCCATCGGGTTCGGCGTGGTGTCGTCGCGCCACGAGATCGTATTGTAATAAGCGCAACTATAGGCCGCTTCGCACGATCCCAGCACATCCGGCGATTCCAAGCTGACCTCGAGCGACGCGAGCTGGGTCTCTTTGCCGAAATGCTTCGCCGCGACCTGGTCGGCGGAGACGCCGGCGTGCAGGTCGGCGCCGGCCGTCATCTTGGCGTGAGATCCTGTCAGCCAGGCCGTGCAGGCGCGCGGATGATCGCCGGCCACCTCGAATCCGAGCCCGGCGGCTTGCTGGTTATCAAGTCCCGAGAACACCAGCATGCGGTCCTTGAAATCGGCGAGCGGCTGGAGAATTCGCGGCAATTCCTGAAGCGGCCCGCCCGCGCCCGCAGGCGCAAACTCGTTCTTCAAGTTCATGATCCCGTTCGGGACCTGGACGAACCCAAGGCGAACCGGCCGTGCGCCGGGGACGGCCAAGGCGGGAGTCATGGCATCCAGCAGCGGCAGCGCAAGGGCTGCGCCTGTGCCGCGCAGGAAGGTACGCCGGTCTACGAATTTCCCGGTAATAACCATCATTGCTTATGCTCCTCTCGTTTGAATCATCTGGAACGGTTTGCTCTTGATAATGCCGAGAATGATGGCCGACCAACGATAGTTGTTGGCGGCGGCTTCTCGAGCAATCTTGCGAACGACAGGCTGGTCGTATTCTTCGGTGCCGCGGCCCAAGGCGTAAGTCAGGAGCCGCTCAGTAAAGTTCTCCACGAACACATCGCGCTTCTTGTGCACCAAGATATCGCGCAAACCGACCGGCCCGTCGAACGGGGTGCCATCGGGGAGAACGCCGGAGGGATCGATCACCTCGTCCCCTTCGGTATCGCGCCACTTGCCAAGGCCGTCAAAGTTGTCCAGCGCAAAGCCGATCGGGTCCATGATGCGGTGGCAAACGGCGCACTGGGGACTGACCCTGTGCTCTTCCATGCGCTGGCGCATGGTCAACACCTTTTGATTCTCGTCGATCTTCAGCGCCGGAACATTCGGGGGCGGCGGCGGTGGAGGCGTGCCAAGAAGCTGCTCCAGCACCCACTTGCCGCGGATCGTCGGCGCCGTCCGGTTGGGATAAGCGGTCACCGCCATGATGCTCGCCTGTCCGAGCAGCCCGTACCGCTTGGGATCGGTCACGGCGACGCGGCGGAACTCGTTGCCGTAAATGCCCTCGATCCCATAGTGCTCGGCCAAGCGCTGATTGACGAAGGTGTAATCCGTCGTCAGCAGATTGACGATGCTGCGATCCTCATGCATCTCGTTTTCGACGACGAGCTCCGTTTCCTTTTCAAGCGCCTGGCGCAAATTGTCGTCGAAGTACGTAAACGCCGTGATGTCCGGCTGCATCTTCGGGATGTTGCGCAGGAACAGCCACTGGCCGACGAAGTTCTGCACCAGGGCATGAGCGCGCGGGTCAGCCAGCATCCGCTGGACCTGACGCTCCAGCATCGCCGGATCGCTGAGTTCTCCGCGCTCGGCGACGGCCAGCAGCTCGTCGTCCGGAATGCTGCTCCACAGGAAGAAGGACAGGCGCGAGGCCAGTTCGATGTCGCTGAGCCGGTGGACGCTTCCGGGAGGCGTATTCGCCGGATCGAGTTCCGCGCGGAAAATGAACTCGGGCGACACCAGGATCTTCTGCAACGCCAATCTCACGCCGGCCTCGAATCCTCCGGTCTCGGCGCCCTGCTTGTAGAGAGCCATGAGCTGCGGCAGGTCGTCGGCGCTAATCGGCCGCCGGTAGGCGCGGTGCGCGAGGTTGGTGAGAATCCTCTCCGCGCACGCCTGTTCCTCGGTTGGCGCCGAGGGATGGCAGATGAAAATCTTGTCGCGGCTCGGCGTTGCGCCCGGCCCTTGCACATTGAAGGGGCCGGAGATCGAAATGCTGCCCACGCCTTCGAAATGGGCCTGCACGGCGTCAGCACGCGGCCGGAAGATGATGCCTTCCGGCACCACCGTATCCTTCTGGAACGTCGCAACGATCGTGTGCGTGCCCGCCTTCACAGGCAAGCGGACTTTGAGATTGGCCTCGATGTTATTCCGCCCCGTCGCGGTGTTTATGTTCGCTCGCCGGCCAGATGCCGGGATCTTGAAAAGCTCAAGCCTTTCGTCGTCGAGGCGCAGATCGAGATTGCGCTCACGCCCGGTGCCCAGAATTTCGTCGGCCCGGCCTCGTTGCAGGCCCACCGAAATCTCATATTCGCCATCCACCGGGAAGTAATGGTTGACCAAGGCGCCGCCGCGCGAACCGATCGGCATGTCCTCGCCCATGCGATCGTCCTGTTTGAGCGCGTGAGGAATGTCGTAGGTCTGATAAGCAGGCGGCATCGTGGTGTCGCCCACGGCCGCACGGCTGATCTTGCCGGCCGCCAACAGGTATTTTTCCAGCAGCGACGGCGACACCGTCAGCACGTCGCCGATGTTATCGAAGCCGTAGCCCGCGTCGTCGCTCGGCAGCAGTTCTGACACGTCGACTTCGAGCGCCAGCAAATCGCGAATCACATTGGCGTATTCGGCCCGGTTGAGGCGATGGAGCGTCGGACGTCCCGGATTGGGCCTGGCATCAATCAGGCGCTCGCGTTCGCCCTCGATTGCATTGACGAGGTTCTGGTAAGTGGCTTCATCCGGCCGCGGCGCGCCCGGAGGCGGCATCTCGCGGCCGCGCAGCTTGCGCAGCACCTTCTCCCAAAGGGCGCCGTTGCGGTCGAGATTGGCGAGATCCAGGGTCTCCAGGTTCACGCCCGCGCGGGCCTTTGGACCAAAATGGCAAGTGTCGCAGTACAGCTTCCAGGTTTGCCAGGCCGAATGTTGGTCAAAGCTGCTGGGCTGGTTGCTCGGCGCCGGAGAAGCGGAATTCTCCGCCGGCACCACTGCTGCGCGCATCAAAACCGCGCCTGCAACTGCCACGCCCAGGGCGGCGAGTGCTCGAGTACGAGCCATCATTTCCTCCCACGTGCAAAAGGTCGCATTGTCAAGACAGTGTACATTGCTCTATAAGCTTGCCCAAGTAAAGGCGGCAATTTTTGTTTCAAATTCGCACATTATTGCATTTTTTGTTGCATGAGCCGAGCGGCCGGCAAATACCGGCGTATCAATGGCGCCCGCTCGAATTCCTGGGTGCGCGTGGCGAGTCAGCTTCGCATTGAAGCGAAAGCGTTGCCCAAGCAGCGCAGGCGGCAAAATCAACCGTAATCTTGCAGGCGTATACAAATTTGCAGCCCAGCCATGCAGCATGGCGCGACGAGGCGGTGATGCTGCTGGCGAACATTCTCGCAAACGGCGGCGCGTTCCGAACTCCTTGGCGAATACCGGCGCTGCGTCCTGCGGCCGCGACGATCATGACTTCCTTTGGGCAGGCACCGGCACCCCGGCAATTTTCACTCTGAGCGAGCCAAGGCTCGTGCGGGTACAGAAGTACACCGTCTTCCAATCATCGCCGCCAAACGCAACGTTGGCCGTGTTGGCGAAGCCGTGTACGACGCGACCGAGCTTTTTGCCCCTCGAATCGAGGATGTAGAGGCCGCCAGCGCCGCCACAATAAACGTTGCCTGCGGAGTCGACCTTCATGCCGTCAGGCACTCCCGGCTCCGGCCCGCTCAAATCGGCGAAAACCCTGCGCGTCTGGCGAGCGAGGGTTCCATTGGGCTGGAGGTCGAAGGCGCGGATATGGCGGCGCTGCGAGTCGTTGACGTAAAGGACCTTTTCGTCGGGCGAGAATGCGATCCCGTTGGGAGTTAAAAAATCATCGACGAGAAGCGTGAGCGTTCCGCGATCGGGCGAAATACGAAAAACGCCTCTAAAGGGGAGGTCCGTTTCGCCAGGCGGCTGCTGCGCGCGAGGGCCGGCCCACGGGTCGGTGAAATAGACCGCGCCGTCGGATTTTACCACAACATCGTTCGGAAAATTGAGCGGGCGGCCTTGAAAGCTCGACGCGAGCACGGTGATGCTGCCGTCTTGCTCCTCCCGCACGACGCGGCGCGTCGCTGCTTCGCAGGCCACCAGCCGGCCTTGCGGGTCGCGCGTGATCCCGTTGGCGGCGTTGGTGTTCTCCTTGAAGACCGATATCCCCTGCCCCGGCGCGTATTTCCATCGCTTGAGGTCGGTGCCGCGAAATAGAAGATAGCCGCCCTCCTTCCACCACAGCGGTCCTTCGACATTGGCGGCGCCGCCAAGATTCGTCGCAAGATCCACGATCGGCTCCGATGCGGAGACGATCTCGTCAAGCGCCGGATCGAGCCGTTCGATCCGCCTGCCCGCCTGGGCGGCGCCTTTGCGATAGTCGCCGGCAATCGCAATGGCTCCGGCTGCTGCCGAGATCGCCAGCATGCGCCGTCGCGAAAAGACATGCCTACCCATGAATTCCTCCCTCCGCTGGATTATCCGAAGCTTAAGCTAAAGCGGATTTTGATCGAGTGGAATCGCGTGTAGGGTGGGCGCTCTTCGACAAGCTCGGAGCGAAGCCTCCCCGCCCTCGAGAGGAGCTCGGCTACGAGGCGGAGGAAACGCGCGATCTGGCGCCCTGCAGCTTGCGAATGCGCTCGACGAGATTGCTCTCCGGCGGCGTGGCGTCGCCGCCGTTCGGGGCGCGCTCAAGGCCGGCTGGACGAATGCTCGCCGCATCATTGAGGACCGCAGCAAGCGATGGTCCGGCTTCATTCATCGACATATGCGCCACCTGAGCCGCAATATCGGCGATCCGCTCGCGCAGCAGTTCGTCTTCGGCGCGCTCGGCCCGCTGCGTGTCATCGGCCTCGCGCTTCTCCTCCAGCGCCTTCGTCAAGGCCGAGACCGCCGCCCGTTCTTTAAACAAGCGCTGCGCGGCATCCTCCGCGTCCCGCTCCAATTCGGTGATCCTGGCTCTGAACTGCTCGATCTGGGTCTTCAGAAGCGCGATCTCGACTTTCTGGGTCTCGTTCGTGAGCGTCAGCTCGTTGATGTCGAGTGCGGCTTTGGCAAGCTCAGCTTCCCTGGCCGCAAGCGCCAGCGCGGTTGCTTCGGCTGCCGCCGACTGCGCCGCATGCTCCTGCTCAGTTTCCCGATTCTCGATGCTGAGGCTTTTGAGTTTGGCGCCAAGCTCATCGGCGACGGCGTTTTTTTCGGCGAGCTGGGCTTTGAGCTTGGCGATTGCATCCGACTTGCGCGCGATCTCGCCGCGCTGGCTGGTGACCGTGGCCTCGAGTTGCTCGACGGTCATCTCCAACCGGCGGGTCGACATGGCGAACTCGGCGCGCAGCTTGTCGCGGTCTGCTTGAATCTCGGTCAGCGATACCGGGATTGAATCTTCCAGGCGGCGGTAAGTCAGCCGGACGGCCCGACGGTGAACAGAGGAGATCAGTGCGAGCGCCAAAAGAGTGGCGACGAGAAATCCGCCCGCGAAATACATGATCGATTCGATCATGAACCCAGCTCCTGCAAGATTGACGCAGCGGCGGAGGCCTTTGCGCGAGTACGCGCTGTTGGCAAGGTCCCCTCACCACAACCTTCTCGGCAGTCCGCCGCGGTCGGACGTAAATTTCGTGGGCACCGGCGGCAGGAAGCGGTCATCGGCGCAGCGCGATGACCGAGCTTCGTCGATGACGTATGCCCTAAAACGGATTCCACGTCGAAACCGGAGTGAATTTCAGATAGCCGACATTCGCGCCCAGCCGCAGCCCGACGCCTGACCGGATCGGCACCAGCACAATGTCGTTGGCTGTCAAAGCCGTCATTCCGAAGCCGCCCACGACATAGACAGACCCATCGACGCCGGCAAATCGCTGGTAGATCGCCTCCGTCGCCGGCAGGTTGTAGACCAGCATCATGGTTCGGGCGCCTTCTCCGCCAATATCATAGCCGATGGTGGGTCCCTGCCAGAACACCTTCAAATCGCCGGCGTTTTTCGTATAGAGCATGCCTTCGCCGTAGCGCAGTCCGCCGAAAAAGGCGCCCGACGCCTCCTCGCCCAGGATATAGCCGTTTGGCTGGCCCCACCGGCTGACAGCCGCTTCGATCACGCTCGCAAGCCCGCGCGACACAGTGCCGAAAAACCGATGGCCGGCGCTGACCAGCTCACCGGGGGTAAAGTCTTGTTGCGGTGGGCCAGGCGGGGGCGCATAATTTTGCGGCGGCGGGTAAGCGCCGGGGGGAGGAGGATAAGCACCGGGGGGCGGGTAGGGGCCTGGCTGGGCGAACGCCGTTCCCGGTCCGCTCGGTCCGTTCGACAAGGCAAGCCCCATCAACATAAGTAATGTGACTATTCGAAGTGCGGCGGGCATCGCAGGCTCCTCAAGAGAGTTTGTTCGGCGGAGGGCCGCCCGCCGCGGCATCTTAAACGGCATTTATTAACGACGCGCTGCGGTACAGCCACGATCCCGTCCGGGGAAACAGAACACGGAGTCACGTCATCTTTCGGCGGAACTATGGCCTCAGCGCGGCAATATGAAAAGCCGTTCATCGAACGGACTGCGATAAGGCGTAAATCCCCAAGGCAGGCGATGTGACAATAGCCTAGCCTGCGTCATTTGCGCACGGGGCGGCGGCCTCGAGGATGCGCGCGCGGTCGCTCCAGGCAATGAACCCCGGTACGCGGAAGTCGCGCGTGATCTCGCCATAGCGCAGAGCGCCGCCGTCCGGCAGCGTCACCGCGCCGCCGGCCGCCGCTACTAATGCGTGGCCAGCCGCTACGTCCCATTCGCAGGTAGGAGCAAGTCTCGGGTAAATGTCAGCGGCGCCTTCCGCGATCCGGCAGAATTTGAGCGCCGAGCCGCACGCGATCCGATTGGCGATATGAAGCTGGTCCAGCAGCGCGACCGTGGCGGAGTCGAGGTGGGAGCGGCTCACCGCCGCAACGACGCCGCCGCGCGGCGGAGTTCTCACCCTGATTGGCTGGGAGGCGCCAAGGGCCCTCCCGCCGCCACGCGATATCGTCAGCCGCTCGGCGCCATAGCGGACGCGTCCCCGATAGAGAAGTCCTGCGGCCGGCACCGCCACAATCCCGGCAACCGGCTCACGGTTCGATATGATCGCGAGATTGACGGTAAATTCGCTCGATCCGGCCGCAAATTCCCTGGTGCCGTCCAGCGGATCAACAAGGACAAAGACGTCGCCTAGCCGTGACGGCCGGATCGCCATTTCCTCTGACACCACGGCGACGCCCGGCATCAGCCTCGTGATGGCGTCCAGCAATATGGTCTGGGAGCGTTCGTCCGCCTCGGTGACCGGCGTTCGATCGGCCTTGATGCGAACATTGCGGTTAGCTGCAAGCGTCACCGCCGCCGCTGCCGCAACTTCGGCGGAAAGCTTCGCCAACAGGACCTCGTCCACGCCCGCCTGGTCGCGCAGCGGTCGACCCATGCTCACCTCACTTGCTCCCTCGACTTGCTCCCTCGCCTCCTGCTTCCCGGGGGTGAGAGAGGAGACTCACGCCGCCTTGGCGGCGCGCGTGATGCAGTGTATCAGACGCCGCCCCCGTCGCAGTAATGCGCTGAATCAATCCAAGGTTTACCCGTCTGAGGAGCATAATCGCATGTCGGTTCCCGTTACGCTCGAAGCCCTCGATCTTGCGGCGCTGCTGTGCTCGCGGGTTTGCCACGATCTGATCAGCCCGGCCGGCGCGATCGTCAACGGATTGGAGGTGCTTGAGGAATCGACCGACGAAGAGACCAGGAACTTTGCCCTCGACCTCATCAGGAAGAGCGCCAAGACCGCGTCCGCGCGGTTGCAGTTTTGTCGCATGGCCTTTGGGGCGGCTGGCTCCGCCAGCGCTCAGGTCGATCTTGGCGATGCCGAAAACGTGGCCCGCGGTTTCATCGAAGATGACAAAATCAAGCTGTCCTGGAATTTATCGAGCGCGCCGCTGCCGAAAAATCGCGTCAAGCTTCTGCTGAACATGATTCTTGTCGCTGCAGGGGCGATCCCGCGCGGCGGCATCGTCACGGTGGAAGGCGACGGGCCGCCCGAGGAGATGACATTCAAGGTGCTGGCGCGCGGGCTCAATGCCCGCATTCCGCAGGCTGTCCCGGCGCTGCTCGCCGGGTTCCCAGAGAAGGGAGTGGTCGACGCCCACGCAATTCAGCCTTTTTATACGGGCCTGCTCGGCCGCGCCAGCGGGCTTGCGGTGTCGATCGAGGCAGATGGCGACGCGATCTTGGTGGCCGCTCGCGCCATGACGGCGGTTGCCGACGCTGCGTCGTCCATTGCGGAAACGGCGGCGCCGCAGAGCGCGTAGCGCGGCGTCATTCCTCCTTATATCCATACTGCGGAACATTGCCGCTCGCGCCGTAATATTTGTACGGCAGGAACTTGCCCGTCATGGTGACCTTCACGCGGTCGCCGCGCGGATCGGGCTGGCGCTCGAGCTGCAGGTCGAAATCAATCGCCGACATTATCCCGTCGCCAAATTCCTCCTCGATCAGGGCCTTTAAGGCCGGGCCGTTCACCATCACGAGTTCGTAGAAGCGATAGATCAGGGGATCGGTCGGCGGCATTGGCGCGCCGCGATGCGGCACCTCGTTGAGCATCGCCTGCTCGGCGTTGCTCAATCCGAACAGCTCTGCGGCCTTGGCGGCCTGCGGCCTGGTCAATTTCATCTGGCCGAGCAATGCACCGGTCACCAGCATCGGCGACATCCCGCCGATCTGTTCGCAAATGTGCTTCCAGCTCCAGCCCTTCTCGCGCTTAATATCGAGGATTTTCTCGGTGAGGTCGGCACGGTTCACGGCGAGGCTCCTTGGAGTTCGATCAATTATGTCCGCCGGACATGCAATTTGTGGACCCGCGAAGCTTACACCGAACGGCAACGAATGACTCAACCCGTGTCTGGAATTCGAAGGCCGCAGCCGGCGTCAGCCTTTGCGCGCCGCGTGCCAGCCTACGACCGCATCAGGCACCGAATCGGTCGATGCAAAATACGGCTTGATGTCGATAAGCGGCGTGCCGTCGAGGCAGTCGAGGCCCACGACAGAGAGCCGGTGATCGGAAAGGCCCAGCAACGTCACCACGCTCACTGCAATCGGGTTGGGACGCGCCGGCGAGCGGAGCGCAAATGTGCCGCGCGCTTCGCCGTAATGACGCGGCGCCTGCAGCACGAGGTCGCGCCGAGACTTATCCATCCAGTACAGCACGATAAGATGAGAGCAGCTCTCGACCCCGGTGAGCGCCGCCGCATAGCGCGGATCAACTTCGATGGTGCAGACCGCATCGGATTCGCGGGCGTTCTTGGGGCATTCCTCCCGGCGGGTCCAAGGGGTCCGAATCCGGCCAATGAAATAGACGCCGGCGTCAGTCTTCTCAGGCAAGGCAATAGCGACCTCGCCGGCCCTGATGCCGAACTCTGCATCTGCCATTTGGTTCTCCTTTTGGTTGGCTCGGATTGGTTGGCTTGGGCCCGTCAGGCCATAAGGCGGATTAGC
>JAJPKK010000217.1 GCA_021323775.1 Hyphomicrobiales bacterium
GACAAACGATCCATCAAGCGCCGCCGCAAGCGCGCCGCTTGGGACCCCAAATACCTGCTCGACATATTGGGCCCGCTGCGGCGTTAACCTCGACTCGTTGCCCTGGGAAATTTGGGGGCGGTCGAAGCGCCTCCTGCTTGTGGTCCGATTGCGCGCAGCAGGGTTCGGGAACGGCCCATCCCGAGAACGCGGCCCCGCGGGATTCTTGCGAATTCATCATCGGTCTCGCCAACAGCCGGCGCGGCTCGACACGGGCCCGATGAACCCCCGCTTGTGCATTCTCGGGATTTGTTCGTTGGACATGTTGGGAAGCCGACCGACAATGAAACTCAGAGGTGTTTGATACCGGCCGGGGAACCCTCAGCGGGAGAAAAACCCATCGTAACCGATCGAAACAATCGAGGGGGCGCGGTAGGTATGTCGTCATTTCCGCTTTTCACATCGATCAAGCCGCCGGCGGATGCCGGCGAACTGGCGCACCTGCGCGATTGCCTCGAGTCATGGCGCGCGGCCGGTTTCGACGCAGTCGCCGTCAATGGACCGAAGGAGACCGAAAGGCTCCGGAAATTCGATCTTGGCATCGAATTCGCCCCTCTGCCGAATGACGGAAAGCCGCGCATCGGCGCCATCTTCTCCGCAATTCGCAGAAGCGGCGTCCGCTTTGCCGGCATCATCAACTCGGACTGCAAGATCGTCAGATATCCCAATCTTGTCGCCAATCTCGGCGCGGCCTTGGACAGGACGCTCCTGCTCGGTTGGCGGATCGACCTCGGCCCCGATCACAAGCCGACAACGCGCCGGGGCGGCTTCGATGCCTTCTTCTTCGATGCGAATATTCTCCCGCCTGATGACGGCGGTTTTTCCATCGCCGAGCCGTGGTGGGATCACTGGTTCCCGCTTGCCTGCGAGATGCACGGCGCGCGGATTGAAACGCTGGCCGCGCCTTTGCTCACCCACAGGGATCATCCCGAAAAATGGAGCGAGCAGGATTTCGTCAGGGCAGGGCGCCGCTTCTGGAGCTTGCTTCAGTGCTGGCATCGGCGCGGCGACATGCCGAAATCGCTGCGCGAAAAAATACCAGCCGGGCTGCAGTTCGGCAGCAACACGCTTTCACTGGAGCAGCTAGGGCGCTTGACGGCTGCAGCCCCAATCTGGCTCTTCCAGTGCCGTCCGCAGGCCGTCGCCATAATGACGCCGGAGGCGGACGAGCTCGAAACAATCCTGCGTTTCGGCGGACATTTTATCTATCATAAACTCTATGACGAGGCGGAGCTTGCGTACGTCCGAGCGGAGCTTGCGCACGCCCGAGCCGGCCTTGCGCAGATGCGCAATTCAACGAGCTGGCGCATGACCGCACCGCTGCGGCGGACCGTCATCGCGGCTCGCGAGATCGCCACGCGTTCCCGGATACGATGGGTTCAGCTCCGCCAGTGGTCGAGGCCAAGCGATCGGGCTCTCGCGTCGTCCGGCCGCTAGACAGCATGTCAGAGTGACCGCGCCAGGCGAGCGCCGGACTGCGTATTGACCACGCAGAGCGCGCTTTTTGTGAGTGTGCAGGGTACGATGTCAGCTATAAGCACCAAGCCTGAGGTTTCCGACGACAATCGTTCAGCGCGGATGCTGGATTCCAACATTTGCAGCGCGACGAAACGCCTTGGGGTCGATACAGGCCTTATCTCCAACGCGTCTAGAAGCCTGAGCGCTCTTGCCAAAGCGCTCTCTCAGGCTGGCGACGCAGAAACTGCCAAATACCTGCATCGCCAGGCGGCTGACCTCGAACTTGCGTCCCCTGAACTTCAAAACTGCTGGGGCGGCCCGTTCAACGGCCAGAAGGGCCGCGAAGCCCTTTTTAACGATCTCTTGCGCATTCTCGATCCGGCCGCCGTGATCGAAACTGGCACTTTCAGGGGCGTCACCACCCAATGGCTGGCTGAAAATTATTCCGGGCCTGTTCTCAGCTGCGAAAAAGAAGACCTCTATTATCTTCAAGCGAAGGCTCGGCTCGGCGAATTCACGAACGTAAGCCTGCACCTCCAGGACTCGCGGCTGTTCCTCAAAGAAATTCTCTCAAGGTTTCCTCAGACAGCTCCGTTGATGCTCTACCTTGACGCTCATTGGGACTTGGACCTTCCGCTCAAGGAGGAACTGCAGATCATTTTTAGCTCGCCTCGCAATGCGGTTGTGATTATCGACGACTTTAGAGTTCCCGGCGACTCCGGGTACGGATGGGACGATTACGGTGTAGGACAAGCGCTTGATCTGGCTTTGCTTGACGGCCTCATTCCGAGGGATTGGACAATTTACTTTCCGGCGTTGCGTTCCAACGACGAAACCGGAGCTGTTCGCGGCTGCTGCGTGATTGCTAGCGAGAATGCGGCAAATCTCGCGAAATGCGAACTCCTGCGAGGCGACTCCCTGGAGCGGTGGAATGAGCTGGCGGAGCGAGACCGGAAGCCTGACCAGCCAGCGTCACCGATTCCGGGTGCAGACGTCGGAGATGCCGACCTGCGGGCGAAGCTTGCGACATTCGAGGCCGATAGCGCGGCGCGTTTGGAAGTCATCAACCGTCTCGATGCGGAGGTGCAAGAACTGCACACCAAGCTTGATGCTTCCGAGGCCGATCGTGCGGCTCGGCTGGAAGTCATCGATTGCCTCAAAGCGGATGCAGAGGCGCTGCGGGCCAGAGTGGCGATGTCCGAGGCTGATCGGGCAGCACGCCTGGAAGTCATCGACCGGCTCGACGCAGAAGCGCGGGAATTGTGCGAGAGGCTTGGCGCATGCGAAGCGGATCGCGCCGCTCGTCTAGAGGTCATCGTCCGCCTCGACGCAGAAACGAGAGACCTGCGCAGCGCCCTTGCAGCCTCCGAGGCTGATCGCGCAGCTCGGCTGCGGGTCATTGAGCAGCTGGACGCCGAGGTGCGGGAATTGCGCGCCAACCTCGAAACATTTCGCACGCCATGCGGCCCTCCGAGTCTCTCCGCCGCGACGCTCAGCACCGCGCCCCCGGAGTCCCACGCCTTTCGCGAAACAGGCCAAAGCGGCTCCGACGAGCATGCGACATGGCCGAAGATCAGCATTGTCATTCCTAGCCTGAACCAAGCCGGCTTCTTAAGGGAAGCTATCGAAAGCGTTGTCAGTCAGGCCTATCCCCAATGTCAACTGATTGTCATGGACGGAGGATCGACGGACGGAAGCGTCGACATCATCAAATCGTTCGCCAAAGAAATTGATTACTGGCAGAGTATGCCGGACGGAGGTCACTCCGCGGCAATAAACGAAGGGGTAAAGCGCGCCGATGGCGATCTTGTGTGCTGGCTGAACTCTGACGATTTTCTACTCGAGGACGCGCTGTGGATTGTCGGAAGGGCAGCGCGCGTCCATCCGAATTTCGGCATTTATATCGGTAATGGGTTTCGGTTCCACGAAAAACCGCAAACCAGAGCGCCATTTTGCTCCCGCAGCCTGGGCTTCAACCGCCGTGCCTTAAAGGAGGGACTTGACTACGTCCAGCAGCCGTCAACTTTTTACCGTCGCAGCGCATGGGAGAAGACCGGCGGGCTCGATCCAAATCTGAAGTTTGGACTCGATTGGGATTTGCTCATTCGTGTTGCGGATAAATATCCAGTTGTATTGATCAACGAATTCCTGTCATGCAGCCGAGAGTATGAAAACACGAAAACTGCAAGCGGAGGCCTTGCGCGCGCGTTAGAGCTGTGCGAGATCTCGCGGCGTCACACCGGGCAGCAAGTTACAGTCGGAGCGCTTGTCTATCTGCTGGAAACCCTGCGCTGCGGCCTGCTGACGAACCAGTCGGAAACCGTTTGTTACAATCTCGCCGCGGCCGAGCAACAAGCGCGCAAAGACCTCGTTAAGCTTGCAGGCCACAGCGATGGATTTCCAGTCAGCTTGGATGCGGGCGATGTTACTTTTGTGCCTTTAGCCAATTCCGAACAGCGACGCCGTCGGACTGACGGCCACGATTTGCCGACAATCAGCATTGTCACGCCATCGTTCAACCAGGCAGAGTTTCTCCCGCGCACCTTGGCCAGCGTGGCCGCGCAGCGATATCCGCGGCTTGAACACATTGTTATGGACGGCGGATCGACGGATGGGAGCAGAGATGTCCTCACGGCACATTCGGATCAACTCAGCTATTGGGAACACCAAAAGGACCACGGCGCGGCTCACGCCATCAATAAAGGCTTCCGACGCGCCACGGGCGAAGTTCTATCGTGGCTGAATTCCGATGACATGCTGGCGGATGGAGCCCTCGACGTTGTGGGTCGTATTTTCCGCGATAATCCCGAAGTGGATGCCGTTTTCGGAAACGCTATTTACGTCGATGCTGATGACAAACCGATAGTGGTGGACCACGGCGATTATAAGACCGCGCTGTATTTCGGCGTCGTCCAGCCGCGGGAACGGATCCCTGCGTATTGGTCCTATGTTCACGCGGTGCCCCAGCCTACCGTGTTTTTTCGCCGTCGACTTCTTGACAAAGTCGGATTCCTCGATGAGGAATACAAATTTATCTTCGACTTCGAATTGTTTTTTAGGTTCAGCGCGGTCACGAAGCTGGTAAAGATCGAGCGAACTCTCGCTTTCTACAGGATTCATCAGAGCGCGAAGACGGCCGAATGGTCGAATTTTCTCGTGGAGTTATATTACTTCAGTCGAAAAAACTGGCCGCGCTGGAGGCATCCGCATTTTCGGACGACGCGCGCCAGCTTTGTGAACGCGTTTATGAAACGCGAATGGCCTTTCGGCCGCGAAACAGCGCGCGCCAGGATGTTGTTTTGGATCGCGCGAAAATCGCTTGCGGCAGCAGTGACGTTGCGGCTGGTCAACCCTGAAGCGGTTGTCCATCGCCTAAAGCGCTGGGCGCGGGATCGAGTGAGCCGCGACACCGCGGCGCCAGTATTGCCTGAGGCTATTAGTGACAGGGCGTCGACCGAAGGCGCGAGCAAAGATGCGTCGAGGATGAGCCAAGGCCACGGTCTCGCGCGATATTCGGCAATGTTTTGCGGCTTTTTTTTGCCTCTGAGTCCCGGCCTGTCTGGCGGCGAGATACGTGATTTTCACATTTTATGCCGCTTGATCAACTTCTGTCGCGTGAGCTTCGTTTCCCTGCATGGCGGCCGTGCGACGACAGACCCACAGAGGACCGATGTGCTGTCGCCGCGCCTTGAAGCGGTGTGGGATCGGGAGGCGGTTCTGGCGGAGTTCGGAAATCTCGTCCGCTTCGACGTCCTTCGTCATATGCAAAGACCTATGCAGCGCACGCTCGACTATCTCAGGAGGCGCAATGTTCCGGTCGTCGGACCGAGGCTGCCGAGGGATACGAGCTGGAGCGCAAAGATCGCGGCAGGTTACTTTGTCGATTTTATTCAATCAAAGCTGGGAGACGAACAAAGAGATTTTCTGTTCGTCAGCCCTCAAGTGAATCCCCTTGGCATGCTCCTTGATAAGAACAGATTTTCATCCCGGCTGATCCTGGCGACGTACGACGTGGAGACGGTTCGTTTATCGCGCATTGCGGCGGGCCTCCGGGGGCTTGGACGTATCTCCGGATGGCTGGAAGCGCAGAGAGGGGAGGAGTACGAGCGCTGCAATCTCAGGGTTTATGATGGAATCATCGCCGTCAGCGAGCTCGACCGGCAGTTGCTCATACGCAAGATGGACGTCGAGCCGGAGCGTGTGATTGCGATCGAGAACGGCGTCGATGTGCAGCATTTCAGCTACTGCGAGCGGCGATATGAGGGCAGGCCGGCAGTGTTGTTTGTCGGTGCGTTCACGTATTGGCCGAACCATCTTGCGGCAGTGCGGCTTATTGACCGGATAATGCCGCAAGTATGGAAGGTTGCGCGGGAAGCCCAGGTTTGGATCGTGGGTCAGCAGCCTGAGCCGTCATTGCGTCGGCGGGCCGACGGACGGCGGGTGTTCGTCACCGGCCGAGTCGACAGCGTACTCCCCTATCTCCGTCAATGCAGCCTGGTTTGCGCGCCGATCGAAGTCGGCAGCGGGACGAAATACAAAGTTCTTGAGGCTCTCGCCGCCGGCGCGCCCGTGGTGTGTACGCGAGTCGCCGCGGAGGGGCTCGATCTGACGAACGAGCATGTAATGCTCGCCGACAATGACGCGGAAATTGCTGCCGCCATCTGTGCGGTGCTGCAAAGTCCGGAAAGATCAGCGGCCATGTCGAAACGGGCGCGGAGTTTGATTGAGGAGAAATATTCCTGGGATGTCGTCCTTTCAAAGCTCGAGCCGTGGCTTGACCGCATTGCGTCCCTGCCGCGGAAGGCTTGACCGGTCATCTTTGCATGCCAGTGCAGCGCAGCGCTCAGCGGGCGCCTTTGGCAGTGATCGGCGGGAGGCCGTCGCGCCGACCACTTTCATCTCTCGCAGAGAGGGAGCGGATATGTTTGCAAGGGAGCAGTCCGATGACAATCAACGTAACCGAAGCATTCCGCCGTTACAGCTTCTATCATTGCGTCGATTTGGGTGATGGCATAATCACTCCTGGGATTGAGCGTTTTCGCCCGGTGCAGCAGCCGGTATTGAATGAACTGCGCCGGCATGATCTGCGAGGAAAGCGGGCCCTTGACATCGGCTGCCGGGACGGCTTGTTTTCCTTTGAAATG
Source organism: Hyphomicrobiales bacterium (assembly GCA_021323775.1). Lineage (GTDB taxonomy): Bacteria > Pseudomonadota > Alphaproteobacteria > Rhizobiales > Xanthobacteraceae > JAJPKK01. Next base: position 6,642 of record JAJPKK010000217.1, read on the forward strand.
GAGCGCCTTGGCGCGCAGGTGCACGGCATCGATAACGATCTCTCGCCGGCTGCCGTCGAATTCCTCGTCCCATATCTGAAGTCTCAAGTGCGCTTCAGTCAGATGAATTTATATGAATTGAGCGTGCCCGAAGAGCAGCGCTACGATTTCGTAGTCTTTGCCGGCGTTCTTTATCATCTTCGCATGCCGTTCCTGGGTCTGAAGCGGATTGCTGACGCGATGAAGCCGGGCGGGATTCTCCTTCTTGAAACCGCATTGCTCCTGAGTAACGATGCCCATCCGTTCATGCTTTGCCCGGCACCCGAGGAGAGCCCCTATTACCCCGACATGACATCGGTGACGTTCTTCAATCATCGCGGCCTTGTCGACTCTCTCCCGTCATTCGGTTTCGATCAAATCAAATGTTGTGGCGTCGTCGTACCGCTGGAGAAGGGAGAGTTCGCCTCATATCCAAGTCGAGAAGCGTTCATTGAAGGGCCGCACAGTTTCCTCTGTTCACGATTGGAGCCGATCGTGGGTCGAGCGGCGTATACTTGCCGTCGATCGGATGAGGGAATCGGCGGACACAGCGCCCTGACTGACTTCTGGTACAGAACACATCGCATTCATAGCAGCGACGTGGCGCGGCGACCCCAACAGTGACCCGACCTTTCCGCGTGGAATTGGCGGTCCTCTCGCGGCGAGGTGACAGGACGGGAATGAGAACGAACCGAATGCGATCCGGAGGAAATCCTTTGGGCTGCGCGGCGAAAACGCGATTTTGCAGTGCCGCGATAGTCCGCAACTTCGCGCTATAAGATCGCTATTACTTTTCTCGCGTATTACTTTTCTCGCGCTTGATCGTCACTGGGCAACGCCCGCCTCCCGAGGGCATTGACAATTGCGGTTGAGTCAACCCATCAACTTCAGTGAAATCCGCTGAAGCGGCGCTCCATGACGGCGGGGCACGCGACGGGACCGTGAGTGACAGCCTGGCTCGGAAAGCTCATTCTCGCGTGGTAAACGCCTGGCTTCGAGGGACAAGGGAGCTTCGACGTATGACCCAGAAGAACCGCGCTGACCGCAGCGGCAAGATCGCGTTGATCACTGGCATCACGGGTCAAGATGGCGCGCTTCTGGCCGAGTTGCTGCTGGCGAAGGGCTACACGGTCCACGGCATCAAGCGGCGGTCGTCTTCATTCAATACGGGGCGGGTCGATCACCTCTATGTCGACCCCCATCAGGAGGGTGCGCGGTTTTTCATGCATCACGGCGACCTCACCGACGCCACCAATCTCATCCGCATCGTCCAGGAGACGCAGCCGACAGAAATCTACAACCTCGCTGCCCAGTCCCACGTGCATGTGAGTTTCGAAACCCCGGAATATACGGCGAACGCCGACGCGATCGGGACCTTGCGCCTGCTGGAGGCCATCCGCATCCTCGGCATGGAAAACCGGATCAGATTCTATCAGGCGTCGACGTCGGAGCTTTACGGCAAGGTCCGGGAGGCGCCGCAGCGGGAGACCACGCCGTTCTATCCGCGTTCGCCCTATGCCGCGGCCAAGCTTTACGCCTATTGGATCACCGTGAATTATCGCGAGGCCTACGGAATGCACGCCTCCAATGGCATCCTGTTCAATCACGAAGGGCCGACCCGCGGCGAAACCTTCGTGAGCCGCAAGATCACGCGCGCGGTCGCAGCCATCGAACTCGGCCTGCAGGACCGGGTCTATCTCGGCAATCTGGACGCTGAGCGGGATTGGGGCCACGCCCGCGACTACGTGGAAGGGATGTGGATGATCCTCCAGCAGGACGAGCCGGACGACTATGTGCTCGCCACCGGCGAGAAGCACTCGGTGCGTGAATTCGTCGAGCGCGCCTTCGAACATGTGGGCCGCCGCATCGCGTGGCGCGGCAAAGGCATCAACGAGACCGGCGTCGACGCCAACACGGGACAAGTGCTGGTCGAGATCGATCCGCGATATTTCCGCCCCACCGAGGTCGACCTTCTGCTCGGCGATCCTGCAAAGGCGCACAAAAAGCTGGGCTGGCGGCACAAGACGAGCTTTGCGGATCTTGTGAAGGAGATGGTCGAAAGCGACCGCAAGCAGGTGCGACTGGAGAAGGAGCGCGTCAACCGGCATGATTGACGTGCGCTGCTTATGTTGAAAGTCGCGTCATGACACCGCAGCCCACCGCAACAGCGCTGCCGTTCGATCTCGCCGGACGCCGCGTCTTCGTCGCCGGCCACCGCGGCATGGTGGGCAGCGCGCTGGTGCGGCGGCTCAAGTCGGAGCGTTGCGAGGTGGTCACCGCCGATCGCAACGCGCTTGACCTGACCCGGCAGAGCGACACGGAGGAATGGCTGCGCCGCAACCGGCCGGAGGTTGTGATCGTGGCGGCGGCCAAAGTCGGCGGCATTGCCTATAACAACGCCTTTCCGGTCGATTTTCTTGCCGACAACCTTGCGATCGAGCTCAACGTGATCGGCGGCTCGTTCGCGATCGGCGTGCGCAAGCTCTTGTTTCTCGGCTCGTCCTGCATCTATCCGAGGCTCGCGCCGCAGCCGATGACCGAGGACATGCTGCTGACCGGCCCGCTCGAGCCGACCAACGAATGGTATGCGGTCGCCAAGATCGCCGGCGTCAAGCTCGTCGAGGCCTATCGCCGGCAGCATGGCGCCGATTTCATTTCGCTTATGCCGACCAACCTCTATGGCCCCGGCGACAACTACCATCCCGAGCACAGCCACGTGCCCGCGGCGCTGATCCGCCGCTTCCACGAGGCGAAGCTTGCCAACGCCCCCTCGGTTACGGTCTGGGGCACCGGCCGGCCGCGGCGCGAATTTCTCGCGGTAGACGATCTCGCCGATGCCTGCGTGTTTGCGTTGAAGAACTATTCCGACGGCCGCATCCTCAATGTCGGCACCGGCCGCGATATCACGATCGCGGATTTTGCGAGACTCGCCGCCGACGTCGTGGGCTATGCGGGCGACATCGTCTTCGACGCTTCCCGCCCGGACGGCGCGCCGCAAAAATTGCTCGATGTGAGCCGGTTGACGAAATTGGGGTGGACGGCGCGGACGGAATTGCGCGATGGGATTGCGGCGGCTTATCAGGATTTTCTAAAAGGCGCGGGGCGGTGAAGCGGTCGGACGGCCGTCGCGCGAAAGAGGCAAATCATGCTCCAAAGTTATGAGGGCGGTTGTCATTGCGGGCGCGTGCGTTTTCGCATCCAGGTCGACCTCGACGAGAGCATCATTGGCGAATGCAACTGCTCAATCTGCACCAAGAAGGGCATCCTCCACCTGCCGGTGGCGTCTGAACGGCTTGAGATTTTGAGCGGCGCCGACGCGTTGAGCACCTACACGTTCAACACCGGCGTGGCGAAGCACACATTCTGCCGATATTGCGGGATGCATCCGTTTTATCGCCCACGCTCTGATCCCGAGAACTACAGCGTCAATGCGCGTTGCCTCGACAATTACGATCCGGAGACGATGCGGCCGCGGCGCCTGTTTGAGGGCAAAAATTGGGAGGACGCGTTCGCCCGGCGCAGCGCAGAATGGGCCGCGAAGCATTAGCGGTGGCCGTGTAGAGCTTGTCGAAGAGTGCCACCCCTGCGAAAAAAGCCCCTTACGATGGGTTTCGTGCGCTCAACACCCCACGGCCTTCCTACAGCGCATTGCGGCGCTCAGGGCCGCCGGGAAGGGTCGTAACCGCTTTGAGCGTACGCACAAGGGCCCGGGCATTCTGTTCGAGAACGCCGCGATCGATGTTGTCGATCGCATCGCAGGCCTGGTGATAGCACGGATCAAAGGGCCGGCCCGCCGTCCCTCCGAACAGGCTTGCCTGCTTCTCCGACTTCATACCGCCCGCGCCGGTGTAGAGCCCCACCGTGGGAATGCCCTTCTGCGAAAACGAGGAGTCGTCGCTGCCAAATCGTGTTCCGGTGCGCTCCTCGATGTTCAAGCCGTGTTCGCGGAATTCAGCCGCCAGTTCGCGCCGCGCGAGAGCGGCCGGCCCGTCGTCCGTGGTTGCCGGGCCCTGGACGTAGCGCGTGAAATTCGGGGAGCCGACCATGTCGAGATTGATGTAGACCGCGATGCGCCGCCGCTCCTCCTCGGACAAGGCGTCGACGTGGCGCCGCGATCCGATGAGGCCGCGCTCCTCTGCGCCCCAGAACGCGAAGCGCACGTGACGGCGCCCTTGAGCGAGCTCGGGGGCGAGTTGCAGTGCCGCTTCGAGCACCGCGGCCGTGCCGCTGCCATTGTCGTTGATGCCGGGGCCCTCCAGGACGCTGTCAAGATGTGCGCCGACCACGATTAACGGGCCGTCGCCCCCGCCCGCGGTTTCAGCGATGACGTTGCGCGAGGGCCGCTTTCCGGCAACCGCGTCGACGGCGAGATGGACAGTGATGCTGCCGGTCTGCGCGTCTGCCCCAAGGGTGCGGCCGAACGCGTACGGGATGCCGATCACCGGAACCGGGACGAGCTTGCTCAACTGACCCGAGAAGGCGTCTTTGCGGCCGTCGGTCCCTTCATTCATGATGATGACGCCGACAGCGCCGGCTGCGACGGCGTTCTCGACCTTGGTCTGGAACTGGCAGGTCCCGCGTCGGATCAGCGCGACCGCGCCGCGCTCGAAATCCTTAAAGTCGCCTGCCTCGCACCCGCTCGCCGACGCGGCCGGCGGCTCTGCATCAAGCTTGAGATTCACGGCGCTCAGCCGCGCGGTGACGTCGCCGGCGCCGGAGTTGGCGAGCGTGCGAACCGCGCCGGCCGATGCCGGCTGCTGCGAGCCGTCCGCCGCGTGCACGGCCAGGACGGGTGGCGACCGCTCCTGGAAAAACGGAAATTCAAACTCCTCAAAGCGAACCTGATAGCCGGCCTTCGCGAGCTGCTCCGATACGTACTCGGCTGAGCGATCATAGCCCGGCGTTCCGGCGGCGCGGTTGCCCTCATTCGCAGACGCGATGTCCTGGAGTACGCGCAGATGCCTGAATGCGCCCGCCTCCGCAGCGGGTTCGGGCGGCCGGATCGGCCGTGCGGTGCCGGCTGTGGTTTGTGCCCGGCTTTGGCTCCAGGTAAGGCCGCTCGGCGCCGAGACGGCGAGCAACACGGCTGCGATCATGCAGCTTGAACGAAACGCATCGGATGGCATCATCGACGTAGCTACCCAAATACAGAAAATATGATATATTATATCGAGTTTGATGTCCGACAAAGTGCTGAACACTCCAGCCCGACATGGCGGCGGTGAAGAGAGGCTTGGCTGTGTCAAAGACGGCCACAGCGGGGCGCTCCGCGTTCTACAGGATGTGCATTTTGACACAGCGACCGTAACACGGGGGCGAACGTGACGAAAAAACCAAAGGTGCAACCTGTGCAACCGACCGCAGTGGGCATGCCGTTTGTGCCGTCACCACAGTTTGGAGTCCCACCAATCACGGGCCAATTAGAACAAAGACGGATCACAAACGTCAAAGAGGGCATCAGTGAATATACTCTAGACGATGGCACCGTTCTAAGGGTCAAACCAGCTATTGTTGACATCAAGCGGGCAATCGATCAGTACGGCGTAGATGGGAAGCCATTGTATATTTTGACGCTAACGAACATCACGGAAACAGCCTCCCCGGCGAGGTTGATGAGGCCAGGAACCGTCAAACCTAGGCGCAAAGCACCAAAATGAACCTTGTAGGAACGTCATCTAAGGTCAGCAGCCCGGTTCCACAATGGCCCGGCACGCTTCATTACGACACCAATGACGTTGGTTCCCCAAACGTGGTGACCTACGCGACCTTTAATAGCTATAATTCTGACAGTGGGCCCTATGCTTGGCTCGTGCTCCTCACTTTAGATTCCGCAGACTATCAACTCCGGCAGCCGATATTTGTTGGCCTCAAGGAGAAAGCGGATGACGAATATATTGCTACGTTTGCAGAGGCAGAATTGTCGAGATCAGGGGACACGCCGGAAGAAGCCTTGGCATGGCTGAAGTCTTCAATCGTGGAGCTTTACGAGCTGTTCAAGGGGGAGGATCAACTCGGTCCGTTGCCACAGAGACAGCTCCGTGTGTTGGAGCAGTACATTGGCAAGAAGCCGCATAGAGCGAGATGACGCCTACAAGATTGCTGAAAAAATCGGTGCAGAAGTTCAGAGGGCTGGCAAGCACGCCAGGGCGACCCTGCGGATGGATGGTCGTCTCGTTTTGACATTTGGGATTCGTCATGGCCCGAACTCCGGACATGGCCATCTGTGCGGTGCCAATGGTGATCTAAAAATGAACGAAGCGAACGTCGTTGCTCTTGCCAGATGCACGATGACGAAAGAGCAATATTTCGATCTTCTGAGAGAAAAGGGCGTGCTGCCATCGCCCACACCGCCAAGCGGACCTAAGGACCAGAAACCATCTAGTTGAGCGTTTCCTAAGTTCGAAGCATATGGAGCCCGCCCGGAAGGCCGCGTTTACCGGCCCAAGTTGAGGTCTCCAATTGATAGGTTTCATGGAATCGCTGAA
>JAJPKK010000340.1 GCA_021323775.1 Hyphomicrobiales bacterium
ACGGACAGCGGCATCGGCAGCAAGTCGTCGCGGCGACAGGCGTCGTAGCTGTCGACCAAGCCGTAACAGGTGAAGCCTCCCATCCCGTCCAGCACCTCGCCTGCTCTAAGGTCGCGTTTCGCCACTGCAAGGGTGTCGCAAACGGGCCTGCCCACGGGCGTTAACGTCGCGTCCTTGAACAGCACCGCGCGAGCGACCGAATGCGGCAACTGAACGTGCGGCAGATGGTAGGGCGTGTAGAAGACGTACAGAGGCCCGTCGCCCATCTTGAAGTAGCTCATGTACTTCCGCTTGACCGGATGGTCGTTATAGCCGACCACGAACGCGCCCGAGTGGGGCTCTGCGCCGAGCACGAAGTCCACGAGTCCGCCGTTAGCGAAGTCATTCACGCTGAACTTCGTGAGCAGCTCCTTCACATGCGCGCACTGGTGGCCGTACATGCCGCGCTGGCCCGGCACGAAGCCCATCGCGTTACCCATGATGGCCGACTCGATGGCCAGCTTCGAGCCATCAGCGAACGAGGCGACCATCGCGGCCTTCTGCTGGTGCTTGGCCGCGAACTCCTGCTGCGTCTCGGGGTTCCGGTAGCGGTTCAGGAACCCCTTAATCTGACCCGCCAGGACAGGCTTGTAGCCGACGCTCTGAACGAAGCGGAAGAGATTCATCGCGACGCCAGGCTCGTCGCCATCGCTGTATGTGTAAACGGTTCCTGCCCGGTCCGCGTACACCTTCAGGATTGGCCCAATAGACGCGTCGACCTCGGCGTTGAGCAGGATGAGATGCTTGCCGTTCCTGATCGCCTCCACAGCCACCTGAGCGCCAAGCTCCACGTCGCCCGTCGTCTCGACGATGGCCTCGACCTGCCCGGCTCGACACAGCAGCATCGGGTCGTCGGTCACAGCATACCGGCCTTCGCTGATCGCTTGTTCGAGCGCGGACTGGGAACTGATCTCCCGCACGGACTCGACGCCGGCGTCCCGATAGGCCCGCGCGGCTTCGCTCAATGTGCGGTTGGAGATCGCAACGAGGCGGATCCCAGGCATCGCGGAGAGGATCTGCAGCGCTATTCCGCGGCCCATGTAGCCTGCCCCGACCATGGCTACCCGCACGGGATTGCCCGACTCGAGGCGCTTCGCAAGTGCTGTGTCAACGATGACCATTGGTTGAAACCTCGCTTTCTAACGTTCGCCCGGGCAATAGCCGTTTTTGGCTTGCCATAGGAGCAAGAGTGCTGTCACATCAAGCTTGATACGCATGAAATGCCCTGCGCGGAAGAAACCGCGATCGAAGGCTATTTTTGTGGAGGTTCCGAACGCGCGTACTTCTCAAATTTCATCCGGTACCAGCTATTTCATAGCGTCGGGCGTCAAGTTGAGATGCGCCGCCGCACCATTCCTCGGTACCGCAACTGACGCCCAAGGTCCAGGGTTTTGCGATATCTTTAGTTCCTGACGTCGTCAACCTCTTATCCAAACAGGCGGACCGAGACGCGATAATGAAGAGACTGTGACAACACACCGGCGCGCGGTGGCGGGTCTTCAGCCCACTAGCGGTAGGGCTGTAACAGATAGCCGTAACGAGCGGCCTGATCTGCGATCGAACTCCCGTATCCCCAGTCAAATTCTGCGTTAGGTTTGATATAATTGCCGCAGGTCCAGAAACGCGCCGGTGCTCGATTAATTCGGTATCGCCAGCACGAATCGAAAAGAGCCCTGACGACAACGGGCGCGTAGTATGACCGCGGACCGAACAGGCGGACCGCATGGCGCTTGTAGGCTGCCGCCTGCACGCCTTCTTCAAAGGCGGCCGCCCCGCTGCTCATCGGCGCCGCAGACGCCAGCGTCAATCCGAACAGCGCGGCGAATAACTTAACACCCATGTGCTTTCCTTTCCGATGCAGTGATCCGACCGTTGGCAGACTCCCGTCAATGAAACCAAGCCGAAGGCGTCGCGCTAGAGCCCAGGCGGTCCCGCAGCTATCAGTCTCATGTTGACCGTGTTAAATCTGAAGGAAAATTCATTTTGATCCATTCCGGCAACCGGACTTCCGTCGATTAACGTGCCCCAGATAAAATAAGTCGGCATTTCGATTTCTCCGACTTTAAACCTCGCAAGAACAATGGAAGCGGACCTCAAAGTCAGACGCTCGAGTCCGAATCCGCTGAACCCGCACCCTTTCTGTCCGATGCATTCATAGTCCCACTGAAAGACAGACGCGCCCTGAGGAAACGGGAGAGGCGTCGGAATGGACGCCAGTTGCTTGGTCTGGGCGAAAGCGTCGGCGACGGTGAGAAAAGCTGCCAGAAATGCGAAGAGTCGTGCTCGCATTGTCAGTCCCGCCACTATGGTCGGTCTCGCCACTCTGTCTTGCCGCGGCTGCAGAGCGGCGAAGGCGACACGTTCAGCACCGCAATCCTTAAGGACCGGTTCTCCCGTCCCGGCTGAGACCAGTCGCCGGCAAGCGCCACGTTGCAGGCTCGGGGGGCTCGCTCACCGCTTCACCCGCAGCCGCGCCGGGATCATCATATCACTGGACCTCGTGAGGGCAAGGAACCTTGCGGCAAAGCCGGTGCGACATGAACGTCAAAATGACATTGGGTGCACGACGGCCTCCAGCACGAGCTTCTGGAACTCGACAATTTCTTTGCGGACGCCGTCGCGCGTTTCCCACCATCGATCCGGGTCAAAAGTCGAGTACCGCGCAGGCCGAACCATCACACGTGTCGGATGGCCTTTCATGACGCGATCGAGCATTCGCCGCACGCGTCGAGAGTGGTCCCGGGCGGCCACGAATACAACAGCTTGGAACTGATGCTGATCGCACCATGGCGCCAGGACCTGGGTTTCGCCTTCGGTTCCAGATTCGGTTCTCGGGATTTGCACGATGTCTGTGAGGCCGAGCCAGTTCAGTTGGCGAATCTGCCGTGCGCTGGCATCGTCGTAAGGCAGCCCCCTGCGGATAAACTCGTGATCCTCTCCACTCGGCGGGTCGGTAAAGACTGCAACGCGCGTCGCGATCCCGCTTTGCACGAGGTCCGCCGCTTCGAGCGCCCCCGCGCCGGCGGAATCAAGCGATATCACGATGATGTCGGCGGGCTCGACCGGCTCGTTGACGACGAGCGCCCATCCCGCGGCTCGCAGGAGTTGCTCTCGAGCGGAAGGAACAGCAGCGACAGCAGCCGCAGCCGCTGCGAACGCCACGAGGGTCGCGGCCCACCTGGGCGGCCAGAAGCTCATGCCAGGCTTGACCTCAAAACTTCGCATGGTCGCACGGAACAACAAAGAACGCGAACCGGGCTGTCAATCTCGCCAGTCCCCTCTGGATTTGGAAAAGCGCTCCTTGTCGCCTCCCGACAGAACACCGCATGAGCGGATGTTGCAAGGGCAAAGTTGGACCTTCAGGGCCCATGGCGAATTTTTATCCAAACGCGGATCATGAGTCTGTTGCCCGTGGGTTTGACATCAATAAGGGGCCATCTTAAAGGGGATTGCAATTAATCTAAGCCTCAACCAGATGCCGGAAGCCGACATGCCTCGAAGTTTGGAAGAACGGCTGGATCTTCTGGAAGCCCAAGGGGTGACCATCGTAGATCGCCGGCAGGTCTATTTGGACGACGCAATAGACCCGGGTCGCGTGCGCCCCGGCGCTATACTCTACCCGGGAACTCGCCTCCTCGGTTCCAACACCTTCGTCGGCGCACGCGCGAAGATTGGTCCTGAGGGGCCGGCGGTATTGGACAACACAGTAGTTGGCGAGAATGCCGAAGTCGCGAGCGGCTACCTGAAGGACTCAGTCATGCTGCGCGATGCGAGAGTCGGCGCAAACGCTCACATCCGGGTCGGAACCCTATTGGAGGAGGAAGCGTCCACTGGCCATGCCGTGGGTCTCAAGCACACTGTACTGATGAGCTTTGTAACGTTCGGATCGCTCATAAATTTCTGCGATGCCTTGATTTCAGGCGGCAGATCCAGGAAGGAACATACGGAGGTCGGGAGCGGGTTTATCCATTTCAATTATACCCCGCGAGGCCGCAGCGGCGACAAGGCCACTCCGTCTCTGATCGGCGACGTGCCGCACGGTGTGTTCCTTCGGCAGCCGCGGATTTTCCTAGGCGGGCTGAGCGGCATTGTGGGCCCGCAAAGGGTCGGCTTCGGCTCGTTCACGGTGGCAGGCCAGGTCCTCAGAAGAGAGGTTCCTCCCAACAGAATTATTGGCGATGCGGTCCGCAGCATTGATAAGGAATTTCACGCCTTAAATCAGTTTCCCGAGCGGATCGTGAAATTGAACCTTGAATACATTGGGCAGCTGGCTGCGCTGCAGGCATGGTACCGGCATGTCCGGTTAGCTCGCATACCGGCCTCCGGCGAGCACGACGATCTGCGAGTTGTCACGCAAGCCGCCGCTGACCTGCTGTCGGTTTCAATCGATGAGAGAGTTCAAAGACTGCGACAGTTTCTCGACGAACGCGGGCTTGCGACGCCAACGCCGCCATCGACCGTGCCGACTTGCCCGCTCAGGACGATGCCGAGCGATCCATACGTAGATCATGTGGCGTGGGTGTCAAAGCTATCGGATGTTGATATCGAGTTAGGCGTTTCGTGGCTGCAGGCGATCGTCGAACAGTATGTCGAGAAAACCACACAAAAGATAACGGGTACTTAGGCTCCACATTTATGGGCGGTCTTTGGAAGAAAAAAATCGAAGTGTGCGGCCCCGCTCGCAAGAGTGGGGCGAGAAAACACCTGATTGAATATGACTCGGAAGGCCCTTTAAGGGCGCGGGCTCGTGGCGAATTATTTTTCCTGACCAAAAAGGGGGGACGGAAAAGGCGCCTCTTTTGAATCCTGAGTGGGTGCAGAAGCCTTAAGGGCGCGCAGCCTTGGCGAGCGCCTTGATCGCTTGGATGCAGTCTTGCGGGCGGCGGCAGCCGGTCAAGGGCGATTGGCGCGCGTTTAATCGCGCGCCAATCGCCGCTTAAGCGGTCGAGACCCTTGA
>JAJPKK010000239.1 GCA_021323775.1 Hyphomicrobiales bacterium
CACATCTCCAACGCAACCCGCTAACCGTCCCCCGAGTCAACTTGCCGCACCAAAATCGCCTCGCCAACCCGGCCCGACACGCGGAAAGGTCAAAATGAGAATTGCTGAGTACGCGGTCGATCCCAATGAAAATCGCCTCACCGAAAACCAGTTCGAAAGCTCGGCGCGGCTTGAGGTCTACCGGCCGCCGCGCGGCGCGCCGTAGCGCCGTAGGGTGGGCAAAGGCGCGAAGCGCCGTGCCCACCAGGGCCCGAGCTCACGGATGAATCGTATTATCGGGCATCATCGCGCCGGTGAAGACCGTGCCGGTCTGATTGGTATTGCCCATGTTGGCAGAGCGCAACACCGCGTGGTTGAGGTCGGCGCCGGAGAGATTGGCGCCGCTAAGATCGGCAAGATAGAAGACCGATTCGCCGAATTTGGCGCCCGAGAGATTGGCATCGCGGAGATTGGCCTGGGTCAACTCCGTCGAGTTGGCCACCGCGCCGCTCATATTGACCCGCAGCATCCGGCCCTGGTGCAGGTTGGCGCCGTTGAGCGTGGCGTTGGAGAAATTTGCGTCGTTGAGAAGCGCCGCTTCAAGGTCGGCTTCAGTCAGGATGGCGCGATCGAGCCGCCCATTGAGAAGGCGGATACTGCCCATCAGCGCCTCGGAGAGATTGGCGCGGGAAAAATTGGCGCGGCTGGCGTCGGCCTCGAACAGCATGGCGTTGGCAAGCTTCGCGTTCGACAGGTTCGCCTGGATGAGATCGGTCTTGTTCAGGTTGGCGCCCGTGAGGTCGGCGCCGGAGAGATTGGCGCCGCGCAGCACCGCGCGATGGAAGCTGGCGCCAGCGAGATTGGCCCCCGCCAGATTGGCGCCTGCGAGGTTGCGCCGCTTCAGGCTGACGCCAGCGAGATTGCAGCCGGGGCAGTCCTTGGTCTGGCCCGCGAGAAAGGCCGCCGGATCGGGCGCTTGCGCAGAGGCGCGGTGAACCGCGGCGCTCGCGCAGAGCGCCCAGGCGAAGGTGACGGTGGCGATGATCGGCAAAATGGGGCGCATGGCGGATATCCGTTGTTAGCGATCACGACAGTAGCGCCGCTTCGAAGGCGCTGGCAATCGCCGGCCGGCTCTTGCCGGGCTTCAATGCATCGCCGATCACCACGATCTTTTGTCGCGGCCGGGCGATGCGGCGCGCAGCATCGCCGGTGCCTTGCCGCGCCTTGTGATAAAACCAGTCGCGAGCCCTCTCCAAGGAGAAAATCCAACGCAGGACCGGCCACCTTCCGGCGCCGTGGTCAAGCAGCAGGTTCGGCAGGCGGCCAAGGCCGAAGCGGTAGCGTGCGCCCGTCGCGATGACGATACGGTCATAGCCTGCAAGCGGCTCCGGCGCTTTGATGACATCCATGCTGTAGAGGAAAATGACGCCCTTTTGCATGCAGGCCGCCACCATGTTTGAGATGTAGCGGTCGAACGCGGCCTGCTCCGCCGCCACCTCCTGGAAGAGCGGCGCCTTGCCGGCATGGCGGAACGCCCCTCCGGCCGCGACCTCCCGTTCGAACACCGTGACCCTGTTGGCGTCGGCCACCAGCGAGGCGTAAGTCAGTCCGGCGGGACCTGCCCCGACGATAGCGATGCGTTCGCCTTGCGGCGGCTTTCCCGCCGCAAACCTGGTCTCGTCGCCGGCCGCAGCGTTGACCACGCAATGCAATTGCGTTCCCCCGCGCATCTCGTTGACGCAGGTGTTGCATGCGAGGCACGCCCGCGGCGGCTCGCCGCGCGCGAGCTTGGCGACCCAATCGGGCTCAGCGATCAGCGAGCGCCCAAGCGCTATGAAATCGGCCTTGCCGGATTCGATCGCGTCCCTGGCAATCGCAGGATCGCCGAGACGACCGACCGCGATGACCGGCACCGCGACCTCCTTTTTGATGTCGGCTGCGTAGGAGAGAAACGTCGCATCCGGATATTGCATCGGCGGGATCATGCGCGCCGCTGACGGCAGCGAGCGGTAATGCCCGGCCGCGATGTGCAGCGCATCGGCGCCGGCCCGCGCCGCGCGGACCGCGACCTCGCGGCCTTCCGCGAATGTCATACCCTCCGGGAAATAGTCGTCGACCGAGAGGCGGAAGATCACCGGAATGCGCACCGCTGCCTTGACGGCTGCCAGCACCTCAAGGCCGAAGCGCGCCCGATTTTCCAGCGAGCCGCCATAGGCGTCGGCGCGACGGTTTTCGTAAGGGTTGAGGAATTGGGAAATCAGATAGCCGTGCGCGGCGTGGATTTCGACGCAATCGAAACCGGCTTTCTCGGCCCGCACTGCGGCGGCCGCAAAGCCCGCAATGGTGAAGGCGATGTCGTCCTGCGTCATCTCCTTGGGAATGATGGTCTCGTTCGTCACCTCGAACACCGGATGCGGCACCGCCGATGGCGCAACCGGCGTGTCGTCGCAGATGTCGGTGCGGGTGTGGCCGCCGCCGTGGCCGAGCTGAATCGACGCCTTCGCGCCGCCCGCATGGATCGCCTCGGCGAGGCGCGTCAGGCCGGGCAGGAAGCGGTCATCATAAATGCCAAGCTCGCGCCGGCGGTGACGGCCGGCGCGGGTCGGCGACGCCATCTCTACGGTGATGAGACCGACGCCGCCGCGCACGCGCGCCATGTAGTAGTTCACGGCGACGTCGGTGACGAAACCGTCCGCATCGGCAAGCCGCGTCGTCATCGGCGCCATGACGATGCGATTCCTCATCTCGACGGCGCCGACGCGTGCGGGCGTCAGCAGGACATTGGTCTCGCTCATAGCGTTGGCACTTCGCCGCCATCCATGTCGATGGTGGCGCCATGGAGCCAACGCCCGCGCGGCGACACCATGAAGGCGATGAGGCTCGCGATATCCTCGGGCGTGCCGAAGCGGGTGACGTTGATGTCCGCCCGGTGCCACTCGCGAACTTCGGCCTCGCTCTTGCCGGTGCGCTCGACATCGGCCCTGATGCGCCGCCAGAACCGCTCGGTTTCGACATAGCTCGGGTGGATGGTGTTGACCTGCACGTGGTCGGTCTTGCCGAGATCGGCAAGCGCCTTGGCGAAGGCCGCGCAAGCCGCATTCACCGAGCTGCCGATGGCGAAGGCCGCGATCGGAATGCGCCCGCTGGTGCCGCCGATGGTGACGAGCGAGCCGCGCGCCTCGCGCAGCAGCGGCCATGCGGCGCGGGAAAGCCGCACATGGGCGAAGAACTTCAGCGCGTAGCCGTCCGCCCAATCCGCATCCGTGAGGGCGAGAAAGTCGCCGCGCTTGGTGGCGCCGGCATTGTTGACCAGGATGTCGAGGCGGCCGAACCGGTCCCGGACGGCCGCGACAAGCTCCGCGGCCGCCTTTTCCTCGCGCAGGTCGAGAGCGAGATATTTTGCGGCGCGCCCGCATTTTTCGATGGCCGACGCCGCCTCCCGCAGCGCCGCCGCATCGCGTCCGGTCAGCATGAGATCGCAGCCCTCTTGCGCCAGCGTGAGCGCGATGCCGCGGCCGATGCCGCGGCTCGATCCGGTCACAAGCGCGACTTTCCCGGTCAGTCCAAGGTCCATGGGCGCCCGCCCCGCGAAATGATTTAGGGCTTTCATCCTCGATTGCGCCGCGCATGGCAAGGGCGAAAGCGGGGCCCTGGAGCAGCGCAGTTCGGGTTAGCTCGCGGTCGCAGGATGGCGCAGCGTCGGCCGCCGGCTCATGAAGTCGGGCCAGATCAGACCCAATTGAAATCGCTTGAACCGGCTTCAGGGCGGGCCGCATTTGCTTTATCGCTGCCACTCGACAGGCTCCAACGAGGTGCGGATGGCGCGCGGTCAGGTCGGCGAAGGCGCATCGAGGTCACTGACGCCGCGCCGTGCTCGAGGGTTGCCATGCAGCTCAATATGTTCAAACCCATGAAGGCGAGCAACGCGGTGGAGTTCACGCTTGCCCCGAACGGCAAGACGACCATGGTCACATGGGCCATGAGCGGCCGGCAGCCGTTCATGGCTAAGCTCATGACCATCTTTATAGATTGCGACAAGATGGTCGGCAGCCAATTCGAGAAGGGACTCGGCAAGTTGAAGGCGATCGCTGAGGGGTAGAATCCGCCGCGGTCGCCTCTGCGTCGTCACGCCCGCGCTTGACGCGGGCATGTTCGTTCCCTTCCAGGGAAAGCGTAGGGAAAGCGGGGAGACGACTTAAGAATAAATGGCTCAACATCGGAACGCGCTCCAACTGCGGGAAGCCATCGTTCAATGTCAAAGCATGATCGCGTTATGCTGGCGTGCTGCGGCAAGCCGTAATAGCATTGGTCCGCACGCGGTTTCCGCTTGCGCCGGGTAGGCGGGTTCGAGCAATCAAAGGAGAGCCCCCGATGCAACGCTCCAGCACACTCGCAGCGGTCCTTATTCTTGCCGCTGCGCTCGCCCCCGCCCACGCGGAGGTCAAGAACGTCAGGATCTCGCTTGACTGGATCGTCCAGGGCACCCACGCACCGTTCTTCGTCGCCCAGGACAAGGGGTATTTCAAGGCCGAAGGCATCACCGTCGATGCGATCGACAAGGGTAACGGCGCCACCAACGTGGCCGTCACGGTGGCGAGCGGCGCCTACCACTACGGCTGGGTCGACCTGCCCTCGATGATCCTGTTCAACGCCAAGAACCCATCGACGCCGCTGATCGCCGTGTACGTAAGTTTCGACCAGACGCCGCTGGCTTTCATCACCCGCAAGTCCGCGGGCATCCGCACGCCGGCCGATCTTGACGGCAAGAAGATCGCCGGCGGCCCCGGCACCGCGGTGCACGACACCGCGTCGATTCTCTTCAAGGCTGCACATGCCGAGAACGTGAAGGTCAACTGGGTGGCGGTGCAGCCGCAGTTGTTCGGCACCATGTTCAAGCGCGGCGATGTCGACGGCACCGGCGGTTTCACCAACTCGAACATTCCGGCGATCCTTGAGATGGGTTTCAGCATGGACGACCTGTTCGTGCTGAAATATGCCGACTTCGGCGCTGACATGTACGGGCTTGCTCTGGTCACTCGGAGGAAATTTGCGGACGAGAACCCCGAGACCACTCGCGCCGTCGTCAAGGCGCTCAACCAGGCCACCCGCGACACCATCGCCGCCCCGCAGAAGGCCCTCGATCTTCTCAAAGTCCGCGACCCGATGATGAAGATGGATATCGAGAAAATCCGCCTCGACCTGGCGCTGGGCCTCACCAACACGCCCCATGTGGCAAGCGCGGGACTAAGCTCCGTTACGCCGGAAAAACTCCACCAGACAATCGACGCGGTGGTCGCCGCTTATGGGCTGACCGGCACTCCCGCCGCGGAATCGGTTTACACAGACCGATATCTGCCGCCTGCGGCAGAACGGATGGTGCCGAAGCGCGCGAATTGAAGCGCGTCCAGGCGATTATCGTGCAGGGTGGGCAAAGGCGCGTTAGCCCCGTGCCCACCCCCCTCTCCTATATGTCCGCCGGGACAGGATGGCGGGGTACGCCTCGCTTTGCCCGCCCTGCGGCGTCAACGGTGTTAAAAGAGAACCGCGAAAACACATCCAGAAACACGAGTCCGTCAATGCTGAAACTTCCCGGACACTCACGTTATGCCTACTCCCCGATCGTCAAGCGGCCCGACTACACGTGGCCGGGCGGCAAGCGGCTTGCATTCTACATTGCTCTCAACATCGAGCACTTTGCGTTCGGGACTGGCATCGGCATGGATCCGGTGCGCAGCGGCATGCAGACCACGCGCAATTGGGCGTGGCGCGACTACGGCAACCGGATCGGAAACTGGCGCCTGTTCGAAATTCTCGACTCGCTAAATCTCCCGGCCACGATCCTCCTCAACAGCGCGGTCTGCTACAATTATCTGGACATTATCGAGAAGATCAGGGAACGCGGCGATGACGTGATCGGGCATGGACGCACCAACGCCGAAGTGCTGCGAGGGATGTGGGAGGACGACGAGCGGCGCGCCATCGAGGAGTGCACGCAAGTCATCCAGAAATATGTCGGCGTGCGCCCGACGGGATGGATGGGGCCGGGCGCGCTGGAATCGAATGTTACGCCCGATCTGCTCAAGGAGGCGGGCTATACCCACCTGCTCGACTGGCCATTCGACGATCAGCCGATCTGGATGCAGACTCGCGCCGGCCCGCTGCTGTCGGTACCTTACCCGATGGAATTGAATGATGCCGGCACGCTCGCGCACCGCGACCACACCGGCCGCGAGTTCGCCGACATGATCGTCGATCAGTTCGAGGAGATGCTCGAACAGTCCGACCGCCAGCCTCTCGTATTTGCGCTGTCCCTGCATGGGTTCATCGTCGGCCAGCCGTTCCGGTTGCGGCCGCTGCGCCAAGCCATCAAGCACTGCGTCGAACATAAAGGGAAGGATCGCGTCTGGTACACGCGCGCCGGAGATATCGCGAAATACTGCTTCTCACTCGACAAGGGTCTTATTCCGGGCAGTTAGCGAAAGTGCTCAACCTGACCAGAGCGCGCTTGAGATGAACTTCGTCGAGCTAAACCGCGTATCGGTGCGCTATGGCGAGGATGGGGAGGGCACACTTGCGCTTGAGGACGCCACACTCGCGGTTGCGGCAGGAGAATTCGTCGCCGTGGTCGGACCGTCCGGGTGCGGTAAATCGACTCTGATGAAGGCAGTGACCGGATTGTGGCCGCCAACGGCCGGAACGGTCGCGGTGAATGGGCAGGAGGTGGCCGGCCCATTATCGATTGTCGGCATGGCGTTTCAGAATCCGACGCTGCTGCCGTGGCGCAACACGCTCGACAACGTCATGCTGCCGCTTGAAATTGTCCAACCGCATTGCTCGCGGCTGCGCCGCGAGCAATCCGCTTACATTGCAAAGGCGCGCGATCTGTTGGCGCTGGTCGGCCTGAAAGGGTTCGAAGACCGCTTTCCCTGGGAGCTTTCAGGCGGCATGCAGCAGCGGGCGTCGCTCTGCCGCGCCTTGATCCACGATCCGTCCCTTCTCATGCTCGACGAGCCGTTCGCGGCGCTCGACATGTTCACGCGCGAGGAGCTGTGGATTGCCCTGCAAGATGTCTGGCTGGCGCGCCGGCCGACCGTCATTCTCGTCACCCACGATCTGCGCGAAGCGGTCTTTCTCGCCGACCGCGTGCTGGTGATGAGCGCTCGGCCGGGACGCGTTATTGCTGAACGGACGATCAACCTGGAGCGGCCGCGCCGGCTCGACACGACCTATGAGCCCTCCTCGGTGGCTATCATTCATGAACTGCGCGAGCACATCGGCGCCGCGCGGTCAGGGGACGGGGCAGAGCGTGGGTAACGACTGCGGCCTCACGCTGAGAGGGCGTGAAAGAAAGTCAGACCTCATCCTGAGGAGCGCGCTCGCGCGCGTCCTGAGCTTGTCGAAGGACGAAGGATGACCACGAGCACGGCTGAGCAAGCGGAGCCATCCTGAGGAGGCTGTAGATGCTCAAGAGTCACCGCAGGCGTGACAGTCACATGGATCCATCCGAAGCCATCGGCAAACCATCGGCGAAACCGCGCAGGCGTTCGCGACTGTCGCGAAGGGCGGTGCGGAGCGTTCTCCCTTGGATCGTCATCATCGCCATTTTCGTCCTCTGGGAAATCGCCGTTCGCGCTTTCGAGATCGAGCAATTCGTACTGCCCGCGCCGACCGCGATCTTCGCAGCGGGATGGGAATGGCGAGCGGAAATGCTCGACAATGCGTGGCAGACCTTGATGACAACCGTTGTGGGTTTTTCCTTTGCCGTTATATTCGGATTGATCGGAGGCGTTCTTTTCGGTTCATCAACGCTCATCTATGACGGATTTTACCCAGCCCTCGTCGGTTTCAACTCAATTCCCAAGGTGGCGGTGATTCCGATCCTCGTGATCTGGTTCGGCATCGGCACCGTTCCGGCAATCGTCACGGCGTTCCTGATCTCGTTTTTTCCCATTCTGGTCAACGTCGCGGCCGGCATCGCGACAGTGGAGCCGGAACTCAAGGACGTGCTGCGGGCGCTCGGCGCGAAAAGATGGCAAATCGTCCAGAAAGTCGGCCTGCCGCGCTCGATGCCGTATTTCTTCGCCTCATTGAAGGTGGCGATCACCTTTGCATTCGTGGGCTCGATCGTTGCCGAGACCGTAGCGGCGAACAAGGGCATCGGCAATCTCATGCTGGTGGCGTCTTCGCGCTTCGAGGTGCCGCTCGCCTTCGCAGGGCTGCTGGTGACGAGCATCATGGGCATCGGCATGTACCTGGTGGCCGAGTTCATGGAGCGCCGAACCACCGGCTGGGCCACCCGCGGCGTCGATGCAATGGGGGCGCTGCGTGGGTGACCATTTCCGGCAAGGGCGTGTCGGCCGTGGTCTGGCGCTCAGCATGGCGGCCCTTCTGCAGTCGTCGCGTCTCTCGTATCGATGGCAAGATCGCAATGCGCGTCGTTTGGCTTTGTCTCGACGCTGCATACGGCATTTCCCGCTCCCCTCCTCACATGCGTCTGCCGCAGCTTTGCCCTTGATGGCGTCAAACAATCGTCGGGCCGCCGCTCCGGTCAGACGGATATAAGCGCGCGGGTTGCGCAGCTCGTCCCGCAGCGGATCTACGAGCGTATTCGGCCGGCGATGAATATCTCGCCGCTCAGCGGCGTGTGGCGTTGCGGTCTTGTGCAGCCGTCTCAGCCTGTCCGGCGAAGGCCACCATTAGGCCAAAGGTGATCGCTCGAGTTGCCCTCCGACGCCTGAAACGGATCGTCCTGGCGCTCCAAGGTTCTTCTTCCCCTCCCGCAGGAAAATGCGGCATGCGAGATCCTCCCAGATTTGAACGGATGGGATGGGTATCAAGCGCCTTTGGCCTGTGTCGGCGCCGTCGGCGGCCAGCCGCCGCCGAGCGCCTGGAAGAGGCTCACGACCGCCAGCAGGCGCGCGAGCTGTACCTGGGCGAGCTGATCTTCCGCCGTGAACAGCGTCTGCTCGACCTGAAGCAAGGTCACCATGTTGACGGTTCCGGAATTCATCTGCTGTTCCGACAGCGTGAAAGCCCTGCGCGAGGCCTTCACGACATTTTCCTGGATGCGTTCCTGCGCAGTCGTCTGCTCGACTGCGACCAGGGCCTGCTCCACATTGGAGAATGCGGAGAGCACGGCTTTGCGATAGGCTTGGAGGAACTGCGCCTGCAGGCCTCTCTGCAGCTCGTATTGTCCGAGCAGCGTTCCCGGGTCAAGCAGCGGCTGGGTGAGGCCCGCGGCCGCCGTATAGAACCACGCGCCGGGTCCAAACAGCGACTTTAGCGCAGCGCTTTCAAATCCAAGCTGGCCGGTGAGCGTAATGGTGGGAAAGAACGCGGCGCGGGCGGATTCGACGGAGTAGTCGGAGGATCTAAGCTGCTCCTCGGCCTGACGGACATCAGGCCGGCGGTTAATGAGTTCTGACGGCAGGCCCGGCGTCACCCGCGGCACCGCGACGGACTGCAAGCCGGCGCCCCGCGTATTGAAGCGCTCCGGCGCCTTGCCGACGAGAACCGCAAGGGCGGCGGTATTCTGGCGAAGCGTTTCCTCAAGAGGCGGGATCGTCGCCCGCACCTGCTCGACCAGGCTTTCCTGCTGGGCGACGTTGAGGTCCGACGCGGTGCCGGCCTCGAATTGCTGCCTGATCAGGAACAGGATGCGGCTTGAATCACCGAGGTTGCGGCGGGCGATCCGCAAGCGGTCCCGCGCCGCCAGGATCTGAAAATATGTGTCAGCGACCGAAGTGAGTGCGGTGATCGTCACGACCTCGCGGTTGTAGCGGCTGGCAATTGCCGTTTCGATGGCTGCGTTCAGGGCTGCGAGATTCTTGCCCCAGAAATCAATGATGTAGCTTGCGCTCAATGACGTCGCGTAAAGCCTTGAAAACGGCGATCCCCCTGCGCTGCCCGTTAGGAGCTGTTGCGATGCCTTCGATGCCGTGTCGCTGGCGTTAAGGTTAACTGTCGGCAGCAACGGCGCGCCGGCGATCCGCACCTGGGCATCGGCCTGAGAGATCTGCGCGATTGCGACCGCAATGTCGAAGTTGGCGGCGAGCCCCTCCTCCATGAGCGAGGTCAGTTCGCGCGATCGGAAGCTGCGCCACCAATCAAGCGACGGGGTAGCCGCCTCGGGCGGGCCGTGCGCCTCCCGATACGATCCCGGAATGTCTAGGGCTAGCCCGGGCCTGTCAATTTCCAGGCAGCCCGATGCGGCCAGCAAAAGGCTACATGCTGCGGCGGCGCGGCTGACGCCGGCGATACCAGCATGCACCAATGTTCGCCCGCCATTGTTGCTCGCTCGTCGACCGGTTGACGATCGGTACATACGCATGCGACCCCATTCCCTCACTCTGACAACCGGCCACTTCGACAGCCCGGAGCGACAAGCCAAACGACGACCGCGCAGAATGGTTCAACATTAGCGGGGTCCGCTCTAAGTAATTGAATTATCGCTAGTTGCCATTTTTTGCGTGATTCTGCAAGAAAACCGGCAACCGCCCTGAGTAGCATCTGGCCGCCGCTTTCACTTCGCCTTGCACCACGGGGCGCTCTTTTTAAGAAGAAGCGTGTTTCTGGAGAAGCGAGAGATTTCGGCGCATCATTCGCCGGGAACCAACGGCGCCTCCGGCAGGGCATGCCCATGGCTGTGGCCGCGACGGGCGCGAAGCCACAGGCCGAGGCGGTCGAGGTAGAGGTAGACCACCGGCGTCGTGTAGAGAGTAAGCAACTGACTTAAGATCAGCCCGCCCACGATGGCGATGCCGAGCGGGCGGCGCAATTCGCCGCCGTCGCCAAGGCCAATCGCGAGCGGCAATGCGCCGAACAGGGCTGCGCTGGTGGTCATCATGATGGGGCGGAAGCGCAACAAGCACGCTTCGTAGATCGCCTGCTGCGATGTCAGGCCCCTGCGGCGTTCGGCGTCGAGCGCGAAGTCGATCATCATGATGGCGTTTTTCTTCACCAGGCCGATCAGCAGGATGACGCCGATCAATCCCATGATGCTGAACTCAGTGTTGCAGATCATCAAAGCCAGCACTGCGCCTACCCCTGCTGAGGGCAGGGTCGAGAGGATAGTGATCGGATGGATATAGCTCTCATAAAGCACGCCGAGCACGATATATATTGCGATGAGCGCCGCGAGAATGAGCCATGGCTGGTTGCGCAGCGATTGCTCAAATGCCCGTGCGGTTCCCTGGAACGTGCCGTGGATAGTCGCCGGCACGCCGAGCCGGGTCATGACCTCGTTGACGGCGGCCACTGCGTCGCTGAGCGAGTAGCCCGGCGCCAGGTTGAACGAAATGGTGGAAGCGACGGACAGGCCCTGGTGATTGACGGCGAGCGGGATGTTGCCGGCGGCGTAATGAGTGACGGCGCTGAGCGGCACCATGGCTTCGGCGGACGTGCTGACGGCAGACCCGGTCGAAGCAACGCCTTTGCCCGTGTTGCCGATCGAATTAAGCGCGAGATTGCGCGCCGCGTCCGCCGCGATCGCTGCGGCTGAGCTCGCCGTGGAGGTCGATGTGGCCGCCCGGCCGCTGACCGTGCCAGCAACCGCGTTGGTCCCCTGCGTGCCGCCGACCGCGCCGCCTGATTTGCTGACAAACACGTCCTTGAGCGTTTCCGGGTTCTGCCAATATTGCGGCGCCACCTCCATAATCACGTGATACTGGTTGCGGGCGACGTAGATCGTGGAGACCTGGCGCTGGCCAAATGCGTCGTAGAGGGTATTGTCGATCTGGGCCACTGTGATCCCGAGCCGCGCAGCGGTGTCGCGGTCGATTGTGATGTCGGTCTCCAGCCCCTTATTCTGCTGGTCGCTATTGACCTGCGTAAGCGCCGGCACCTTCTGCAGCTCCGCGAGGATCCGGGGCGCCCAGCTATAAAGCTCCTCGACAGTGTCGGCCTGCAAAGTAAACTGGTATTGGGCGTTGGCGGCCCGGCCGCCGACCCGGATGTCCTGCACTGCCTGCAGGAACAATGTCGCGCCCGGAACCTGGGCCAACTCGCGGCTCAGACGGCGGATCACCTGATCAGCCGTGATCTTGCGCTCGCTGATGGGCTTGAGCGACAGGAACATGAAACCGCCGTTGGTCTGCCCGGTGCCGGTGAAGCCGACCACAGTGTCCACGGCAGGATCCTTGCGGATGATGTCGACAAACTGCTCGAGTTTCTGCCGCATCAGCTGGAACGAGATGCTCTGGTCGGCCTGAATAGCGCCGTTGATGCGCCCGGTGTCCTGCTGCGGGAAGAAGCCCTTCGGGATGATCCGGTAAAGCTCGACATTGATGACGACAGTCACCAGCAGAATGCCGAGGACGAGACGCGGATGGTCGAGCGCCCAGCCAAGGCTGCGTTCATAGCCGCGCAGCATGGCGTCAAAAACCCACTCGGTCATGCGGCTCAAGCGGCCTCGCTCGTCGTGGCGCGTCCGCTTGAGGAGCAGTGCGCACATCATCGGCGTCGTGGACAGCGAGACCGCAAGCGAGACCGCGATCGACACCGACAGCGTCATCGCGAACTCGCGAAACAGCCGGCCGACGATGCCGCCCATCAGCAGGATGGGTATGAACACCGCGACGAGCGAGGTGCTCATCGACATGACGGTGAACACGACTTCGGCCGACCCCCTGATCGCCGCCTCCACGCGCGGTACGCCCGCCTCGATGTGGCGCGAAATGTTCTCCAGCACGACGATCGCATCGTCGACCACGAAGCCGGTGGCGACAGTCAGCGCCATCAGCGACAGGTTGTCGAGGCTGTAATCGAGCAGGTACATGGCGCCGAATGTGCCGAGCAGCGACACCGGAACCGCAACGCTCGGCACCACCGTGGCGCGGGCGCTGCGCAAGAACGCAAATACCACCAGAATGACCAGCGCCACGGAGATCATCAGGGTACGCTCGACCTCCTTGAGCGAGGTTCTGATTGTGATCGAGCGGTCGACCGCGGGCGCAAGGTCGATCGCAGGCGGGATCGCAGCCCTCAATTCTGGCAGCAGCGCATAAACGCGATCGACGGTGTCGATGATGTTGGCTCCGGGCGAGCGGTAGAGAACGACGAGCACGGACGGCTTGCCGTTGGCAAGGCCCGCATTGCGGATGTTCTCGTTGCCGTCGAAGACATCGCCGACATCTGTCAAACGGACTGGCGCGCCGTTGCGATAGGCAATGATCAACGAGCGATATTCGGCGGCCTTCGTGGCCTGGTCATTGTCGTAGATCTGGTAATGCCGGTCTCCGACCTCGATGTCCCCCTTGGGGGCATGGGCGTTGGCCGATGCGAGCGCCGCGCGGACGTCTTCGAGCCCGATGCCGTATTTGTAGAGCGCGGTCGGATTGAGTTCGACCCGCACGGCCGGCAGCGAACTGCCGCCGACGACGACCTCGCCGATCCCATCAACCTGGGACAGCTTTTGCGACAGCACCGTCGTGGCCGCATCGTAAAGCTCTCCCTGACGCATCGTATCGGAGGTCAGCGCCAGGATCAGGATCGGCGCGTCTGCCGGATTGACCTTCCTGTACGTCGGGTTGGAGCGCAGGCTCGTAGGGAGGTCGACGCGCGCCGCATTGATTGCAGCCTCCACGTCGCGCGCGGCGCCGTTGATATCGCGGTTGAGGCCGAATTGCAGGTTGATGCGCACGGCGCCGACCGTGCTCGTCGAGGTCATTTCGGTGACGTCGGCGATCTGGCTCAAGTGACGCTCGAGCGGCGTCGCGACCGAGGTCGCCACCACGTCCGGGCTCGCGCCCGGGAGCTGCGCCCGGACCGAGATGGTGGGAAAGTCGACCTGCGGCAGCGGCGACACCGGGAGCTGGAAAAAGGCCACCGCACCCGCGGCGGCGACGCCGAAAGTGAGCAGGATGGTGGCGACCGGCCTCCGGATGAACGGGGTCGACGGGTTCATTCGGCGGGGCTCCCCTGCTCAGCATCGCGAATGGCGTCATCGAGATTGAAATAACGCTGCTGCAGCCGATCGAACCACAGATAGATCACCGGCGTCGTGAACAGGGTGAGCACCTGGCTCAAGAGCAGCCCGCCGACGATTGAAATACCGAGCGGGTGGCGAAGCTCGGCGCCAACGCCGGTACCCATCATCAGCGGCAAGGCCCCCAGCACCGCGGCAAAAGTCGTCATCAGGATGGGGCGGAACCGCAGCAGGCAGGCCTGGTAGATTGCTTCGCGCGGCGTCTTGTTCTCATTGCGCTCGGCGTCGAGCGCAAAGTCAATCATCATGATGGCGTTCTTCTTGACGATGCCGATGAGCAGAATGATGCCGATGATGGCGATGACTGTGAGATCGTCGCCTGCCGCCATCAGCGCCAGCAGCGCGCCGATGCCGGCTGAGGGCAATGTCGAGAGAATTGTGACGGGATGCACGAAGCTTTCGTAGAGGACGCCCAGAACAATGTAGACCGTGACGATCGCCGCGAGTATCAAAAGCAGTTCGTTCGCGAGGGACTTTTGGAAGGCAAGCGCCGCGCCCTGCAATCGGATGTTGGCGCTGATCGGCAGGCCGATGTCCTGCCGCGCCTGTTTGATCGCCTCGACCGCCTCGCCGAGCGACGCGCCCGGCCCCAGGTTGAAGGAGATGGCGGTCGACGGAAACTGGCCAAGATGGTCGACCCGCAAAGGCGCAGTGCCCTCGCGCACGCGCACGAGCGCGGACAGCGGCACTTGCCCCGGCACCGTGCTCAAGCTGGTCGAGGTCGGCACATAGACCGAGGATAACGAATCCAGGGACGCCTTCAGCGACGGGTCGGCTTCGAGGATGACGCGGTATTGATTGGAGTTGGTGAAGATCGTCGAAACGATGCGCTGGCCAAAGGAATCGTAGAGCGCATTGTCGATGGTGGCCGGAGTGATGCCGAAGCGGCCCGCCGTATCGCGATCAATGTCGATATAGGCCATCAGACCGTAGGCCGAAATATCGCTCGACACCTGGGAGAATTGCGGCATCGAATTGAGCTTGTCGACCAGCCGCGGCGCCCACACGGCGAGCTCATCCGGGTTCGCATCCTCAAGGGAGAACTGATATTGCGTCCGGCTCACCGCATCGTCGATGGTGAGATCCTGCACCGGCTGCATGTAGAGCGAGATGCCCTGCACCGCGGCCGCCGCCTCATTGATCCGATCGATGATCTTCGTCACGCTCGCCGACCGCATGTCGTGCGGCTTGAGGTTGATGAGAAAGCGTCCGCTGTTGAGGGTGATATTCGTCCCGTCGACCCCGATGAAGGACGACAGGCTCTCCACGTCCGGATCCTTGAGGATCACCGCGGCCAGCGCCTGCTGGCGTTCCGCCATGGCGGCGAACGAGATCGACTGCGGCGCCTCCGAAATGCCCTGAATGAGGCCGGTGTCCTGCACCGGGAAGAAGCCCTTCGGAATCACGACATAGAGCCAAACGGTGAGCGCAAGCGTGCCGGCGGCCACCACGAGCGTCGCGCCCTGGTGGTTGAGCACGATCCGCAGCAGATATGCATAGCCGTCGATCAGCCCGTCGAACCATTGCCGCGTGAGCCGCTGGAACGCGTTCTCCCGCATTTCGGTCACTGGCTTCAAGAGCTTGGCGCACGCCATCGGCACCAGGGTCAGCGACACGACCGCCGAGATCAGGATGGTGACCGCGAGCGTGACCGCGAACTCGCGGAACAGCCGGCCTACCACATCGCCCATGAACAGCAGCGGAATAAGCACCGCGATCAGCGATATGGTGAGCGAGATGATGGTGAAGCCGATCTGCTCGGAGCCCTTCAGCGCCGCACGCAGCGGCGATTCGCCTTCTTCGATGTAACGGGAAATGTTCTCGATCACCACGATGGCGTCGTCGACCACGAAGCCTGACGATATGGTCAAGGCCATCAGCGAAAGGTTGTTCAGGCTGAAGCCGAGCAGGTACATGGCGCCGAAGGTTCCGACCAGCGACAGCGGCACCGAGAGGCTCGGAATGATGGTCGCCCGCGCGCTGCGCAGGAATACGAAAATCACCAGCACCACCAGGACGACCGCGAGCATCAGCTCGAACTCGACATCTTCCACCGACGCGCGGATCGTCACGGTGCGGTCGCTTAAGATCGACACGTCGATCGCCGGGGGCAGCGCCGCCTGCAATTGCGGCAGCAGCGACTTGATGGTGTCGACCACCTCGATCACATTGGCGCCGGGTTGCCGCTGAATGTTGAGGATCACCGCCGGCGACAGATTCATCCAAGCCGCGAGCTTGTCGTTCTGGGCGCCGTCGACGGCTTTCGCGACGTCGCTTAGGCGCACCGGCGAACCGTTGCGGTAGGCGATGACGAGGTCGCGGTAGGCCGCCGCGCTCATGAGCTGGTCGTTGGCGTTGATGGTAGAGGCGCGCATCAGCCCGTCAAAATTCCCCTTGGGGGTATTGACATTGGCGTTGCCGAGCGTCGTGCGCAGGTCGTCGATGTTAAGCCCGTAGGCGGCAAGCTTGCGAAGGTCGGCCTGGATGCGCACGGCCGGCCGCTGGCCGCCGCTGATCGTCACCAGTCCGACCCCCGGAAGCTGCGAAATCTTCATTGCCAGCCGGGTATCGGCAAGGTCCTCGACCTGCGGCAGCGGCAGCGAATCGGATCGCAACGCCAGCGTCAGGATCGGCGCATCGGCCGGGTTGACTTTGGCGTAGATCGGCGGCGCCGGCAGGTCAGACGGCAGCAGATTGCCGGCCGCGTTGATCGCGGCCTGCACCTCTTGCTCGGCCACGTCGAGGCTGAGCTTGAGGCTGAACTGGAGCGTGATGACCGAAGAACCCGCCGAACTCGCCGAACTCATCTGATTGAGCGCCGGCATCTGCCCGAGCTGAACCTCGAGCGGTGCCGTCACCGAAGATGTCATTACGTCAGGGCTGGCGCCCGGATAAAAGGTCTGAACCTGGATGGTCGGATAGTCGACTTCCGGCAACGCCGCGAGCGGCAGGAAGCGATAGGCGACCATGCCCGACAGCATGATCGCTATCATCAGCAGCGTGGTCGCGACCGGCCGCAGAATGAAGGGTTGCGACGGGCTCATCGACGAATCCTCGGGGCGTTGATCGCGCCGTCTCCGCCCTCCCCGCGTGCGGGACGGCAGGGAGAGGCCGGAGGATCGCGCGTCATGGGCCGCTCCGTCGCCGCCGGCTGCTGCCCGCTCCGTCTCCGCCGTCTCCTGCCTGCGCGGGAGTGCTCCCCTTATCGCCCTCTCCCGCCTGCTGCGGAGGGAGCCGCGGCGCAGGGTCAGGCGTTGCGCTGGCGTCAGCCGCACCAGCGGCCGCGGGCGGGCCGAGGCCAGTTCCGGCATCGCGCGGCACCACCTTTGCGCCATTACGCAGCTTGTCGGCGCCGTAGATGACGACGCGATCGCCCGGCGACAGCCCCGATTCAATCGCGACCTGATCTCCGTGGGAGGGTCCGAGCGTCACCGGCTTCACCGTAACGGTTTGGTCGGCATTGAGAAGATATACGAACGTGCCGGGCGCGCCGCGTTGAATCGCGGCCGTCGGCATGACGGTGACGCCCTTCAGCGTATCCACCAGAAGCTCGACGTTGACGAACTGGTTGGGAAACAGGGTCTCGTCGTCGTTGGCGAACTCGGCGCGCAGCTTGAGGGTCCCGGTCGTGGTGTCGATTTGATTGTCAAGGGTCCTCAGCTCTCCGGTGGCGAGCTTGACCGAGCCGCTGCGGTCGAAAGCGGTCACAGGAAGTGTCCCGGCGGCCTTGAGGCGCCGGGTAATCTGGGGCAGGTTGTCCTCCGCCACCGGAAAGATCACCGTGATGGGCTGGAACTGGGTGATCACGACGAGGCCAGTGGCGTCGTTGGGCGTGACGTAATTGCCTTGGTCGACAAGCCGCAGCCCGACCCGGCCGGTCACCGGCGCGACGATGTGGCAGTAGGCGATATTGAGCTTCTGGGTCTCGATCTGGGCCTGGTCGGAGAGCACATTGCCCTTGTCCTGGGCCACCAGCGCGACCTGCTGGTCAAGCTGCTGGCGCGGTATGGCGTTCGTCTTGGCCAGATCCTGATAGCGCTTGAGGTCGAGCTCGGCCTGCTGCAGCATGGCTTGGTCCCGCTCGAGCGCGCCTTGGGCGTTCTTGAGCGCAAGCTCGTAGGGACGGGAATCGATCTCGGCAAGGAGGTCGCCTTTCTTGACCACCTGGCCTTCCTGGTAGGCGACGTTCATCAGGTAGCCGCTAATCTGCGACTTGATGGTGACGGTGGCAAGCGACGTCACCGTGCCGAGCGCATTGAGCGTGATATCGATGTCGCCGGTGACGGCCGGCGCCACCACCACCGGCATGGCGTTGGCATAGGGATTGACCCGGCCCGTTGTCGGCGCGGGCTGGCGGTTGTAGAACCACCAGCCGAGCATGGCGGCGCCAGCCACGACAAGCAGCAGCCCCAGCCGCCGGCCGGTCTTTGACTTCGCGCGCTTTCGCTTAACAGGCCTGTCGAGCGGTTGCGTCCTGATGAAATCCGTGGCGGTGCGATCGTCCATGGGCTGCCGTTAAAATCCGTTTAGTAAAACCGATCCTCGCCCTCTATCGTCGCACATGACGCAGGCAGGGAGGAGATCCGCGCGGTGCCAATCAAATCGGTATCGTTGGTTGAAGCGCTCGCGGACAATCGGCATCTTACCACATCCAGCGATCTATGCTCCCACATTCAAAGGCGATAGGTTACAAGCCGCTTTCCTCCAGATGAAAAAACGTCAATGTGGCTGGGAGCAGGGTGGCGACCGCAATCCCCGCGCCTGTTGCGGAGGGAACTGCCCGCAATGCGGGCGAAGGCAGACCCCGCCCGCACGCGCCGCCCGATAGCCCCGGCTCGCCCGATAGCGCCGGCCGTCCAGGCGCTCGGATTCGGTCCCCGGCTATAAATTCCTCATAAATAGTAAATCCGTGTAAACTGCAGCGTCCCACGCCGCAATATGCTTGCATCACCGCGCCCAACGCCAAGGCCGGCAGCAGGCGGCAACAGCGGGACGGAGGCGGACAAGTTATGCAATCCTTGCGGTCATCGCGCCGCGGGACGTCGAGTTGGCGACGGGTGCAAGCGGATTTTAAATTTTAATGCAAGTAAACGGGCCGGCGCCAAAGCAGCCCGGAAATTTAAGGAGAGGAACGCCATGTCGAAAGTGTCGAAACCCGCGCGCACAACGCGACGCAATTTCCTCAAGGCGGCGGCTGCATCGGCAGTCGCGGCCCCGAACGTCGTCAGCGCTCAGGGCGTCATCAACATGCGCTGGCAGAGCACGTGGCCGTCGAAAGACATATTCCATGAGTTCGCTCAAGACTACGCCAGGAAAGTCAACGACATGACGGGCGGCGACCTCAGAATAGAGGTACTGCCTGCCGGCGCGGTGGTGCCGCCCTTCGGTCTGCTTGATGCGGTTTCCAAGGGAACGCTCGACGGCGGTCACGGCGCGCTCGTCTATCATTACGGAAAGCAAACCGCCCTTGCCCTCTGGGGATCGGGCCCCGGCTACGCAATGGACGGAAACATGCTGCTTGCCTGGCACAAATATGGCGGCGGCAAAGAGCTGCTCGCCAAGCTCTATGCTTCAATCGGCGCCAACGTGGTTTCATTCCCCTACGGTCCCCATCCGACCCAGGCGCTCGGCTGGTTCAAGCGGCCGATTACCAAGGTCGACGACTTCAAGGGCCTCAAGTATCGCACTGTCGGGATTTCGATCGACCTGTTTCAAGCCATGGGCGCGGCCGTGAACGCGCTGCCCGGCGGCGAGATCGTGTCGGCCATGGACCGCGGCCTCATCGACGCGGCCGAATTCAACAATGCTTCTTCAGATCGCACGCTCGGGTTCCCTGATGTCTCCAAGGTATGCATGCTCCAGAGCTACCACCAGAACGCCGAGCAATTCGAAATCCTGTTCAACAAGACCAGATACGATGCCTTGCCGGACAAGCTCAAGGCCGTCATCGCCTACGCCACCGAGGCTGCTTCCGCCGATATGTCGTGGAAGGCGATCGACCGCTATTCCCAGGACTACGTTGAACTGCAGGTGACCGACAAGGTGAGGTTCTACAAGACGCCGGACGCGATCCTGCAGAAGCAGCTCGAGCTCTACGACGAGATAATCGCCAAGAAGGCGGCGGAAAACCCGCTGTTCAAGGAGATCGTCCAGTCGCAGCTCGCCTTTGCGCGGCGCGCGGCGCGGTGGGAGCAGGACACCGTCGTTTCCCGCAAGATGGCGTTCGACCACTACTTCGGGCCGAACGCGAAGCCGGTGAAGATTTGACGGCTGGCAGGGCCGCTCCATGAAACCGATCAGTAGAATGGGCACTCTTCGACAGGCTCAGAGCGAAGCGCGCCCACCCGGTCCAGGTGGGCGCAACGCGCTCCTCGACAGGCTCAGGAGCGCGCCTTTGCCCACCCCGCACTCCGCCTGGCTCACGTCATGAATATCCAGCAATTCCTCTACTTCATCGACGGCATCAGCACCTGGGTCGGCAAGGCGGTCGCCTGGCTGATAATCCTCTTGATGACCGTCGTCTGCGTCGAGGTGTTCAAGCGCTACATCATGAACATGCCGACGGCATGGATTTTCGACGCCGACAATATCATTTACGGCGCCCTGTTCATGCTATGCGGCGCCTATACGCTGGCGCAGAACGCCCATGTCCGCGGCGATTTTCTCTACAGCTCAATGCGGCCGCGGCTGCAGGCAGGATTGGACCTTGTGCTTTATGTCGTGTTTTTTCTTCCCGGCATCGCTGCGCTCATTTATGCCGGGGCTGACTATGCGGCAGATTCCTGGCGCATCGCGGAGCATTCCAATGTGACGGCGAATGGCCCGCCGATCTACCACTTCAAGACGGTTATCCCGGTCGCGGGCGCGCTGGTGATGCTGCAGGGCATCGCCGAGGTGGTGCGCTGCGTGGTCTGCCTCAAGACCGGCGAATGGCCGAGCCGGCTGCGCGATGTCGCGGAAATCGACGTCGTCGAGGAGCAGCTCGCGCATAGCGAATATGTGGATGAGGAATCGCGCAAGATCGCGATCGAGCGGGCGCATGAGATCGACGAAGCGGCGCGCCAGCGCGGCATGGGCTGAAACATATGAGTGATCCCGCCCTTGGACTGTTGATGCTGGCGCTCATCGTCGTGGTCATCATGATGGGCTTTGCCACCGCGTTCACACTGATGGGGCTCGGAATCATCTTCGGCTTCATCGCCTTCTATGACCCTGACGAAGCCTGGATACACAACAAAGTCTTCGACCTGATGGTCCAGCGCACCTACGGCGCGATGACCAACGACGTGCTGATCTCCATACCCCTGTTCGTCCTGATGGGATATGTGATGGAGCGCGGCGCGCTCGTCGACAAGATGTTCTATTCGATCCAGCTTGCGTTCCGGCGCGTGCCGGCGTCGCTCGCGGTCGCAACGCTGATCGTGTGCACATTTTGGGGCATCGCCTCGGGCCTCGTCGGCGCGGTCGTGGTGCTTATGGGCGTGATCGCGTTCAACCCGATGCTGCGCGCCGGCTACGACGTGAAGCTTGCGTCGGGCGTCATCACGGCCGGCGGGACGCTGGGCATCCTGATCCCGCCATCGGTGATGATCATCGTGTATGCGGCCGTGGCCGGCCAGTCCGTCGTGAAGCTCTACGCAGCGGCCATGTTTCCAGGCTTCTTCCTGGCGTTCCTCTATCTCGTTTATATCATCGGCTGGGCGCTGATAAATCCGAAGATCGCGCCGCCTCTGCCGGACGAACTCACCCGCGTGCCGGTGCCGGAATGGGTGTCAAAATTTCAGCAGGCCTATTCGCCCAATATCTTTGCGGGACTGGTTCAAGCGCTGCTCTCTCCCGCCAAGGCGAGAGAGATCAAGACGGACGGGCGCCCGATCGGCTACTGGATGCTGACCAAAAATTTCATCGCGGCGCTCGGGCCCTTGCTGATGACGGCGGCGACGCTCGCGGGCGTCTGGTGGTACGTCGTCATCCACCCGCAGGCGGCCGCCGAAGCCCTGCCGGAGGGTCTCCAGCCGCTCGGCAATCCGGAGCTCGCAGAGGCAACGGCGGCGCCGGCCGAAGCGGGCCCGGCGCTGAGTTTCTACATCTGGTTTTGGCTCATCTGCGCCGCCATGGCGCTGGCGATGGCGCGCTACTACGCGCGGATGACCGCGGAGCGGTTCGAGGTCTTGAAGCTCCTGACCTCGTCCGTGATGCCGCTCGGCATTCTCACCGTCGTCGTGCTTGCCGTCATCCTGTTCGGGATCACGACTGCGACCGAATCTGCCGCTGTCGGCGCTGCCGGCGCGTTCCTGCTGGCGGTCCAGGCAAAGACGCTCGACTGGAAGCGCACCAAGGAGGCGGTGTTTCTCACCGCGAAGACGACCGCCATGGTGTGCTGGCTTTTCGCTGGCTCGGCCCTGTTCTCCGGCGTCTTCGCAATTCTCGGCGGTCAAGGGCTGCTCGAGCAATGGGTGCTGTCCCTGCACATGACGCCCGTTACGTTCATGCTGCTGTCGCAGGCGATCATCTTCCTGCTCGGCTGGCCGCTGGAATGGACCGAGATCATCGTCATCTTCGTGCCGATCTTTCTGCCGCTGCTGAAGCATTTCAACATTGATCCGATCCTGTGGGGCACGCTCGTTTTCGTGAACCTGCAGGCGGCCTTCCTCTCCCCGCCGGTCGCGATGTCGGCCTTCTACCTCAAGGGCGTTTCGCCGCCCCACGTTACTCTCAACCAGATATTCGCCGGCATGATGCCTTATATGCTGGTCATCATTCTATGCATGGTGATCATGTATCTGTGGCCCGGAATGACCCTGTGGCTGCCGAACTACCTCTATGGCGTTTGATGCTTCAAGGCGCGGAGAAGCGCTGTGAGGACATTGCGAAGAACAACGGCTTCGACAGGCGTCCGTCCCGATCCTGACTGGACGTGAGCTCTGCTCCGCCGCGCGAGGCGCGGATCAGCGGAGAGGCGGCCGATTTGATTCCAGTTCGGCGCGACGTTCTTTCAGCACTTTGATTGCGTTCGCCGTCGACCGGGATGAAGACCTGCGGCCCCTGGGTGTCGATCGAGCCTGCCGGTGTGACGGTGTTCTGCAAAGCCGAATGTAAACAGGCCCTAAGAGATTTCTGCCCCTCGACTCGATCTTGCCCTTTGCTCGCGATCCTCCGGAACCCTGCGCTCAAGGTCTCATTAATTTATTGCCGGGTTTTCAGGCGTGCAAACGCGTCCAGGGCGCGCCGACGCGCCATTGCGTGATCGACAATCGGCGCCGGATAATTCTTGTTCAGCGTGATGCCCGCAGCGAGCTGCACCGGGTTTGGCGCGGTCCAAGGCTTGTGGATGTAAGCATCGGGGAGCGCGGCGATCTCAGGCACCCATTGCCTGACATAGCGGCCGTCCGGATCGAATTTCTCGCCTTGGAGGACGGGATTGAAGACGCGGAAATAAGGTGCGGCGTCGGTTCCGCAGCCGGCGACCCATTGCCAGTTCATCGCGTTATTGGCCAAATCGGCATCAACGAGCGTGTCCCAGAACCACCGCTCGCCCTCCTGCCAGGGGATCAGCAGATGTTTCACGAGAAAGGAGGCGACGATCATCCGGACACGATTGTGCATCCAGCCTGTTGCCCAGAGCTCGCGCATGCCGGCATCGACGATCGGATATCCTGTGCGGCCGCGGCGCCACGCCGAGAAGTGCTGCCTATCGGCGTTCCACGGAAACTCTGCAAACTGAGGCTGCAGTGGCGCGTCCGGAAGAGACGCATGGTGATAGAGGAGATGGTAAGCAAACTCGCGCCAGCCGAGTTCCGACAGGAACTTGTCGGCCGCCGGCTGCGGTACAAGCCCCGCCGCTTGTGCGGCGCGCACCGCGTGCCACACTTGTCGAGGGCTGATCTCGCCAAAGCGAAGATGAGGGGAAAGCCGCGACGTCGAAGCCTTATCGGGCCTGTCGCGGGAGTCTGCATAGCCTGTCGCGGGCCCTTCGATGAAGTCGGTCAATCGCCGCTGGGCTCCTTTTTCGCCAGGACACCACAACCCTTCGAAACCTTCCGCCCAGTTCGGTCGCCTTGGCCTGAGCTGCCACGACTCGAGATCGTCGCTAGGAATATTGGGTCCGCCGGGCAACCTTTGAGGCAAAGCCAGCGGCGCATCGGAGATGTCCCTTGCAAGGCAGGCGCGCCAGAAGGCACCGTACAGACGAAAGGGCTTACCGTCTTGGTTCAGAATGCTGCCCGGCTCGAACAGTGTCGAGGCCGGGAATGTCCGCACCTCGAGACCTTCTCTCTCAAGCTCGCCCGTTACGGCCCTATCCTGGGCAATCGTGAAGGGCGCATAGCCCCGATTCCAATAGACAGCGCGCGCCCTCGTCTCCTGAATCAAGGACTTGATCGCGGCCGCCGGTCCGCCTCGACGCAACAGCAATGCGCCACCCAGGCGCTCGATGTTCTTGCCAAGCGCCGCGAGGCTATGGTGCAGCCACCAGCGTGCGGCGCCGCCGAGCCGCCAACTTCCGGGCGTCTCATCGTCGAGAATATAGACGGCGATAAGACGAGAGCCACGCGCGATCGCCGCCGTGAGCGCCGGGTTGTCGGCGAGACGCAGGTCGTCTCGAAACCAGACGACAACGGGCTGGGCGTTCAGCGAGGTCATGCTCTCCATTCTTCACAATCCGGCGCGTCTTGACAGACGGGGATGCATGAAGGCCCAGGCGCCGCCGCTTTCCCTCTCATAACAGATGTCTTCATATTCGAGCTGGAGATGGTTTCAAAATACCGTATGGGCGGCATGATCTGTTGTCCAGGGTCGTAGTTGAATTTTCAGGTTCTGAACGATGCTGGGATAATCGCGTCAGTCTGCTCCGGAAGCGGTATCACTCGCTTTTCGCCCATCCATTTGAGCACCGGGACGGCTTCGTGAACATGCTCATAGACGATGACCTCACGCTTCGTCGGATACGATCGGTGCAGACGCCCGACGTACTGTGCGAGGGTCCCTTCCATGCGATCGGCATGGCCAGGAAAATCGGTATGGCAAGGAAAAGCGTGTCGAGCCTGGCATCGGCAAAACCCTCGCCGACGTAGCGGCCGGCCGGCAGCAGGCTGTAATAGAGATAAGCGCCCTTCATTCGAGTCGATGATGGCGGAGAGAACGGCCGAGCATCTTTCAACTTTTCGACGAAGGGTCGCCAACAAACCTCGTAATATCCTTCTTTTGTTGCTGTTGCTTCTGCCCGGTCGCGATTCCAAGCGGTCGTCAAGACCGCAAAATTTCAAAATGACCCACTACCCGAGATAATCATACGACCGTGCGATCGATTACCAAAACGGTACGCATCAGCTGCGATCCGAAGGCCGCGTTCGATTTCCTTTCAAACTTGGCGAATTGGCCAAGCTGGGCAGTGGCGAACGTCAGGTCCACGACCCCGACGAGTGATCCTGACTGGTGGGACATGGTTACGGTTCACGCCGCCGCGCGCCTGCGCATGCGCGCCAGCGCCCGCTATGGCATCCTGGATCATGACTACGTCGATCCGCAGGCTGGCTGGACGGTTCCTGCTCGCGTCATCCCCAATGCGGCGCGGAATTCATGATGACTGTCTTTCAACCGGCGGGCTTTTCAGACAGTTTCTTCGACGAGCAGATCAAGCTGGTCGACATTGAGTCAGCCGGGCTCAAGGAAATCCTCGAAGCGGCCTGACGCAGAAACGCAAGCCGAATGGTCTGGCCGGACAGATTGAGCGGAGCCCATCGGCCCGCGGGCGGCAGGCAGCGTTGGGACGGCCTGTTGATGGATTTCGCGGCGCTCAACCCATCCTACAATTTGCCGATCTGCCTTAACGCCTCCCCCACCGCCATCGCGCACGCCATCGCTACGTTGACCGACCGCATCCCGGGGCGCATCGGGATGCGCAGCCGCACATCGGCGGCCTGATGCACATGATCCGGAACGCCTGCCGATTCGCGACCGAACAAAAGAAGATCGTGCGCCTCATAGCGGTGATCCAGATAGGACGCGTTTGCCTTGGTCGTGAACAGCACCAGCCGTAAGCTTTCTGCCCGGCGCCAGCGCTCGAATTCAGGCCATGATGGGTGCCTCCTCAGCACGACCGCGTCGAGGTAGTCCATGCCGGCGCGCCGGAAGGCGCGGTCGCTCGTCGGAAATCCGGCCGGCTCAATAATATGGGCCTCGAACCCCAGGCACGCCGCCAGGCGGAGCATCGTGCCGGTGTTCTGCGGGATATCGGGCTCGAACAGCGCTATTCGCATCATTCACGTTGGGTGTGCCATCGTGCCACGG
>JAJPKK010000188.1 GCA_021323775.1 Hyphomicrobiales bacterium
GGTCGAGACCCTTGACCGGCTGCCATCCGATCTCGGGTTCACCCGAGATCGGGAAATTGAAGATACGCACATCGGCAACAGCCGATGTGCGCCCGCGACAAAGAGCAGCCAAGCGATCAAGGCCGCGAGTGATCGCGGGTTGGCCGCTTTTCACGTCCTGCCCCACTCGAAATTCAAAAGAGCCGCAAATTGGCAGTTCCGGGGATCTCGGTCATCATTTCTCCGTGAGAGAGCCTTGGCCGCACGACCTACAACTCCGCTTGCAGCGCGCGCACGAAGGCCGAGAGCCCGGTCTGCCGCTCGCGCTTGAGGCGCTCGGCGGCGAGGATCGCGCAGACATCGTCGAAGGCGCGCCAGACGTCGCGGTTGATCACGACGTAATCGTATTCTGCCCAGTGGCTCATCTCATTGGCGGCTTTGGACATGCGGGCGCGGATGACGTCGTCGGCATCCTGGGCGCGCGTGCGCAGGCGCGCCTCGAGATCCGGAATCGACGGCGGCAAGACGAAAACGCTGACGAGATCGTCGCGGCCCTTCTCGCGCAGTTGCTGCGTGCCTTGCCAATCGATGTCGAACAGCACGTCACGGCCCATCGCCAGCGCCTGCTCGACCGGCTTGCGCGGCGTGCCATAGCGGCTCCCGAATACCTCGGCCCATTCGAGGAGGTCGCCGCGCGCCACCATGGCGTCGAAGGTCCTCCCATCGATGAAATGGTAGTCCCGGCCCTCCACCTCGCCTGGCCGCGGCTTGCGCGTCGTCACCGAGATCGACAGCTCGAGTGCGGGGTCGCGTTCCAGAAGCATCCGCGACAGCGTCGTCTTGCCGGCGCCGGACGGCGATGACAGCACAAGCATGAGACCGCGCCGGGCCACATCGCTGCCGTCCTGCTGACGCTGCCTCTCCTGGTCCGGCAAATCTGCCCCCAACGTGTGCTCCGCAAGCGCCTTGGTCTTCCCTGTGTCAGGGATCAGTAATCATGAGCCGGGATTTTGCGCCCTGCCGGTGCTCGGAGGACATCACGGGCATGATCCTCTTATTCATGATTAATGATACCTGGGACCGCGTTTCGGTGGAATCGAATCGCTTCCCTCCTCGTCATGCCCGCGCTTGTCCCGGCCATGGCTCCGGAGCGGTCCAATGTCACTGGAACATGCTTTAATCCCTGATTCCTGGTCACTCCAAATTCTGGACCTGCTCGCGGAACTGCTCGACGACGCCCTTCAACTCAAGCCCGATATTGGTGAGTTCGAGATCGTTCGACTTTGCACAAAGCGTGTTGGCTTCGCGGTTGAATTCCTGCGACAGGAAATCGAGCCGCCGTCCCACCGCTCCGCCTTTCTGCACCGTCTTTTGCGCCTGCTCCACGTGGGCGGCGAGCCGGTCAAGTTCCTCGCGCACATCCGCCTTGGCGGCGATCAGAACCGCCTCCTGGTGCAAGCGGTCGGCATCGAAGCGGTCCGACGCTTCCAGGAGAGCCGCGACCTGATCGGCAATGCGTTGCCTGACGGCGTCGGGACGACGGGCCGCGGCAGCCTCGGCGCGATCGATCAAGACCGCAATCTCATCGAGACGCCCGCAAAGGATGCGCGCGAGCGCGTCACCCTCGCGCCGCCGGTTCTCGATCAGGCTCGCAAGCACCGCGCCAAAGCCCGACACGACGTCGGCCTCCACGGCGCGCCGCTCCTCTTCGCCTTCCTCGGCATCGACCACCTCAATGACGCCCTTGACAGCAAGAATGCCGTCGAGGCGCGGACGATCCGCATCGACGCGGCCGGAGAGCGACTTAACCGTGCCGAGCACCGCGTTAAGCACATCCTCGTTGAGGCGCACCACCGGCGACTTGCCATGGCGCTCGATATTGAGGGTAGCGTACACGGTGCCGCGGCTGAGCAACTCGCTGGTTTTCGCCCGCACCGGCGGCTCAACGGCGTCCCAGCCGGGCGGCATGCGCAGGCGCAGGTCGAGCCCCTTGGCGTTGACGGATTTGATTTCCCACGTCCATGCGTATCCACGGGATTCCCCGTGGCCGCGGGCAAATCCCGTCATGCTCGATAGCGCCATTGCGAATGCTTTCAGTTCACGAACAACGGTATCGCTTGAGAACTTAGCGACGGCGGCCGGGCCTCTCAAGCGCCCGCCGCGGGGTCAGCGCCCAGCGGCATGCTGTTTTTGTCTATCGTGAAAAAATTTGTCTATCGTGAAAAAAAGCTCTTTTTGCGTGTACAGCCGTCTCGCCATGAGACGCTTTGCCTCCCTCCGCCGCATGGGCGGGCAGGCATTAACGCGGCGCCGTTGGCGGCGGCTGCAGCAACGGGCGCACCGGCGCCGCACGCACCGGGCCCGCGATCGGGGACGCCGGCTGGGCGGCGGCCGGCGCCGTGCCGTCCCGCAGCCCCTGCTCAAGCGCGCGCAGGCGGGCGACGTTGCGCTGGTGCTGTTCGAGCGTCTCTGAAAAGGCATGGCCGCCGGTCCCGTCGGCGACGAAGTAAAGTTCCTTGGTGCGCGCCGGATTGGCGACCGCTTCAAGCGCCGCGCGGCCGGGATTGGAGATTGGCCCTGGAGGGAGGCCCTCGATCACGTAAGTATTGTAGGGCGTATGCTGCTCGATCTCGCTTTTCAGGATGGGCCGGCCCAGCGTGCCCTTGCCGCCCACCAGTCCGTAGATGATGGTGGGGTCTGACTGCAGCTTCATGTGCTGCTTGAGGCGATTGATGAAGACAGCAGCGATGCGGGTGCGTTCGTCGGGGCGGCCGGTTTCCTTCTCGACGATCGAGGCCAGGACGACCAGCTGCTGGGGCGTGCGCAAAGGCAGGTCCGGCATCCGGCGATCCCAGATCTCCTGGACGACGCGGGCCTGCGCCTGCTGCATTCGCTGGATCACCTGCTCGCGCAACGCGCCGCGCGGATAGCGATAGCTCTCCGGCAGCATTGAGCCCTCGCGCGGGATCTCTTTGATGCTGCCGGACAGGATGTCCGTTTCCAAGAGACGCTGCACGATTTGCTCGGATGTCAATCCTTCCGGGATGGTGATCTGATGCTGCACCACCTTGCCGTCGATGATCGTATTGATCACGTCGTGCAGGCTCGCCTGCCTGGGGAACTGATACTCGCCGAACCTCAATTCGTCATGCGTCTTCGCCAGCAGGGCGCTCATGACGAAGGTCCAGGGCGAATCAATCACCCCTTCGCGGACCAGAAGATCCGCAATATCGCGAATGCCGAGGCGCGGCGGGATATTGACTATCTTGTCCTGCTCAAGGGGGCCGGGAGCTTCGAAGCGCTGCTTTGCCATCACGAAGAGAATTCCCCCCGTGATCGCGAGAAGGATCAGCGCCGTGAAGACCGCGTTGCCGACCATGACGAGCGGATGCCGCGCGCTTTCCGACCAGCGCGCCGGCATTGGAACCTGCTCAGGCTCCAGCGCAGCGCGTGGACTGCGCGGCATTCGCTTCATCTCGTTAGGTCGTTCGCCCGACGTCATACCTCTGCGTCCATCCGGCGTTCCGTCGCGTGATGGAGCGCGCACGGCCGTCTCCCGCCTGACCCCCACGGCGCCCCGCCGCATCAGTTCGGAGGCTGCATCACGAGAATCGGCCATGGATGTATCCGCCCGGAGAACTAACGAGACCAACGCTACCCAAAGTCAAAGGCCCCTCCCCACCGTCTCCGCCTGCGGAGGTGGATGGGGAAGATCAGCGATGAATTATGGCCTTTTGTCGATTACCGAGGCGGTTCCATGCTCTAACCCTGCTCTGTCCTGCGGCGTGTCCGATTGGGATTGCATCGCCTCCTTCGTCGTCTTGTCCTCGCTTGTCGCCGCTTGTCGCAGGGCCTCCGTGGATGGCCGGGACAAGCCCTGGGACAAGCCCAACCATGATTTCAAGTCAGTGGCTCAATATGAACCGGATCTGCTCTCGCCGGCAAGGGCAAGGGAGTCTCAATCGTGTGCCTCAATCGTGCAGGCGTCGAAACACGAGCGACGCATTGGTGCCGCCAAAACCGAACGAGTTCGACAAAACGACATCGATTTCGCGTTCCCGCGCGCGGTGCGGCACCAGGTCGACGGCAGCTTTGACGGATGGATTGTCGAGGTTGAGCGTTGGCGGTGCGATTCTGTCGCGCATCGCCAAAATCGAGAAAATGGCCTCGACGGCGCCGGCCGCCCCGAGCAGATGACCGATCGAGGACTTGGTGGAAGACATGGCGATGTGCCGCGCCTCGTCGCCAACGAGCCGTTGCACCGCATTGAGCTCGATCTCGTCGCCGAGCGGCGTCGAAGTGCCATGCGCGTTGATGTAGTCGATTTCGCCCGGCGTGATGCCGGCGCGTCGGATCGCCGCGGTCATGCAGCGGAAGGCGCCGTCGCCGTCCTCTGCGGGCGCCGTGATATGGTAGGCGTCGCCCGACAGGCCATAGCCGATCAATTCGGCGTAAATCCTGGCGCCGCGCGCCCTCGCGTGCTCGAGCTCTTCCAGCACCACCACGCCCGCCCCCTCTCCCATGACAAAGCCATCCCGATCGCGGTCATAGGGCCGCGATGCCCGCGTCGGCTCGTCATTGAAGGAGGTGGACAGCGCCCGACAGGCCGCAAAGCCTGCCATGGACAGACGGTCGAGCGGCGATTCGGCTCCTCCCGCCACCATCAGATCAGCATCGCCCAGCGCGATCAGGCGCGCGGCGTCGCCGATCGCGTGCGCCCCGGTCGAGCAGGCGGTGACGACCGCGTGATTCGGCCCCTTCAGCCTGTGGGCGATCGACACATAGCCAGAGGCGAGGTTGATAAGGCGTCCTGGAATGAAGAACGGAGAGACCCGCCGCGGACCTCGCTCCCTGAGCAGCAGAGCGGTTTCCGCGATTCCGGCGACGCCGCCGATGCCGGAGCCGATCATCACCCCGATGGCGATCTCGTCTTCATAGGTTCGGGGCGCGCAATCTGCATCCCGGATCGCCTGCGTCGCCGCGCACATCGCATAGGCGATGAAGTCGTCGACCTTGCGCTGCTCCTTGGGCTCCATCCAATCGGAGGGATTGTACGTGCCGTCCGTGCCGTCGCCGCGCGGAATCGTGCAGGCGATCCGCGCCGGCAGATCGGACACGTCGAAGGTGTCGACCTTGCGGGCGCCGCTTTCGCCCGCGATAAGCCGCCGCCACGTGGCTTCAACGCCGCAGCCAAGCGGCGTCACCATTCCCATGCCTGTAACGACAACCCGCCTCATGGGTTCGCCCGTGCGGCCTGCAAAACGCTCTCTTGCATCGACGGCTCTACGCCAACGCTGCGGCTCGGCCAATCAAGCCGGTCGCCGCCGAATCTGGGACGCATCGATTGCCGGTCAAGAGAGAACCGGAAATCGAGACATCCCGTCCCGCGCTCAAACACGATTGGCTTTAGGGCTCGCAACGGTCGACCGAGGTCGCGGCGATCAGCTTTTGGCGTTCTTCTCGAGGAATTTCACCGCATCGCCAACGGTCAGGATCGTTTCGGCGGCGTCGTCAGGGATTTCGCAGCCAAACTCCTCTTCGAACGCCATGAC
Organism: Hyphomicrobiales bacterium; assembly: GCA_021323775.1. Taxonomy (GTDB): domain Bacteria; phylum Pseudomonadota; class Alphaproteobacteria; order Rhizobiales; family Xanthobacteraceae; genus JAJPKK01. The sequence goes on from JAJPKK010000188.1 coordinate 5,532, forward strand.
AAGCTCGACGGTGTCGAGACTGTCGGCGCCCAGGTCGTCAATGAAACTAGCAGCGTCCGTCACCTTCTCGGGCTCAACGCCAAGGTGCTCCACGACGATCTTCTTTACCCGCTCGCCAATGTCATCCATTTTCCAAAACCTCGTGCGTCTCTCTTGATTGCCTTGGCCGGTCCTCGCGATCTCGCGATCGCCGGATGCGGCATCGTCGTGGTCGACGGCTGCTGGCAACCCCCCATTCGCATTTTCTGAGCGCCCCCGCCATATCGTCCAGTCGTTTCGGGGGTTACCACACTTCAATTCCCTTGACCAGCATCGCCGGGGCTCGCGGAGCGGTCGATTTGCGTTGCCAACACGTCAAATCATTGCCAGTCCGCCGTTCACGTGGAGTGTCTGTCCGGTCACGTAGGCGCCCTCGAGCGAGGCAAGGTAGAGCGCGGCAGCGGCCACATCGTCGGGCGTCCCGAGCCGGCCGGCCGGCACCCGCGCCAGAATGGCGTCCCTTTGTTTGTCGGTGAGCGCGCCGGTCATGGCCGTCTCGATGAATCCTGGAGCGATGGCGTTCACGGTGATGCCGCGCGACGCCACCTCCTGGGCCAGCGATTTGGTCATGCCGATCATTCCGGCCTTGGCGGCGGCATAGTTGGCCTGCCCGGCGTTGCCGGTCAGGCCAACTACCGACGTGATCCCGATGATGCGGCCGAAGCGGCGACGGATCATCCCCCGCACGGCGGCGCGGACGAGCCGGAAAGCCGCCGTGAGGTCCACGGCAAGGACCTCATCCCAATCCTCGTCCTTCAATCGCACGAGGACATTGTCCCGCGTGATGGCGGCGTTGTTGACCAGAATATCGACGTGGCCCATTGCCGCTTCGGCGGCTGGAACGAGGTTTTCCGCATCGTCGCGATCGGCGAGGTTGCAGCGCACAACGTGGACGCGGCCGCCAAGCTGACCGGCCAGCGAATCGAGCTTTTCGATCCGCGTGCCCGAAATTGTTACGGTTGCCCCGTTGGCGTGAAGCGTGTGCGCGATGGCTCCGCCGATGCTGCCGGTTGCCCCGGTCACCAGCGCGGTCCTTCCGGTGAGATCGAACATGGCCGTCTTCACGCCGTCAGCGCCGGGCCGAACGCATGGACATCCTCCGGCGTCCCGATCGCGGCGGCGCTGGCCCCGCCGGCGATGCGCTTAACGAGGCCGCTCAGCACCTTGCCGGCGCCGATCTCATAGAACCTGGTCACGCCCTCCTGCGCCATATAGGCGACGCATTCGCGCCAGCGCACGGTTCCGGTCACCTGCTCGACCAGGCGGCGGACGATCTCGGGCGGGTCCGAGATGGCGTGCGCCACCACATTGGCGACCAGCGGCGGCGAGGGCTTGGTGATCGTCACCTGGGCGAGCGCCTGCGCCATCGCGTCAGCGGCGGGCCGCATCAGCGCGCAGTGGAACGGCGCTGACACCGGCAGCATCATGGCCCGTTTGGCGCCTTTGCTCTTGGCGATTTCGACGGCGCGCTCGACCGCCGCCTTGTCGCCCGACACCACCACTTGGCCGCCGCCGTTGTCGTTTGCGGCTTCGCACACCTGCCCTTGCGCAGCTTCGGCGGCGACTGCCTTCGCGGCATCGAATTCGAGGCCCAGCAGAGCCGCCATGCCGCCCGCCCCGACCGGCACTGCCTTCTGCATCGCCTGGCCGCGCAGGCGTAAGAGCCGCGCTGTATCAGCGATGGAGATCGCGCCCGCCGCGGCCAGCGCCGAATATTCCCCAAGCGAATGGCCGGCCACGAAACGCACGTCGCGCCCCGGGTTAAGACCCGTCTCGCTTTCCAGGGCGCGCACCGTGGCGAGCGAAACCGCCATCAGGGCGGGCTGGGCATTTTCCGTCAGAGTGAGTTCCTCGGCAGGGCCTTCCCAGATGAGATTTGAGAGGCGCGCCCCAAGGGCTGCATCGACTTCGTCGAAGACCCGTCGCGCCGTCGGATAGGCTTGGGCCAACGCCTTGCCCATGCCGACCGTTTGGCTGCCCTGGCCCGGAAACAACAATGCTATCGACATTCCTTCAGTTACCCTCCGGATCGAACTGGGCCGGCTGTCTCCTTCCTGCTCTCCCGCGGATACGGTCTCCCACGCGGGGAAAGTAGGAAGACGGACTCATCGGGTGGGGAAAGCCGCGACACGCATCGCAGGCTCGGGCGGGAAAGACACGCCTGCCGGGTCAGTGTCAAGTCTGCGCCTGCACTGGAGTATCCAGCGCAGGGCAACGAGTCGAGGTTAACAAAATCAGCTTTGGCATCCGTGGATAGATTCTGGCAGTTGCATCCCGCGACAGCAAGACTCGCAGCGCGTGCAGCTTCCACTCGTATTTGCCCCCTCTGGAGGTACCTGATTCCGCAATTGATGCGCTAGAATGGCCGACGTTAACCTCAACTCGTTGCCCTGGTATCCAGCGGTATCCGGCGGCGCCCACCGCCATCGAAAGGCCGAGCGCTGGCGGGCAGGGCGCTTCGCGCCTTTGCGCCCCGCCCTGCGAGTGATTCCAGGTCAACCGGGAACCGCGATAAACGGGCCAGGAGCCTGTTTTGCTTGCAGTGCGCCGCGAACGACGGCGTCCGGATTGGCCGTCAATGCTCGCCGTCCAGTCCCGACGTCACATTCGGCGAAAGTCGCGCATGGTGTTGATCGGGCCGGGTCTGAGCCCGGCCCGACCGTTGTCACCGCGCGCGCTGTCAGTGCGCGAGCGGGTCAGGGCGAATCTGGATCTTGACCACCTTGGGCAAAGTCCCCTTGCCGGTTTCCCGATGGAATGGCGTGCGGTTGCCGTCAGTCGTCCACAGCGCACGGCCCTTCCAGCCCGCGTTCGGATCGTCGATGCGGCCGTCGATGTACTTGGCGAAGAAGCCAAGCGGATACGGCACCCGCATGTTGACCCACTTGCCGTCAACCAGCGCCATGATCGACTCGTTCGCGTTGCCGGTCGCCATCGGCGTGTTGGCGCCAAGGCCCGACGTGTTGAACTGGTCGACCCAGGTGTAGTAGCTCGCCTCAGCGCTGCCGCTCTCGGCGACGCCACGGAATTGCGGTCCCGGGAACGGCGTCAAAGTCCAGCCTTCCGGGCAAAGTCTGCCCTCAGCGGCCTGCGGGCCATTGAGGGGACCTTTGCATTTGCGACGGTCGAAGGCTCCGAGATGGCCGCTTGACAGCGGCACGTAGGCAACCCCGTTGCGGTCGATATCGAAGCCACGCGGCCCGAAGCCCGGGAACGGCACCTCATAGACTTCCGACAGCCTGGTCTTCGGATCAAACCGAAGAACGAAGCCTGGAAAGCCAAGCACGGAGCCCCACACCGTACCGTCGGTTGGATTGACGCCGACGCCGTAGATGCCCGCGTTGAGCCGCTTGTCCTTGGCCGGATCAACCGGCTGATTGGGCTCAACGTAGCCGTCGACCTTGCCGTTGCCGTTGGTGTCGATGACTACCGGGGCCCAGCCTTGCGCCTTCGCCTCGTCGCCGGTCTCTTCCCAGATGCGGCGGTTGACCCAGCCGATGGCGCCTTGGGCCGGCCCGCCGGCGCTTGTCCACACCGTGTTGTCGGGGTCTTCCCCAAGCACCACGTGGTGGGTGTTGAAGCACGTGCGGATCAGCCTGGTCGTGTTGCTCCTGGGATCGTAGACGGCGAGACCCCGGTTCGCCGTCTTGAGCGGAAAGACCTTGGCGTATGGGTTATCTGGAGATTGGCAGAAAGCGGGATTATCCGGCTTGCTCACCCGCGAGGTGAACCACACGTCGCCGCGCTCGTCCATGATCAGGCTGTGCGTGCTGGTGCGGGCATCCCAGATCGGCTCGTCACCCCAATAGACCGAGGGGGCCATGGTGGCTTCCTTGGAGGACTCCATGCCCTCGGGATTGCGCACCGGCATCGCGACCGTGGTCGCCCTGTTATCCTTCGGATCGAGCACCGGAAAATATTCCCGGCTCTCTTCCGTCGCCCCGTAATGCCTGCCGTAGGCATTGACGGTGGGGTTTCGTTTGTCGGTTGAGACCTGGTCGTGCAGATAGGCCTTCGGGTCGGCCCAGTCCCACTGCGTGATGACCACATTGCGCTCAACGCCCTGCGGGCGCTCGGGCTTGGCAAACGGCAGTTCGCCTGCTGCGATTCTGTCGGTCCATTTTGCAAAATTGGCCAGTGTGAATTTGGGGCCTTCCCGGCCGATCGCGCCGGCCATCGCCGTCATTGCCTGCCCGGACTGAATCCGGCGTTCCCAGGCCTCTTCCGAACTCTTGAAAGTTCCCAGCGTGGGCGAGATCGTACGAGTCGCCTTGTTGCCGAGCTGGTGGCAGCCGTAGCAGCCATTGGTCTTGATTTGATCGAGCCACTGCCCCTGCGTCTTCATCGTCGGTGAAATGCCGTTGCCGGTGCTGCCCGTGCCAGGGAACATATTTTTGTTTGGAATATCGAGCATCGCGTACCAATAGATGGCCGGGTAATACTCCGCCGCGGCTGCCTCGCTCGGCGCCGGAATGGCCGTGATGTTGACGATCTTGCCGGGCTCGCTCTGCGTCCTGGCGGAATCGACAAGCCCGTAGCCGCGCGCCCATACGACGTAGTTCGCCTTGGGCAGGTCAGGAATGACGTAGCGGCCCTGATCGTCCGTCACCACGGACTTGATCATCCTGGTGGGCAGATCGGTCGTCTCGGCAATCACCCACACGCCGGCTTCCGGACCCTTCGGCCCGGTGACGACGCCACCGATGTCGGTTGCACCGATGCTGACTGCGGCGGGAGTTTGAGCGTTTGCCGGCGCGTGGGCGCCAACCGCGAGCGCGACGGCAATCGCCGCCACGCCCAGGTACAGATTATCCCTGATCATCATGCGTAATCCTCCACTCTCGGCCTCTGAGGTCCCGGTGGGCCAGCGAAGCGTAAAATGATAGGCTATTCGGCAACCTCGCGGGCTGATCTTAATTTTGCGTCCTCGATGCCTCTCCGTGCAGAGCCGCCCCGAAGCAACGGCCGGCTGCAACTCGGCAAATCAATGATATCACGGATCGCGGCGGGCATCGACGGCAACCGGCAAGCAGGAAGAACGAACGCCGGCGCGCGAAATGGACTTGAGGAACCCTCGGCTGCGGCGCGTCCCGACGAGATGGAATCTCTGCGTCGTCATGCCCGTCCCCGGACTTGATCCGGGGATTGTCGCGGGCATCCACGCCTTTCTTGCAGCGCCTCAGCAAGTAAGACGCGGATGGCCGGGACAAGCCCTGCCATGACTCTGGAGAAGTGGTTCCATATGACCGGGACACGCTCTAGCCGCCGCGGATCAATTCGTGGCGGCGATGCCAGGTTTCTCGGATCTGGTTCTCAACATCATGCTGTGTGACAGGCGCCGCGCCCGGATAGGCTTCACGAAGCCAATCCAGTAACTGCTCCGCAAACTGGCCAAGAGTATCCGGCGCCATCCCGGACATGATCCGGCGGTAAGCTTCGCCCTCGATCATATGCAGCGCGGTTTGGAGGCCCGGGGCATTCATCGCGTTTGCAGCCCAAGTGCGGCGGCGCGCCCCACTTCCTACACGCGGCTTGTCAGCCCAGGCAGTTCCGTCCAGTCGAGGCCGAGCTCTTCGCAGGCCCGACGCACGATCCGCGGATCGAGAATCTGCCGCGAGCCCCCAAGCGGCACCTCGGACCTCCTTCCCTCCCGATGCACAGTCACCATGACCGGACCTGCGTGCCGCTGCTCATGCTCGTGCCGATCGAAACGGCATCCCCGCTCCGCAAGCCATTTCCGAAAGGTGGCGCTTTCCATATCGCTGCTCCTGTCGATGATGGTATGATCACGATTGGCGTTCGATCTTCGTAAGGAACGATGCGATCTCGTCCTTCAGCCTCAGACGCTGCTTCTTGAGTTCTTCGACTGCAGTGTATGCGGCCGGTTCCTCTTCAGATTCGATGCGATAGATGTTGCGATTGACTTCTCGTAGCGGGAAGCAAGCCGCGCGAAGTCATAATTCGTCTTCCTCAGCCGCGCGATCAGCGACGCCTCGTCAGAAAGCTCGTCCTCCAGTTCATGAGGGATGCGCATGACGCCAGACTCTTTTCAGAAAGGCCGATCACTCAAAGTGCTCATCAGAGAAGTCGAAGTCCATCAGTCTAAGTGCTCAACGGCATTGCGCTTGATCAACCGGCGTCGTTGGTTTGTGCTGACCGCTGTTGTCCTCGCCTGCGACGGACGGAAAACATCCGCGGTTGCGGCGGCGGACGATGCGTTCTCGGGCGAGAGCCCCGCGTGTTTCCGTGACGATGGCTTGCTGCGCTTCGCCGTCACAATGGAAACAGGGAACCGCCCGATCCTGTTCCTTGCAGAGCCGGCGGCGCGTTTCGGCGAGTCGCCGTTGGTGAAAAGGACCTGGTCTCCATCGCATGCCAGACGCGCCTCGAGGTCGCGCTCGCGCCCGAGACGCCGCAGCACGGCGTTCAGCCGACGGGCATCGCCGCCCACGACTTGCGAACCGCAATGGGTGAACATGGCTTGCCGGACATCTGCCTCCCGGCACCAGGAGAGCTGCGTCGCCACGGCCGCGTGGCCGATCAGGGCGCCGGCGCGCTGCCGAATTAACCGCCGCGTGACGGTCGCGCCGTCGCCGATATAAACATCTGTTCCGCGCAGCACATGCGCGGCGTCTGGCAGCCAGGCAACATCCGGAACATAGAACAGGGACCTCCCTTCGGCGGCTATGCGGTAGCCGACCGCCGGCGCACGGAGGGAATGCTGAACCGCATAAGCCTTGAAACTCACGCCATCGATCAGGACGCGTTTTCCAAGCGGCACGCAGCGCCAGTCGCGAACCGGAAAGCCGCGAAGCAGATCCGATGTCTCGCGCGTCGCGTAGACCGGGCATTGAGCACCTCGCGCCAGGCCCCAGGCGTGGTCCGGATGGGCGTGTGTGAGGACGATCGCAGTGGGCGCGATGGCAGGAAGCAGCCGCAGCCAGTCCGAGCCGCAATCGATCATGATACGTGCGTCATTGTGCCGGATGAGCAGCGCAGCGTGGCGCCGGTGGCGCCGCGAACGAATTTTGATCTCGCCGCGGGTGCCAAGGAATACCAGCTCAAATCTCCGAATTCTTGCAGGCGTTTCTCTCACTGGCGCTCCAGTTCTGAGGATATCTGGCAGCAGGAATGACCCGGGCCTTGCTTCGTGGGCAGCGATTCCGCGCGGCAGCCGGCCCCAGCAGGGCGGCGCCGGTTCATGATGCGACTTTCCGGTCCCCGAACCAGAATCGTGTCGTCGTCAATGACATCGTCTTCTGGATGTTCGGGCCTCACCTTCATCCGGCCGATCACCTCGCCGAGACGGGGGCGCGGGTTGCGGTGGAAGCACGGACTTCGGTGTTAAATAATGCGGTCGCGTTGATATGAAAGAAGGCGCGCAGCGCGCCTGGAGCAATGATCGATCCGACCAGGATTGAATTGAGACCTGCGTACACCGAGGATTGACGGAACAGGTTCTGCGGTGGTTCATTACTGTCCTCGGTGGGGAAAAGGAGCGACAGAAATGACGCACCAGCTCACCGGAAAACGCGTCCTGGTCGTAGAGGACGACAGCATCCTCGCCATAAATCTCGCAGATGAGCTTGCTGCCGAAGGCGCCCAGGTCCTGGGGCCGGCGGCGAGCGTGACCGATGCACTCGCCGTCATTGCAAGTGCGGACCTGGATGGCGCCGTTCTCGACGTCAACCTGGGCGGCAAAGCGGCTTTCCCGGTCGCCGATGCTCTGGCTGACCGCCATATCCCGTTCATCTTCGTGACAGGGTATTTGATCGCCCATCACGTGCCGCCTCGCCACGCGAACGTGCGCCGCTTCGAAAAACCTGCTGCGGCTGGCGTGATCTGTCGCGCACTCGCAGAGGCTATGTCCTGAAACTTCTGATCGAGGTAAAGAAGACCGGCAGCCTCTGCGAAGTCAGGGCGCTACCTGCTGACCAGAACGCGCCCGGCTTGATTGATCCTCAGATCCATCGCCGCGCGCAATCCCGAGACGCCTCGGCGGAACTCCTCCCAAAACTGCTCCGTCGCGTCCCGGGGAACGGACGGCGCCCTGGCTGCGTTCAGTGGACGACTCTTCCGGCGAAAAGCGAGGAGCAGGCTTTCGCGGTTTGCCTGGAACGGCGGTTCTATGCAGCGCGACACCCCCGCAATTGGAGGAATGATAATGTCAAATCGGACACTGTCCGTCCTGGTCGTGAGCGCGGTTGCTGCCGGCGTCGGGCCGCTTGCGGCCACGGCTGCCGGCGCGCAGGGGACGAGCAAAGCCGACATGGAAAAAATGCAGCAGGAGAAGCAGCAGCAAACGATGAACCGGGTGCGGACCGGCAAGTTCGAGAAATGCTACGGCGTGGCCTTGAAAGGGCAAAACGACTGTTATGCCGGGGCCGGCACCACCTGCGCCGGAACCAGCACGGTGGACTACCAGGGCAATGCCTATAAACTGGTGCCAAAGGGCACGTGCGTGGCAATGCAGACCCCGAAGGGGCCCGGCAGCTTGACGCCGAAGGGCGCATGAAGCTCGACCAATCCGGATCCGTTCCGGCGACCACTTGCGGGCAGAGCCTTCGACCCGCCAGCGGCGTGCGCTCGGCGCCCCCGGCCGGTTAGCCAACGGACGAGAGATCATCATGGCGTGCCGGGCCGGACAATCGCGCGCTGGCGCGATCCCGGCCCGCGCGGGGGTCGGTTTGAAGCCCGAGCATTACAGAACGATTTTGAAATCCTGCCCCGACATCGGGTTCTTCGAGGTTCATGCGGAGAACTACATGGGCGCGGGCGGCCCCCCGCACCGCTATCTCACCGCGATCCGTAACCGCTATCCGCTCTCGCTGCATGGCGTGAGCCTGTCGATCGGGGCCGACCGAATGCTTGATCGCGATCACCTCAAGCGGCTCAAAGAGCTCATTGAGCGCTATCAACCCGGCTTGTTTTCGGAACATCTCGCCTGGTCGACACACGAAACGGCGTTTTTCAACGACCTGCTGCCGGTCCCCTACACGGCGGAGACGCTGACCCGCGTCGTCGAGCATATTGACGATGTGCAGGAAACGCTCGGACGGCAGATGCTCTTGGAAAATCCTGCGACCTACCTGGCCTTTGCCGAGAGCAGCTATTCGGAGATCGACTTCATCGCCGAGATTGTGCGGCGAACCGGCTGCGGCCTGCTGCTGGACATTAATAACGTCTATGTTGCGTCGACCAATCAGTCTTGGGACCCCGTCCGTTACATCGACGCGTATCCGCTTGCGCAGGTGCAGGAGGTTCATCTCGCCGGCTTTGCGCGCGAGGCAGACGACAAGAGCCGGCCCCTCCTGATCGACGCTCATGACCGGCCGGTCGACGATGCGGTCTGGGGCCTGTTCGCGCATGCCATAAGGCGTCTCGGGCCGATGCCGACATTGATCGAAAGGGACGCCAAGGTGCCGCGTTGGCCGGAACTCAAAGCCGAAGCGGATCGGGCCGAAGCGATCATGTCCGGCTGCGGGCGAAAGGATCCGGGCCATGCCGCGTCTGGCTGAACGGCTTGGCAGCTTCGCCGCGGCGCTGCGTGACCCCGCCCGCCCCGTGCCGCGCGGGCTCGTCGGACCCGACGGGAAGCCGAGCGCGAAGAGATTTGCGGTCTACCGAAACAACGTCATGGTGGGATTGACGGAGGCGCTCCGCGCCAATTTCCCGGCCGTTTGCCGCATCGTGGGCGAGGAGTTCTTCCAGGCTATGGCTCGCGCCTATATCGTATACGAGCCGCCGGCGTCGCCGATCCTTCTCGATTACGGCGCCGGATTTGCGAATTTCATAGCCGAATTCGAGCCCGCCGCGTCATTGCCGTATTTGCCGGATGTGGCGCGGCTTGAGCGCGCATGGACGGAAGCCTACCACGCAAAAGAAGGGCAGCCCTTGGCTGCCGAAGCATTGGCAAAGATCCGTGCCCATCGGATTCATGCTGCCCGGCTCCACGTCCATCCTTCCGTGCGCGTCGCACAATCCCGATTTCCGGCACTGACCATATGGCGGATGAATGTCGACGACAGAGCGCCGGGGCCGGTGGATCTTAAATCCGGCGGGGAAGACGCATTGGTGATGCGGCCGCAGGCCGCCGTCGAGGTTCGCTCGATGCCGCCTGGAGCAGCAGACTTCCTGGCCGCCCTTGGCGGCGGAGCAACGCTCGCGCAAGCGAGCAAGTCTGCGCTGCGCGCTGATGCGCATTTCGATCTGTCGGCCAATCTTGCCGCGCTCATCGGCGCGGGCGCTTTCATCGATTACTCCCTGCCTACGGATGCGGGCGCGGTTGGTTTGACGCCGCCGGACGATGGCCGAGGAGAAATCTAACATGGCGGTCATAGTCCAGGGCATCCGCTCGGTCATCCGCCTGTTGGCGCGAGCCGCATCGGTCCTCGCGCCGCCATTGCTTCGCATCGCCTTGGCGGCGCCGTTTTTCAAATCAGGGCTGACCAAGTGGGATGGTTTCCTGTCGCTGTCGCCCGCCGCCGTCTTTCTGTTCGAGGACGAATTCAAGTTGCACATCTTCGGCCACGTTTACGATTTCCCTGCGCCGGCCGCCGTCGCCTTGATTGACGCAATCGCCGAAATCGTATTGCCCGTCCTCCTCGTCATCGGGTTGGCGACCAGGTTCAGCGCGCTTGCGCTGCTTGCGATGACCGCGGTGATTCAGTTGGCGGTGCCAGAAGGCTGGGCGAATTTCCATCTTCCCTGGGCCGCGCTGGCGGTTGCGATCGTCGCCTTTGGGCCCGGTGCGCTATCGCTGGATCGCGCGATCGATCGATGGCTTGCGGCGCGCGAAAAGTAGGCCAATCTTCCGGCGCGGTGCGCGGCCGCGCTGATTCATGGGGCGCAAAACGTCGAGGGGCGGCTGCGGCCGCATGCGGCCCGTTCAGGCGCGGGTTCAAACTTCATCCGCTTGCGCTATCATTTTTCGGCGCTATCGGTTGTGGCGTCACAGACGCGCCGCGTCTGCGCGGCGCACCCGAGATTACAGGGAGGAGCCCATGGGTTTTCGCAACTCGCTCGGTGCAGCCGCGGCTGCTTTGGCCGCGCTGCTGATGAGCAGCGGCGCCGCCACGGCGTCCGATGATTCCAAATTTCCCGATTTGAGGGGCCAATGGCGAACCACGAACCGCGGCCTGATCGCGGGCGGCGCAGGAGGTTTCCGCTGGGACGAGAGCAAGCCGCCCGCCGTCACGCCCGATCTCGGACAGAAACCGCCGTTGACGCCGGAGTACCAGGCGCTCTACGAGGCGAACCTGACCGACATGGCGGCAGGCGGCCAGGGCATTGACCCGACCTACAGGTGCGTCTCTCCCGGCATGCCGCGCGTAATGATCGCCTATTCCACCCTGGAATTCGTCGTCACGCCGGAGACCACCTACGTTCTGATGTCGCGCGACCACGACTTCAATCGCCACATCTATACGGACGGACGCGACTTTCCCGCCAACATGGCGCTGGAACCGCGATTCCTGGGCTATTCCATCGGCAGGTGGCTCGATGAGGATGGCGACGGCCGCTATGACACCCTCGTGGTCGAGACCCGCGGCATGAAGGGTCCCCGCGTTTTTGACGCCACCGGCATCCCATTGCATGAGGACAATGAGACCATCGTCCAGGAGCGCATTTATCTCGACCATTCCGATCGGAATCTGCTGCATGACGACATCACCACCATCGACCATGCGCTGATTCGACCGTGGACCGTCAACAAGACCTACCGGCGGATCGCTAGCGACAGGCCGCTCTGGTTCGGTCACGCCGTTTGCGGCGAAGGCAATGCTCATGTCGGCATTGGCAATGAGGTCTATTACCTCAGCAGCGACGGCTACCTGATGCCAACCAAGAAGGACCAGCCGCCGCCCGACCTGCGCTATTTCAAGAGCTACAACCGCTAAGATCAGGCCCGCAAACCGGCTGCGAGCTTGCTGGGCTACACGCCTGTTCCAATGCTACATTGCAGCACTATCCTAGCTTAGCTTAGCTAAGCTAGCGAGTAAGACGTGGATGGCCCCGGATCAAGTCCGGAGCCAACGAGCCCGGCCATGACGCCGGAGAAGCGGTTCAATTTGACTGGGACACGCTGTGGCGAGCGCTTCCGAAGAGAGAGACGTTCCGTTATCCTGTGCCTTAAACGACAGGCCACATGCCGATCGGCATCGGTGCAGTTTGCGCCATAGCGAGGAACGTTCCATGTCCAAAGTCGCGCCAACAGAGCATTTCATCTCAATCGCGTTCAATCGCGCCGCTTTGGCGATGATGCCCCGCATCACTGCCGTCGCATGCGGCATCCTCGCGGTGACAAGCCTTCAGGCGCTGGCTGAGCCGCCTGCGGCGGGCGCGATCCCGGCGCTGGCCGGGCAAGGCCTTGGCTGGATCAGCGCCGGCGGCTTTCTCGATCCGCCGCCTGGAACCGGGCATGGCCCCATCAGGCAGCACCCGGCCTACCCGTTTCACGGCAACCTCGACGGCCCCGGGCAGGTGACGCCGACGATCGGCAATTTCGAAGATCCGGTCCTCAAGCCGTGGGCGGCTGCGCAGATGCAGGCTTCCAACGAGGAAGTGCTCAGCGGCAAGCGCGGCCTGCCGTTCTCCGCCCAGGGACGGTGCTATCCGGGCGGCGTTCCCGGGCAACTGCTCTATCCGATCGAGCCGATGTACTTCATCCAGACGCCGAAAGAGGTGTGGATGATCTGGCAGCGCGATCACATGGTCCGCCGCATCTATCTCACGGATCAGCATTCGGAAACCGTCAAACCGTCATGGTTCGGGGAATCGATCGGCCGCTATGAGAACGGCGAACTGGTGGTCGACACCATCGGCCTTTCCACCCATCTCAGCTTCATTGACAATTACCGCACGCCGCACTCTGAGAAGGAGCATGTGGTCGAGCGCTACAAGATATCCGGGGACGGCAACATGCTGGAAGCGAGCGTGACGGTCGAGGACCCGGACGCCTTCAACGCGCCGCTCCACATGATCAAGCGCTGGCGCCGCGCGGCCAATCCGAATTTGGAGACGGTCTGCGCGGAGAACAACGGGGATCATTTCAGCAAGAATCTGTTCCCGATCCCGGAGGCGAAGACGCCGGATTTTTAGCGCGGCTGCGACGCCAGCGACATCATCGCGAACACAATCGCTTCTCCTGCACGCACGAGATCGTTGAGGCGGAGCGCGCGGCGCTTGCGCGTTCGCCGCCGGTCTGAAGGCTCCGTGAGAAATCTCTTCAAAGGCCGCTTGAAAGGTTTCTTCGGCACCCCTTTCAAGGCGACCGGCGGCACGTGGATGAAAATCACCATATTCGGACCGTCCGGCCTGGCCGCGGCCTCAAGAGCGCGCCAATAGACATAGTTGCAAAGGTACGTGCCGGCGTTGCGCGAAGACGCAGCGGCCACGCCGGCCGTGCGCGCGGCATTCACGAGGCGCGCGACAGGCAAGGGATTGCGCATCGCGTCGCGCTGGGGCGCAATGGTAAGCGCCGCCGGACGATAGCCGCCGGCATCCGGAAACAGCGCGATGCGATTGCGCGCACGCTGTTCGACCCGCACTGCCCGTGCGCGCGCAGCGACGCCGAACATCACGACGATATCAGGCTTCTCGCGCTTGAGCAGGGCCGGCAGCTCGCTGTCGACCGCGTCGTAGCGGGTCGCAAACACATGAGCGACGCGCCGCGTTCCGGCAAACGCCGGGCGACGGCGGCGAGCGAGGCGCGCCACAACGAGGCCGCTTGGGTTGACAGGCGCGCCCGGAAAGCGGCCAAAGCCGGTGATGAGGATGGTGCGCAAGGGCTACAGTCCCAGCGTCGCCACGATATCGTCGACCGCGAGCGTAGGCGACAGCGTTCCTTCGGCGACGGCGCGCTCCAACTCCGGCAGCTTGGCTTTGAGCTTGGGGTCAGCGGCAAGCCGGGAGCGCAGGCGGTCTTCCAACAGCGCCCACATCCATTTGACCTGTTGCTCGCGCCGCCGGGCCGCAAACGCGCCGGTGGCAGAGAGGCGGCGATGGTGGTCGAGAATGTGCTCCCACAACTCCGCGATGCCTGCGCCCGTAAGTGCCGAACAGGTCACGACCGGCGGTTTCCATTCGGCGAGCCGCGGAGTGAGAATGTGCAGCGCCGCGCGGTATTCGGCCGCCGCCGCCTTGGCGCGGGCGAGATTGTCGCCGTCCGCCTTGTTGATGGCGATCATGTCGGCGAGCTCCACCAGCCCTTTCTTGAGGCCCTGCAGCTCGTCTCCCGCCCCCGGAAGCATCAGGGCGAGGAAGAAATCCGTCATATCGGCGACGGCGGTTTCCGACTGGCCGGCGCCGACGGTTTCGACCAGGATGACGTCATACCCGGCCGCCTCGCAGATGAGCATGGTTTCGCGCGTCTTTGCCGCAACGCCGCCGAGCGTGCCGGCCGCCGGCGACGGCCGGATGAAGGCGCGAGCATCCGTGGCGAGCCTTGCCATCCGGGTCTTGTCGGCCAGGATCGAGCCGCCGGTGCGGGCGGAGGACGGATCAACCGCCAGAACCGCAACCTTATGGCCGAGCCCGGTGAGATGGCTGCCCAGCCTGTCGATCGTGGTCGACTTGCCGACCCCCGGCGCCCCGGTGATGCCGACGCGGCGCGCCGCCCCTGTGTGCGGAAGCAGGCTTTGCACCATGAGGCGCGCTGCACGCTGATGGTCGGGGCGCCGCGACTCGACGAGCGTGATGGCGCGCGCCAATGCGGCGCGCGCGCCTGCGCGCAGGCCGCCGATCAGCGAAGCGCTATCCGCGGGCGGCGGGACGCGATCCGGGATATGAGAAGAGACGCGAGTCATGGGCTTGAGGTTAAGATATGGTCGCCCCGCGCCGAAAGGCTACGTGTTTGTAACCGGTAGCCCGGATTGAGCGCAGCGGAATCCGGGGCCACCCTGTCGGCTCGGCAAGGCCGACCCCGGGTTTCGCTGTCGCTCAACCCGGGCTACATCACCGCATCGCTACGTTGCGGTTATCCGCCGCGTTAAGGAGAAGGCCATGTTCGACAGCGTCCGCGCCGCGCGGGGCGTGATCCGGTCGCTGCGCATCTATTATGGCAACAGGCAGCGGCGCGACGCGCTCGACCGGCACTACGCCCGGTTTGTCGCCAAGGACGATCTGGTGTTCGACATTGGCAGCCACGTCGGCGACCGGGTGGCGGCCTTCCGGCGGCTCGGGGCCCGGGTCATCGCGGTCGAACCCCAGCCGGCGCTCGCCAAGGCGCTGCGGCTTATCTATGGCCGCGACAAACGGGTGAGCATCGTGGAAAGCGCGGTCGGCCGTGAGCCCGGCAAGGTCGCCTTGAAACTCAATCTCGATAACCCGACCGTTTCGACTGCCTCGGAAGCTTTCATCGCAGCGGCCCATGATGCGCCCGGTTGGGAAGGGCAGCAGTGGATAAGAACGGTCGAGGTGCCGGTCACGACCCTCGATGCGCTGATCGCGCGCCATGGGCTGCCGCGCTTCATCAAGATTGATGTCGAGGGCTATGAGGCTGAAGTCCTGGCCGGGCTTTCCCTGCCGGCGCCGGCGCTGTCGTTCGAATTCACCACCATCCAGCGCGATATCGCCTGCGCCTGTGTGGCGCGTTGCGCCGCGATCGGCTATCGGGGATTCGAAGCCTCGCTTGGCGAGAGCCTCGCTTTTGTGCACGGACGTAAGCTTGATGCCGGCGAGATCGCCGATTGGCTGATCGGATTGCCGGGGCGCGCCAATTCGGGAGACATCTATGCGACGCTGGCTTAGGCTCCGCCGGAAAATACGCGCGTTGATTGGCGCGGCTTGGGCGGCGGTGTTTCTCCTCCCCCGCTTGCGGGGGAGGGTTAGGGAGGGGGCCCACTCCACGGCGTCGACTTGCGGCAAAGGCGCCCTCTTCAGCCTTCCCCCGCAAGCGGGGGAGGGGGAAGAAAAAGGCGTGGTCGCTTATTGTCGTTTCGTTGACTGCGTGTGCTCAACAGCCGTGCTCGCCCTGCTGGTGGCGCCCGTCTTCTCGCTTGCCGCCGGCCCGCTTGCCGTGGCGGTCGAGAACGCCAGCACGCCGACGCTGTGCGCCGAGACCGACAACGTCTACCTCAAGTTCACCTCGGCCGCGGTTCGCCAATTCGCCATCGAGGCCATCCATCCGGCCTATGCGGGCACCATCGTGGCCGACCGCACCGCCCCGGATTTCCGAAACTGCAATATGTCGGCCGATCCGGCGTATCGCGCCGAGCCGCGCCGGGTCACGATCTACGAGACCGGCGATTTGCAGCTCATCGGCCACACCTTCACGTCGTTCTGGCGGCCCGCCAACGTTCCGGTCCGGATCGGCGCGCGGGTAGAGACCGGGCTGCACCTCCTGCAGCTCTTCACGAAATTCAGGGAGCGCACCGAGGAAGTGCTGGTGCTCTATCCGGCCGACGGCTACTGGCGCGCGCGCCCGCTGCCGCCGGAGCATTTGTCCTACAGCGCCTACGGCTCGTCGTTCCTGATCGGGCCGGTCGAAACGGCGGGACGACCCTTTGTCGACATCCGCGATGTCGACTTCGATCCGGCGACGTTGAGCTTCCGCCTCGCCTTTGCGCGCGGCGGCGAGGCGACGCTGCGGCTTGACGCCGTCGATCGGGAGCACATCGCGCTCGACGTGAAACTCGATCGCGCCATAGCTGCACGCCCGTTCGCGGCGCTGCGCTCGATGTTCGTCACCGAAACCAATGCCGATGTGGCGCGGGTTGCCTGGCGCACGGCAGGCGGCAAAGCCTATGAAGGCGCGCCGATCATGTCGTTCGGCCATGCCGACGCGGAAGAGCTGTGGGCCGGACGGCGCCTGCCCTCGCGCCACAATACCAGCGCTCCCGACATGATTTTCCGCTCGTTCACGGGCGGCGAGTGAATGATCGAAAGCCGCAGGGCGCAATGAGCCGGCGCATTGCGCCCCACGGTCGGCAAGCCCCTCGCTTGTGAGGCGATATCGCGCTATCCTGATCAATCATGAGACCCGCGCCATGCCTTCGCCTGCCGATTGCCGCGATCACCGCCGCGATGCTCATCGCATGCCCGTCGGGCCGCGCGTATGCCGACCAGCGCGACGACTTTCTCGCCGGCCGCGTCAAGGAATGTCCCGGCTGCGACCTCACCGGCGCTAATTTCAAGCGCCGCGATCTCGGCGGCGCCAATCTCGCCGGGGCTATCCTTAAGGACGTAAATTTCCACGACGCCCGGCTCGTCGGCGCCAAGCTCGCTGGCGCGGATCTCACCGGCGCCAATCTCAACAAGGCCAATTTGAGCCGCGCCGATGCCGCCGGCGCCAGGCTCAACCAAGCGATGCTCTATGGCGCGATCCTCGATGCCGCCAAGCTGACAGGAGCCGATTTCAGCGAAGCCTTGATGGGCACCGCGCGGTTCCTGCGCTGCGATCTCACCAAGGCAACGCTGCGCAATGCCGATATGCGCAAGACGCGCCTCGACGCCGCGGTGTTGACCGGCGCGGACCTCACCGGTGCGGCGCTCGACCAAGCCATGCTGCGCGACGCCACGCTTGAGCGCGCGGTGCTCGCCGAAACGCGCCTGATGGGCGCCGATCTCACCGGCGCGAAGCTCAGCGGCGCTGACCTCACGGATGCCGACGCGCTGCATGCGAATTTACGCGGCGCCGATCTCTCAGGCGCGAACTTGGCCGAAACCAATCTGCGCCAAGCCAATCTCTACGAGGCGAGGCTCGACGGCGCGACCTACCGCGAAACCATCATGCCGGATGGGACGAAGGAGCCGTAGCGCGAGCGTCCTGTAGCCCGGATTGACCGCAGCGAAATCCGGGCTCGGCCTATCAACACGGCAACGCCGCTCCCGGGTTTTGCCTTCGCTCAACCCGGGCTACCCTTTCAAGCTCATTGACCAAGCTGATAAATCTCCAACCGCGCGGAGCTCTCGAACTGCCCTTGCGTCAGTTGGGTCGGCAGTTGCGGATTGTAGGCGCTCTGGCCCGGCTTACGGTACAAGTTGGTGCGGAGCACGATGCGGCGCGCGGCGGCGGGGTCGTTGCGCTCACAGGCAAGCTTGATGAACAACGAGCCGACCGGGGTTTCGCCCTCGGCAGGCGGCAGGGCCTGGCAATCTTTCGCCGGATTAATGTTGAAGCGCGAGGCCATGACGGCGCCGAGCGTGTAGGCTTCCTCGCGCTTCTTGCGATCCGCCTCGGTGATGTCGTTGCGGTGCTCTGGCCGCGCATCGGTCACCATGCGGATGCCTTTGAGGATGCCGGCATCATCGAAGAGTGCGCTGACGATCACCGGAAACGTCACCTCGTGCGTGCCGGCCCAGCGCGAGATTTCACGGTCGTTATCGTGGGCGCGCGCGATGTATTCCAGCTCGTCGTCGTATTCGAAATAGACCTCATGCAGGCCGTCGGGCTCGGCGGCGCAACGCTTGAAATCGGCCCAGCCTTTCAGCGGCGCGCGCGGCGGCCCGCCGTTGGAGCCGCAGGCGAAGCCGCGGAACTCGCTCGGGCTTGGCTGCTCGGCGATCGGCGCGCCGATCTTGAGGTCCCAGATGGTTAAGCGGCTCAAGGGCTGCGTTTCGGCCGGCGACGCGGTCCAAACCGCCATGCCAAGGATCAGGGGGATGCAATATCGACCTGACACTCCAACCTCCGCGGACTGTACGGTGGGCAACGGCGCGTCGCTAACCGCGCCACCTGCACGGCGTTTCCTGCGCCTTTGCCCCGCCCTGTCGGATCTTGCCGTTTGACGGGGTGGGCAAAGCCGCGCAAAGCCAAGTGCGCGATATCATAGGCTGTTGCGGGCGCCTTTGCCCACCCTGCCGGACCGGATCTTTCGGTCGTAGGATGAGTTGAGCGATCGCCAACCCATCGAGGCCTAGCAGCGGAGGAGGCCGTCGGCGGGTTTCGCTGCGCTCAAACCCTTCCTGCCGGGAGGACAGGGCTCACGGCTTGGAATCCTTCGCCGCCAGGCAGTATGATGCCGCCAATCAATCGATCCATGTGCCGGGAGGCAATCGCGTGCGTCAGCCATTTCAGCCTGTTCACCCACCGCGCGGGCGGCGCGCCGTTTTCGTCTTCGCAGCGCTTGCAGGCGCGCTGTTGGTCGCGCCCGCGCATCTCGCCGCGCAGGCTCCCGACCCCAGCGACATTGCGGAGGGCGCCCGACTGTTCCGGCAAAAGGGCAACTGCCAATCATGCCACGGCTGGGCCGGCGACGGCCGCAAGATGGATACCCAGATGCCCGACGGCGCCAATCTGCGCGAAACCCGCCTCGACCGCGCCGCCCTGATCATGACGATCAAGTGCGGCCTGCCCGGAACCGGGATGCCGCCGTTCGACAAATTCGCCTACAGCGACGGCCGCTGCTACGGACTCAAGCAGGCCGACTTGAGAAAGGCCGGCCAGCGCATGTCCGACCCGCCGGCCACCCTGCAGAACCGGGAAATCGAGTACATCGCGGACTTCCTGTACGCCAAGGTCATCGGTAAGGGCCCGATGAACCACGAAAAATGCATCGAGTTTTGGGGTCAGGAAACCGAGGCCTGCGCAGAGTTCCCGAAGTAGCCAGCGGCGAAGGCGGCAAGGCTATGTCATGGCGTAAGCGCGGGCGCGCAGGAGTTTCTCACAAGTGGCATTCACCCCAACGCGCGAACGCCCGGCAATGCGAGAGCGTTCCGGCCGGATATCCGGTGCGCTTTAGCGGCGCCCGTGGTAGGTTCCGGGATTGAACAGCGCCGACGATACGGTCGCAATTGGCAATCACACGAGCCGTTATGGAGGGAAGTTGTCATGAATGCATGGTCGAGGGTCGTCGCCGTTGCAATCGCGGGCTCTTTGAGCGCGCTCGTTGCCGGCGCCAGCGCAAACGCCGCCGAAATCACTGTTGTCGCCAGCGGCGGCCCGCTGCCGGATGTCATGGGAACGCTGGTGCCGATGTTCGAAAAAGCCACCGGAAACAAGGTGAAGATCACCTTCAAGGGCGGACCTGCGATCGCTGCCGACGTCAAACAGGGCGCCGCGGACCTCGTCGTCACCAACACGGAGGTTGTCGACGCACTTGCCAAGGCCGGCGATGTGGTCGCGGACGGCAAGACCTTGCTGATGATTTCGAAGGTGGGCGTCGCCGTGAAAGCCGGCGCGCCGAAGCCGGACATCAGCACGCCGGACAAGCTCAAGGCGGCGCTGCTGGCGGCGAAGACCGTCGGTTACAGCCAGGGCGCCAGCGGCCAGCACTTCCTGACCGTGATCGAGAAGCTCGGCATCGCCGACGCAGTCAAGGGCAAGGCCGTGATTGCGCAAGGTCGCCCGGTCGGCGCCGCAATCGCGTCGGGCGAAGCGGAGATCGGCGTGCAGCAGGTGGCCGAACTGCGGCCGGTCGCCGGCACTGAGGTGATTGGCGAGATGCCAGCCGAACTGCAGAAGCAGATTCCCTATTCGGCCGGGATCGTGGCGAAGGGGAAGGACGCGCAGACCGCGCGGGCGCTCGTGAGCTTCCTGCGATCCGAACCGGCGTTGGATGTCCTCAAGCGCAAGGGCATGGACCTGCCCTGACCCGCGCTCTGCGGGGGCGCGGGTTTTCTGCGGCCACGGGGTCGTAGAGAGGTTGAGCGATAGCGAAACCCAGCCAGGGGCTTCCGGGGGGAAGCCGGTGGCGGGTCTCGCGGAGTTTGTCATCCAGGCCGGCCAGGGCCGGACCGGGAGCTCAACCTACGCTGCCGGCGCCCAGGCCAGTTCGGGCCGCAAAATGCCAGTAGCGATTCCGGGTCACCGGCACTACATTCGCGACGCGGGGCTGCTGAGTGCGTCAGGAGCCTTATCCCCGGGGCCTTATCGATCCTGAAGGGAGCTGTCCCTGACCGGGCTCGTGGGCTCGGACATATGGCGCCCACCTACTTTCGTAGGGAAC
>JAJPKK010000027.1 GCA_021323775.1 Hyphomicrobiales bacterium
GGATCGAGCTGCGCAATCGCAAGGCGCTCCACCACCTCAATTCCTGATCCGTTTCGATGAGATCGAGTCGCTTCGCCGCCCTCGTGCCCGCGCTTGTCGCGGGCATCAATCGGCGCCGCAACGGCGTTGTACGCAATCGCCAGCACGAGATTCTCCCGCATCAGCCGTTGAGCCCGACGCGCGATCGCAAGAGCGGCGGCGACCGGAGATAGCCGATCGCCGAGGAACACCGCGTCGGCAGCCGTCTGCGTCACGTGCGCCGCCGAGGCGACCGAGAGCGAGGCGTCGGCAGCGGCGAGTGACGGCGCATCGTTGAGGCCATCCCCGACCATCAGCACCTTGCGGCCCCGCGGGCGCAATGCGGCGATGCGGGCAATCTTGTCGGCCGGTTTGGCGCCGGCGCGCCAGGCGTCGATATCGAGCCGCATGGGCGACGGCCGGCGCGCGGTCGCCCGAGAGAATCTCGACTGCGAAACCTTTGCGCTTGAGGTGGCAACGACCTCGCGGGCGTCGGCGCGCAGCCGCTGCCGCGGATCGGCCTGCGCGCGCAGGTCGGCGACGGCATGTGCGATTTGCTCATCAGTGTACGGCGCCCCGATCGCGCGGTTTGCCGTGAGATGCGCAGCGATGTCGTGGTAGTCGAGGCCGGTATCGGCGAGGAAGCGATAGCCGGGCATAATCGATTGCGGCACGACGGCGCGCGGATCGATAAGGTGCGTGACGCGCCATTCGTCCGCGTACTTGGCGCCGACGCGGGCGAGGTCCGGGCCGGTCCGCTTTGATCCCCGGCGATCTCCTGCGGCGGCAGGGCAGTTGGCCGATCGTAGTAGTGATTGAGAATGGCGAACACGGCCGCAACGCTCGCCGCGGCCGCGAGATAGGCATGGAACGCAAACGCCACATCCTCCGCTTTCGCGGCTGCGATGAGGCTTGCGACGGCCGCGGCCACGAATAGAAGCGCCAAGCCGCCCTCGCCAGTCGTCATCGATTTGGGCGGCGGCAATGACTTGTGCGGCGTATCGGGTGACCTCCCCTGCGAAACGACCTCGGTCTCGTCTAATTCCCTGCTCCGATCGCACCTATTCGTGAGCATCCGCTAACAGCCGCCGGCTGCCACAATCGGCGTTAGGCGCATTGTGAGATGCAGACCCCGTTCTCGCGAGAATTTGCGGAGGCATTCGCCGCCTGCATCGAGGTGGATCAAGTTGCCCAACCTATCGGGCACTCATGGAGCCTTGCGGCTGTCGCGCCGGCGGCGCCGCGGTCGCGTCGGCAGTCTCATCGTCGGGATCGCCGAACACCATTGCGGACATGGGCTCGACCCAAACGATGTGACTCTTCACGGCCTTCACGCCCGGCACCGTTTCCGCCGCCACGCGCGCGGCGTCGCGCTGGGCAGGGTCGACAACGGTGCCCCACAGCTCGACGGTGCCGTTTCGAACAACGACGTCGATCAGGTGCCCTGGCCCGAAGCTTTGGCGCTCCAACTCGGCTATCACCCGGTCGCGAATAGCTTCATCGCTCTCAAGCCCGGGACCGATCTCAGCCGCTACGCTCGCCAATGCGCGCAGCAGATTGGCGCGGCTGACGATGCCGACGAGCCGACCGTCGCGTAACACCGGGACCCGTTTGATCCGGCGTTTCTCCATCAGGTTGACGATATCGCCGAGCTGCGCTTCCTCGCTGACGGTCTCGACGTCATACGTCATTACCTCGTTGACCCGGCGAGCGTGCGAACGCACGTAGTCGCGGGCGAGCGTGCCGGCGCCGACCAGGAACTCGAGCCAGCGCGGCCGCTTGCGCTCGGTGCCGGTTTCGGTGCGGCGGAGGAAATCGCCCTCCGTGACGATGCCCACCAGGTCGCCGTTGCGGTCCACAACGGGCAGACCGCTGATCTGGTGTTGCAGCATCAACCGCAATGCCTCGAGCACCGACGCGTCGGGCGCGATGCTGATCACATTGGGGGTCATTACGTCTTTGGCTTTCATAACGCTCACCCAGTCTCGCGTCGGCTCTGGCCCAATCAGCTCAAGCCATCGGCTCTGTCCTGCCGTCCGTTCAAACTCAAGCGTCTGCAGCCGCACCAGCACATCTTCGGCTCTCGGGCGCTGATCGTTTTTTCACGCTTGGCGCTGTCGCATGAGCCGCGCTGACGGGCATTGAGACAAATCAAGAGGACGGGGCTGCGTTCCCGCTAACCGGTCAGAGCCCAGAGCGTTCGCGGGATGTAACGCGCAGAGCGCTTCACCTTGATCTGTGTCAATGAGCGCCGACGTCAGCAGACTATCTTGCCGGTGCGTCTCAAGGTCGGTGATTACGGGGGTAGCCACTGGCCTAGGACGCAGGCCCCGGGAGTTGCCGCTGGCGGCGACCGGGGCCAGCGGAACTTCACGCGAATCGGCGCCCTGTCGCAAGCGGAAGCGCAAACCCGCCGCGCATCTGACAATGCGGTTTCAAAGTGGATCAACGACGCGATTGGCCGATGCGGTCACGATTCGATTAAAAGCTGGAGAAGGTTCATGCCGATCGAAAGCGCCATTGTGGTCGCTGCAATCACTATCGCATTTACAGGCTTCGCCCTGGTTCTGTGGTGGGCCGAACACCAGACGCGCGATTTGCACCCGCATTAGCGGATGTCGATTGAACAGAATTTCCGGTTGCAGCCTGGGCAAGGCGTGCTCTTGCGCGCCCGCGCCCACCTCGCGCGCTTCGCTCGCGCGGGAAGGCCGGTGGGCACGCCTCGCTCTGAGCTTGTCGAAGAGTGCGCACCGTGCGAGCGATTCCATAGGGTGCTCACTTCAACTCCAATGACACATCGACGACTCCGGGGTCCTCCGGATCCGCCACCGCGTGGAAGCCCAGCTCCTCGCACATCGCGAGCATGGTGAGGTTCTCCCGCAACACCTCGCCTTTGATCCGGCGTATGCCTTCGGCGCGCGCATAGGCGATGATCGTCTGCATCAATAGCCATCCGATGCCGCGCCCCTTGAGATCGGAGCGCACCAGGATGGCGTATTCGGCGTTCTCGTAATTGGCATCGGCATGCAGGTGTACGCCGCCAAGCATCTCTCCTGACGCTTCGCCGATTGCGATGAGTGCCATTGCGCGCGCGTAATCGAGCTGGGTAAGGCGCGCGATGAAGGTGTGGCCGATGTCCTTGACGGGCGCGAAGAAGCGCAGGCGCAGATCTTCCGCCGTCACACGGTCGAAGAACCGGCGCATCAGCTCTTCGTCCTCGGGACGGACCGGCCGCACCACCACGGCCGTGCCGTCCGCGAGCGCGGTGCGGCGCTCCCACTGCTTTGGGTAGGGCCGGATCGCAAAGCGCGGCTGGGAGGCGGCAGTTACCTCGACAGGCGCGACGGCTATGCGTGCATCGAGCGCGATGATGCCGTCCTTGTCGGCAAGCAACGGATTGATGTCGAGCTCGCGCAGTTCGGGCAGATCGGCCGCGAGCTGCGCCACCTTGACCAGGACCAGGGCGATCGCTCCTACATCCGCCGCCGGCACGTCGCGATAACCGGCCAGCAGCTTGGCGATGCGGGTGCGGCCGATGAGTTCATGCGCGAGTTTGAGATCGAGCGGCGGCAGGGCCAATGCCTTGTCGTTGATCACCTCGACGCCTGTGCCGCCGCAGCCGAACGCGATCACAGGACCAAAGGTTGGATCATCCGCGATGCCGACAATAAGCTCCTGCGCCTTCGGCTTGACGATCATCGGATGAATGGTGACGCCGCGGATGCGCGCGTCCGGGAGCGCGACACGCGCCCTTGCAAGAATGTCATTGACGGCTTCACGAACCGCACTTGCATTGGTTAGATTCAATCGGACGCCGCCCACGTCGGACTTGTGGATGATGTCCGGCGACAGGATCTTCGCGGCAACAGCCTCGTTGCGCGCGAGGTGAGGCGCCGCCACTGCCACCGCCTCCTCGGCATCGCGGGCGAGCACGGCCGGCGCGATGGGGATGCGGTATGCCGCAAAGAGCTCGCCGATTTCGAGCGGATCGAGCCAGTTCCGGCCCTCGCTCAAAGCGCGCGCCACCACGCGGCGCGCCCCCTCCACACCCGGCATCCAGTCGGCCGACAGACTCGGCGGCGTCTCCATCAAGGCGTCGATCGCTTCACGATAGCGCACCAGATGCATGAAGCCGCGAATTGCATCGGTTTCGTTGATGAAACTCGGGATGGCAGCTGCTTCGAATGCCTCTGCGGCGGCTTGATCCTCTCCGACCCACACGGCGAAGACCGGCTTCGGCTGCAGGACGCGCGCTCGTTCACTGGTGACGCTCCGCACCACCGCAGTGGCCGCCTCGGTGGAGGAGGCGAGGGCCGTCGGCACGTTCATCACCAGCGCCGCATCGCTGTCGCGATCGGCCAGCAGAATGTCGAGCGCCGCCGCATAGCGCGCCGCATCGGCATCGCCGATAATGTCGACCGGATTGGCATTCGACCAGCCGCGCGGCAGGACGGCGTCGAGCTTTGCCTGCGTCTCCTGCGACAATTCCGCGAGCGTCCCGCCAAGATCGATCAGCCGATCGACCGCCAGCACCCCGATCCCGCCTCCGTTGGTCAGGATCACGAGCCGCTTGCCGCGCGCTCGGTGCAGCCGCCCGAGCGTCTCGGCGGCGGCGAGTAATTCTTCGAGATCGAACACCCGCAAAAGGCCGGCCCGGCGGAACGCCGCATCGTAGACCGCGTCCGATCCGGCGAGCGCGCCGGTATGCGTTGTCGCGGCGCGCGCGCCCTGGGCGTGGCGGCCGGCCTTGACGACGATCACCGGCTTTGTGCGCGCCGCCGCGCGGGCCGCCGACATGAATTTGCGCGCATCCCGAATCGACTCGATATACATCAGGATCGCGCGGGTTTTGCCATCGAGGGCGAAATAGTCGAGCATGTCGCCGAAATCGACGTCGATCGCGTCGCCGATTGACGCGATTGCAGAGAAGCCAACCGCGTGATGTGCCGCCCATTCGACCAGTCCGGCCGCAATGGCGCCCGATTGCGAGATCAGGGCGAGATTGCCTTTGGCGGGCATGCGGCGAGCGAAACTCGCGTTGAGACGGCGCCCCGGCACGATGAGGCCCAGGCCGTTCGGTCCGAGCACGCGCAGTCCGTGGGCACGCGCGGCGACACGCGCCGCCTCGGCCAACGAGCCTGCACCATGGCCAAGGCCGGCGCTGATGACGGCGGCGGCGGCCACGCCCTTGGCACCGGCAGCGGCAATGATGCCCGGAACCTCCGAGGCCGGCGCCGTGATCACCAACAGGTCTGGCGGCGCGCTAAGCGAGTCGAGACCGCCCACTGCCTTCACGCCGTCGATTTCCGGGTAGCGGGGATTGACGAGATGAATGGCGCCCGCGAAGCCGGCTGCGTGCACATTGCGCAGCACGATGCGCCCGAGCGAATGCTCTCGCGGGCTCGCGCCGACGACAGCGATCGAACGCGGCGCCATCAGCGCTTCGAGACGATACGTGCTCACAGTGTGTCCACTACTGTTGTGGCGCTACATTAACGCTTGAGAGCATGCCGGAAACCTCGCTTCCTCAAACCGCACCGTGAGCCCAAACCACCAAATCTGTCGCTGCGGCACGGAACGCATCATTGAGCGCCGCGACGGCACCGCCCGTGCCCGTGTCGCGGACAGGCGCGGCGGCGTCGAAGGTGCGCGAGGCGACGATCTTGCCGTCTCCACCGAGGATCTTCGCTGCAAATCCAACGTGAGCGACGGTGGCCGAATCGGCGCCTTTCTTCGCCGGCGAGATCTCAAAATCGCGAACATCGATCAGCAGTTGATAGTCGGCGGCGAGCCCTTCGATCGGGCGGGCAACGGCCGAGAGGTAGTTTGCGTTCTCGAAGCTCTCGATGAGCTTGGCCTGGATCAGCTTCGGGATATTGTCACGCCATTGCGCAACCTCAACCGGAGGGCCGTCGCCGGCCCCCGGCGCGAAGATGATCCTCGGCGTATCGAAGGCGAGCAGGGCGTTGGGTTCGGGAATGACCAATTGCACCTTGGCGGGCGCCGCGGATGCCGGAAAGGCGCGTGGCGCCGTGATGTCATAGAAAGCCGGCGGCGGCTTCGCGGGCGTACCGGCAACCATGCGTTCGAGCCCCGAGATGATTGTGTCAACCCGGTCCGAATTGCGCGCCAGGGCGTTCGTGAAGGTGTTGAGATTGGCGATTGAGCTCTTGAGCGCATCGGAGTTATCGGCAAGCACCGCATCGATCCGGCGCAACGCCTGGCGGGCAGCGTCCGTCATGCTCTCGCCGGCCGCCGGATCGGCCCTCAGCGTCGGCGCCTCGCCGTCCGCCCGCGCAAGGCGCGCCGCTTCCGGCGCCCCGCCGCGCAGCGCGATCACCGGGACCCCGGTCAATCCCTCGAACTCGAGCCCGGCCTGCGTGTCGACGCGCACCGGCGTATCGGCTGCAACCGTGATGGTCGCCATGACCTGCCTCGGATTGTGCGCGTCGAGCCCGAGGCCCGTTACCTCGCCGACCCGGATGCCGTTGAACAGCACGGCCGCGCCCGTGAGCAGGCCCGACACCGTGCTCTCGAAGCGAACCCGATAAACCGCGCGCTCGCCGAGGCCGCCCGTATTTTGCAGCCAGTACACGAAGCCGAACGCGCCGCCGATGACGGCGAGGACGAACAGGCCGATCAAAGCATAAGGGGCGCGGGTTTCCATTGCGTGTCGCCGTCAGTTAGGCGCTGCTGTGAGCACGCGTGAGCGTTTGCCGCGGAAGTAGGACTTCACCCAAGGGTGCTCCGAAGCGAGCATTGCCGACATTGGCCCGTCGGCCACGATCTTGCCCTCCGCCAGCACCGCGATGCGATCGCACACCGCGTGCAGGCTGTCGAGATCGTGCGTGACCATGAATACCGTCAGCCCCAGCGTCTGTTGCAGGGCGCGGATCAGCACGTCGAACTCCTCGGCCGAAATCGGGTCGAGGCCCGAGGTCGGCTCATCGAGAAATACGACCTCCGGATCGAGGGCGAGCGCGCGGGCGAGCGCAACGCGCTTGGTCATGCCGCCCGAAATCTCCGCCGGGAATTTGTCGCCGTCGCGGGCACTGAGCCCGACCATTTCGAGCTTCGCTGTGGCAAGCTCGTCAAGCAGCGGGGCCGACAGGGTGAGGTTTTCCCGCAGCGGAAATTGGATATTCTGGCGCACGGTCAGCGACGAGAACAGCGCGCCCTGCTGGAACAGGATGCCCCAGCGGCGCGACACCATGCCGATGTCTATGACGTCGGCGCCCTCGCGGGCGAGGCCGGGAAACGCGATGCGGCCCTGGCGCTTCGGGATCAGGCCGATGAGCGTGCGCAAGAGCACGGATTTCCCGCTGCCCGATGCGCCGACGACACCGAGGATTTCGCCGCGCCGCAGATCGAGCGTCAGATGGTCGAGCACGACCTGGTGGGCGAATCCGACCACAAGGTCGCGCGCCTCGATCATCACTTGGGCGGCCGACGCGTCCATGTCACATCCCGATCGATGCGAAGAACATGGCGAACAGACCGTCCAGCACGATGACGAGAAAGATCGATTTCACCACTGAAGTGGTGGTTTGGAGCCCGAGGGATTCGGCGCTGCCTTTCACCTTCAGGCCTTCGCTGCAGGCGACGACGCCGATCACCAGCGCCATGAACGGCGCCTTGATCATGCCGACCCCGAAATGCGTCACCGAAATCGCTTCTCTTAGGCGCGCGATGAAGCTCGCGGGGCTCATTCCGCCATAGAGCCAGGCCACAAGCCCGCCGCCATAGAGCGCCGCCATGGCGCCGAGGAATGCCAGAATCGGCAGCGCACAAACCAGCGCGACGACCCGCGGCAGGATCAGAATTTCAACCGGATCGAACCCCATGGTGCGCAGCGCGTCGATCTCCTCGCGCATCTTCATCGATCCCAGCTCTGCCGTGTAGGCGCTCCCCGACCGGCCGGCCGACATGATGGAGACGATCA
>JAJPKK010000037.1 GCA_021323775.1 Hyphomicrobiales bacterium
CAACGTCCGTTTCGAGCTGAACCGGGATTGGACGCGAGGCCGCTGAGTGCCAAGCGATGGCTAAACCGTTTGGTCAATATTTTCCATACATGGAGGGACACATGTTCTCCAAAGCGGCATTTGGACTCGCCGTCATCTTCGTCACCGCCTCGGGCGCACTGGCGGCCACGACAACTCACAACACCGCCCCGAGCCACGACGTCTACTACACCGTGTACAACCCCGCCGGCGCCCATGTCGGCAGCGATCCGGATATCAACATCCGCTTCGAGCTGAACCGGGATTGGGGACGGGGGCGCTGAGTAAGTAACGCTCGACCGAACCGTTCGGTTAATGTGAGAGGAAAAGATATGTTCACGCTTGGCATCGCTGTCGTCCTCGTCACCGCTTCGGCCGCGCTGGCGGCCGGCGCGCTGGCTGCGGCTCACAGCACGGCTGTTTCGGCGCCGATCGGATATCAACGTCCGCTTCGAGCTGCGTAGGGACAGCGAACTGGCGCAGTCGAGCATTCGGACGCAGGCCGGCCTTCGGGCCGGCCGCCTCTGAGTCTCTCAGAAAAAACGCACGGTTTGCAGCATGACGCGAGGATTGCGACATGAGAACACGACTTAAAATCGCGGCATTAAGCCTCGCGCTCGCCGTCGGAAGCATAAACGCTCATGCGAGCGTACCGCTGCCGATGCTGGAGCAAGCCAGCGGCGCCTTCTCGCTTGCCCCGCTTCTCAAGCAGGTAACGCCCGCCGTGGTCAGCATTGCGATCAGGGGCGGCGCGAACGCCGCAACGAATTCAAGCAACGCCGCAACGAATTCCTCGCCAGGCAAGGGTCAACGGGCGCAGCGTGCCGCGAGCCCGCGCGACCTTGCCTCCGACCGTCAAGCGCGAGCGACCGGCTCCGGCGTGGTGATCGACGCGCGCCAGGGCGTCATCCTCACCAATGCTCACGTCATTGCCGGCGCCGACGAGATCACGGTAGCCCTCGCCGATGGCCGCGAGTTGCAGGCCAAGCTCGTCGGGTCCGATCCCCGTACCGATGTGGCTGTGATCAGGGTGCAAGAAAACATGCCGGCGGCCATTCCGATTGGAGATTCAGATCGGCTGGAGGTGGGCGATTTCGTTCTCGCCATCGGCAATCCATTTGTGGTCGGTCAGACGGTGACCTCCGGGATCGTCAGCGCTCTGCACCGGAACAAGCTTGGCATCGAGCAATACGAAGACTTCATTCAGACCGATGCTGCGATCTATCCGGGAAACTCCGGAGGAGCACTGGTCAATCTCCGCGGCGAGCTTGTCGGCATCAACACGGCCTTCATTGGGGCGGGCAACACCAATCCCGGAATGGGGTTCGCTATCCCGATCAACGTTGTCCGCTCTGTCGTGGATCAGATCACGAGAAAAGGCGAAGCCCGTCGCGGTCAGCTGATGTTCTGATGAACATCATGCGGTGACTCTAATGCGTCATACCCATCGACGTCATTCCGGGCCGCCACCGAAGGTGGCGAGCCCGGAATCCATAACCACGCTGAACTAAAAAATCCCCAGCGCGTTGAAATTCGTCGCCGTGCCGCCTGTGAGCCCGGTCAGCTGCACCGTCATGAAGAACTCCCACTGCTTGCGCGCGGCGGCTTCCTTGGCGGCGTCTTCGAAATAGCCGTTGTCGACCAGCGGCATTCCCATGACGGCAATCGAAATCAGATGGACCGGGCGGTTGGCGGCCTCCCCGGAGCCGCCGATGATTCCGGACGGCTGCACGTCGTTGACGGCATCGCTGCCGAGGAGGGCGATGTCGCGCTGCTTCAGCCACGGCATCACGGACGCGTGCAATCCGGCCGCTTCGCGCGCCTGGGGCCACGGCCCCTTGGCGGCGCGCAGCGCCCACCGGCCGGTGCGGACCAGAACCGCGTCGCCGCTGCCGATCTTGACATTGGCGAATTTCTCCCAGGCCTCGAGGTCCTCGGGATAGATCGGCGCATGCGGATCGAGCCATTCAACGCCCTTGAGCAGCGGCATGTCGATGAGGACCGCGCGCGTCGCAAAACCTGGCCCCATGCGATCGATGGCGTTTTTCGAGCAGCCTTCCTCAGTGGCCGACGGATGGCCGTTGTAGATCACGACCTTGCCGTCGCGCAGCAGGGTGTAGTGACAAAGCGCATCGAGATGCGAATTCGTGCCGTCGTGAAGGCCGTAGCTGATGGTGTCGAGCGCGCCGCGCGTCTCGCCTGGCTTGGGCGGACCAGCGAGCCCGTACCACATCTCGTGCCTGGTCGGGCCGAAGTTGAAGTTGTCGATGGCCTTCTCAAGGCTCGCGAAGCGCGCCAACGAGACGATCGTTCCGTCCTTGACGAGCCGGAGCGCCGCTTTGGTTTTTTCCGGCGTCACCAGGTTGAGCGTGCCGCGCTCATCATCTTTGCCCCAGCGTCCCCAGTTGGAGAGCGATTGTTCCATCGCCACCACTTGATCGAAGGTCATGCGGTGGGCCGGCTCCTGGGTTGAGGGATGCGGCGCGATCCGATTCGCGGCCGGCGCCGCGGCAGGTCTCTGCTCCTGGGCTGTTGCCACGCCGATTGAGCCCGCGGGCAACGACAAGCCCGCAAGTGCGACGGTTGTGGCTGCCAATATCCTCGATCTTGTTCGCCGCATGCTCATGATTTTTCTCCGGGTCGGTAGGGTGGGTGCAGCCGGGATTGAGCGTCAGCGAACTCCGGGAGCGCCGCTCCTCGTTGCAGCGCTGTCCCCGGCTTTCGCTTGACGCTCAACCGGCTGCAAGGCTGAGCGATACCTGTTCAAGCCGCCTTCTTGCGGTTGACCTCAAGCCGCGCGTCGACCAGCGCCACGCCCGCGTCGATCACCGGGTGACGCAGGCCCTTCTGGGCGGCGATCAACTGTACGAGCTTGTCGGCGCGCTCGATGTTGGGCGCGCCGTTCTGCAGGGCGCGCGCCGCCGAGGCCGGCCGTGTCAGGCTCATTGCCGCCGCCGCGTATTTTTCGAACGGCACGAGATCGCCCGGAGCAGCGCCGAGCTTGACGCAAAGGTCGAACACGAAATTGTAAACCGAGCGCGCTTCCTCGAGATCGGAGTGCACTGCCTCCTGCGCGGTTCTGATGCCGTCCCGCGTGATGCAGCGGTAATTGCCGGCCAGCAGCATCGCCCACTTGGCAAGCGGCACGAAGATCGAGTCGTGAACCTTGAGCTTCACCGGCAGTTCGATTTTGCCTTCGGGCGCCTCGAAGCGGATCGCCTCGATCTCCTTTTCGAGCTGGCGCAGCATCGCCGTGTAGCGATCGTCGGCGAACCTTGCGACTTTGAAATTGGTCGGCAGCGTCACCTGCAGGACGTTGACTTTCTCTTCGGGCGGCCGGATCGCCTGCGGGTCCGGGCTGCACAGCGTCACCAACTGCGGATCGAAGCTGTCCCACACGCTCGGGTCCGTATAGGCGGCCTTCAGTCCATCGTAATTGAGGCCGGGGATGCGCTTCACGTAAGGCAGCGGCGGCATGTTCATGATCGACATGCACGGCACCTTCGACTTCGCGACCGCATCGAGCAGTTCGCGCACGCCGGGAGAACGGTACTGCGGCTCCTGCATGGCCAGCCCCACCAGGTCGAAGTCGGCCGGGTTGACGCCGCCTGCTCCGGTAGCGGAGACCTTGCCGGGCAGCTTGCGCGAGTCGATCTCGACCGGATCCTTCCGTCCTTTCACCGGCAGGCGGACGCGAAAGCCCTCCGCGTTGATGAGGTCGGCTTCCGCAGGAAGGCAGACGAGCGTTACGCTGTGGCCGCCGAACAGAATTTTGGAGGCGAGAAGCGACCCGTAGGATGCCCCCATAATCAGGATATTGTAAGTAGCCATGGCGGCGACTCCGCGGTTTTGAGTGGGCGACAGTTGAGTGGGCAAAAGCGAAACATCCGGATTGTGCGAACAGCCGCTTCGGATAGCAAGTTCCCGCGTCAAAATCGCTGGCGGTGCGATCGTCCGCAACAGACGCTCAGGGTGGGCAAAATCGCTGGTAGCACGAGCCACAAACACAGCGTCGCCGGGCGATTTTGCCCACGCGATCCAGAGGGTCCTTCGACATGAGAGGGCGGACCGCGTGGGCAAAGGCGGGCCCGGCCCGCGCATAAACAGCATCTTCACGGCCGCCTTTGTCCCCCTGCCGGTGACCAGGCGACAGAGCCAGCGCCTCACTTCCGCGCCTTGAAATACCGCAAGTCCGGCGGCGGCTGGTCCTTCCGGGTCGGCATCAGGTAGCCATCCGCACTCAGAAAGTAGTCTTCCTTGCCGACAATGACGTGACGGTTGTTCTCGGTGCAATTGTCTTCGAACCAGATGACGTTGCGGTCACGGCGATAGCGTTTGTTCACGGTCCATGGACGGGTCAGCGCGTGATCGATGGTCGTGATGTCGTTGTGCATGATGTCCGGGTCGGCCTTGTCGAGATAAATACGCTCCAGAATGACGGACTCGCCGTCGTCGTGCAGCGGTATGCCGCTCGGCTCGTAGGTGCGCGGGCCCTTGAAGTTACGCGTCTCCACCTCGAGCGTGTCGAAGCGCCCGTCGCCGTCGGTGTCGAGCCATTTGCCGATCGAGTAGCCCGCAAAGGACGGCTCGATGTCGGTGGGCCACTTGCGCCCATCCGTATAGATGCGGCGCGGCAGAAACGGATGGAAGTTCACGTAGGTGATATTCGGCAGGATGACAAACTCGATCGGCCACGCGACCGACATCATGCGCGGCATGCCGTTGGTGCGGCAGGTGACCAGATTGTCTCCGCCTTGTCCGCCCGCTGCCTGGTCTGCAAGGCTCGCCTCCAGCACGGCCCGATATTCCGGCGTCAGCGGCGCCTGTTGGGCAAGTCCCGGAGCTTTGGTGATGTCCCACTGAAATCCAACGCCCGGCGGGCGCATCCATTGACCTGACCAGTCCGGATACCTGGTTTCGTCGAATGCGAGGGCGCCCGTGCTTGCCGCCATCAGTGCCGCGGCGACCGCAACGACGCGCAATGTGCTTTGGCTCGGCATAGGTCCTCCCTCAATTCGTTCGCCTGGGGCGGATCAGGCGAAGCCGCAATCAGCGGCGGCCAGACGCAATACGTCCCCTGTTGCTTCCCACGCCTGCCGCCATCATACAGAATCGCAGATTTTTGCAACGAGATCATCCCTTCCTGATGTCCACCGCTGGCGGAGACCGGCAGGGAGGCAGAGCGACCCGGGGCACCGTCGCGATGTGTCTTGCGATCGTGCCTTGATGGAGTAAGTTCGGAGCCCGCGCTCCCCAGCGCCGGCAAGCGGGGAGGGCGGAGTCTTACAGGAGAGCAAGGCCGTGAGATACACCGTTTTGGCGCTCGTGGTCGCCGCGATGGCAACGCCTGCCTACGCTCAGTTCAGCCCCAACCTGGCCGGGGAAGGCGTCAAGATCAAAACCGATGCGGAAGTGAAGCAGGAACGGGACCGCGAAGCCGGATACAGATCAGGCGTCAACAAGATTCCCGATGGAAAAGCCAGGTCAGACCCCTGGTCGGGCGTGCGCGGCGCGGCGCCAGCATCTGGCCAGAACCAATCGCGGTCGGGGGCGAAATAAGAGTTAAGTCACTTCATGTTCAGCGTCGTCTCGTCGAACAGTTCGTCCACGTCGAACCGCCGTGGAATGAGGCGTTGCTGCACGGCGTAATCGATGATGCGCTCAAGCGCCGGCCGGCAGGCCTCGACGCCGAACGGGGTGGTATCCGGTCCGTCGGTAGGCGGCGGCGCGCGGCGTTTGCCCTCTCGCAGCAGCCCATACACCTCCGCCACGATATCAGGACGCGATTTCGCCAGCTCGGCGCTCACGACCACCATGTGATTGAGCGGCACGATGTGGTGCTTTTGATACCACGCGCGAGCGGCCGCCGCCGGGTCGCCGAACAGCGATTTTGCGCGGGGGTCGTCGGAGCGCTCGCCCAGGACGGCGTCGAGTTCACCCGCAAACAACATCGGGAGGATCTTCTTACCCTCCGGCGCGCGGTCGGTGGTATCCACATATTCAGCGACGTGGGGCTCCTCGAACGTGATCCAGCGCACGCTGGCGAGGTCAAGTCCGTAATCGTTCTCGAACATCCCGCGCAGCCAGGCGCCCGTGGTGGTGGTGAATGAGCGGATGCCGACGCGTTTTCCCTTGAGGTCGGCGGGCGTCAGCGTGCCGCGCTCGCCATTGTAGATCGCCCACGCGTGCTGGATCCGCCCGGTCATAACGGCCGGCAGCAGCACCATCGGCTTGCGATAAGACCTCGCGATCAGATAGGTGACGATCGCCATCTCGGACACGTCGAACTCTTGCCGGCGCACCATCGCTTTGAAGCCGCTCCACACGGGCGTGACGTCCTTGAAATCGAGCGCAACGCGCGTCGACGTGACTTCGCCGTTCTTGAGGGGGGCGGTGTGCGGATAAGTGGCAAGCAGCGTGCGCAGATGCAGCGGCTCGGAAGCGGGGCTCATGCGTGGCAGCCTCTCGGAGGACAGACGAACGGGACAGACGATGGACAGAGATTCGATACCGGATCATCGTGCTCCGTTCATTGTCATCTGTCATCCGCCTCCATCGTCTGTCCTCCGTCTACTGCCGTTCGATGCCGGCCTTCTCGATCACAGCGGTCCATTTGGCGATGTCGGCCTCCATGCGCGACTGCATTTCCTCCGGAGTGGTGCCGCGCACCTCCATGCCGTTGAGCATTGCCTTCTCTTTGACTTCGGGCAGGTTCAAGACGTCGTTTACGGCGCGGTTGAGAAATCTCACGATGTCCTCGGGCATGCCGCCAGGACCTGAGAGCGCGTTCCAGCTCTCGACCACATAGGCCGGCAGCCCGCTTTCCCTGACGGTCGGCACCGCCGGCAGCGCACGGGTCCGCGTGCTGCCGGTCGTCGCAACCGCCTTGAGCTGGCCGCTGCTGACCGGGGCACTGAGGCCTGCGTAGTATTCGAAGCCGACCTGCACATCGCCCCGCATCAGGCCCGCCACAAGCTCAGGCGTGGTGCGGTAGGTCAATATGGCAACGTCGATGCCGGCCATGCTTTTGAACAATTCCGCCGACAGGTTCTGCGTACTGCCAGGCGCTATCGTTCCGAAATTCAGCTTCCCTGGGCTCTGGCGCGCCGCATTGAGAATGTCGGCGACAGTCTGGAGCGGCCCGCTCGCTTTCGTGGCGATGATGAGGTCGAACCAGGCCGTGATTGTGATCGGGGTGAAATCCCGCAGCACGTCATAGGGGAGCTGCCGGAACAGCGCGGTCGAAATAGCAGTGCCGTTGCTGGTGAGATGCAGCACGTAGCCATCCGGCGCGGCCTGGGCCGCGGCTTTGGCGGCAACGATGCCGCCGGCGCCCGGCCGGTTATCGACGATGAACTGCTGGCCAAGCTTCTGGGCGAGCTTGTCGGCGATGAGACGCATGGTGACGTCGGCGACGCCGCCCGGTCCGTAGGGCACGATGATGCGGACGGGGCGGTTGGGATATGCGGGCTGCGCCTCCGCGGATGCGGCCGTCCACACGACAAGGGCAAGCGCGATCCTGAGACGCCATGCCCGCCCCGGCCGCCTGGCTCCGGCGGTTGCTATTGAATCTGAAGCCATTTCATCCCCGGCCTGGCCCGATCCCTATCGCCCATTTGGGGCGCATCAACTCCCCTCAACAGGAGGTCAGCGCGCAACGCCCCAGGAAGAGGACCGGCGCTGCAAATGCTGCACGGCCATCAACCCCGCCCGGACTCTCTTCCAGAGTCTGCCTCCCCCTGCTAGGGAGAGCGGCGCACGGTAGGGTCTGGCGTTTGCAACGGATGTTAATGGACCGGCCTTGCCAGTTCCAGCGCAGCGGCGAACCGCTGGTCAGCGGGGGCTTCGTCTCCACGATGCGCGGGGAACTTACAGAAGCCCAGACAGGACTCGCCAAGATGATGCCCAGGCGATCCGCCCAGACGTGCGAAACTGCCAGGGTTTCGATCAAATTCCCGCGAGAAGCCGGAAAGAATTGCGTCGCAACTTAGCCGCGATGATGTTTTTTGTCGCATTTTAGTGATCCGAATCATATACTTGTGACTTCAGGGCCTCGCCGGGCGGTGCCATATAAGGTCCGCCTTGCGTTGGCTTCTCGAACAAAAACAACGAGTTTTGCGCCAGGGAGCCGGAAGAGATGGGTGCGGATAAGGGCAAGCCCTATCGGCCGACCGACAAAGAGCCGTTCATGAATGATCGCCAACGCGAGTATTTCCGGCAAAAGTTACTTGCTTGGAGGGAGGATATCCTTAGAGAAGCAAGAGAGACCTTGCAGCATCTCCAAGATGAGAACCAGAATCACCCTGACTTTGCTGACCGGGCCTCATCGGAGACCGACCGGGCCATCGAACTGCGCGCGCGCGACCGCCAGCGCAAGCTGATCGCGAAGATCGACGAAGCGCTTTCGCGCATCGAGGACGGCACCTACGGATATTGCGAAGAGACAGGGGAGCCAATCTCGATCAAGCGCCTTGAGGCGCGACCCATCGCAACGCTGTCCATCGAAGCGCAGGAACGTCACGAGCGCCGCGAACGGGTGTACCGCGACGAATGAGCGGCGGCGTTCAGAGAGAGACTCATCCGTAGTTCGCAGGTGGGTTGAGCAAAGCGAACCCACCATTGGCCCCGCGCCCCTTCCTATTCACCCCCGCCTGCGGGGGGCAGGGAGGGAGACGGGTTTGGCTGACGCTCAACCGGCCCGAGGCGTGACCAGCAATTTACGATCGCTAAACGAAGCGCCGCTAGAGTTGTCCCTTATCCTGCTGTTCGAGGCTGTCATGAGAACCAATGTGGCAATCGGATTGGCGGCGGCCCTGGCGGCTGCGCCGATCCAGGCACGCGCAGAAAATGGTCAGGTGGCGGCCGGCATCCTTGGCGGTCTCGCGGCCGGAGCGCTGATCGGCTCCGCGGTGCGGCCCGCGCCGCCGCCTCCGCCGGCCTATTATTATCCGGCGCCCGCCTATGCGCCGCCGCCGCCCGCATACGTGCCGGCGCCATCTTGCTATTATGCGCCGGGCGCGCCGGTGTGGGATAGCTTCAGAGGCATGTGGGTGCGCCCGCAAGTCCAGGTGTGCGAGTAAGGGGGGACCGGCCAACGCCGCGCCGCGCGGCGGCCCTTCTGCGGTCGCGCCAAAGCCGTAACGTCCGTTACCGTAAGGTCAAATAGCGTCCCACCCGCACTCGGAGGGCCGACGGCACGGATAGGCCGGGTAACGAGAGCGGGCCGCCGGCGATTTGCGACGGGCTTCTCCGCGCCCGTAACAACTGCCGCTCCCAACAGAACGGTCGCGCCAGCAGTTCGCAACCGATTTGCTGGACCATGCTGATGAACCGCCTGACGTCAAGCCGGAGAATGGCGCAGTCGATGACGGAGGGGACGAGGGCGACGGCGAATGAGAGGACGAGGCCGCCGAAGAACCGCCGGATGAGGCGGAGCTGGAAGGCGCAGCTTTTGGTGAACCAATGGAAGATTCCGCGAGCGAGTTAGCGGGCAGCGCAGCGCCACGCGAGGAGGCCGCCGGTCCGCACCGCGCTATCTGCGGATAATATTTCGAAAACCATGCGACGAATTTCGAATTTTCACTGGGCAGACACCAATACGCGCCAGTGACGAAAAAGAAGACCTGCATGGCGAGCCACAGGGTGAGAAAGAAAATGTGCGCCAGCACGATGCCGCGCCACCGCGCTGCGATCTCCTTAAATACTCTGCCGACCGCCGCGAGAATCAGCAAAGCCGCAGCGAGAGCGCCGGTCCACAACCCGCGCAAGGGCTCGGGAGCGACCGGCGGCTCGAAAAACTGCGGTAGCTGCGGTACCGGCGGTTGCGGCCTTAACGCCACGGCTCCTCCTCACGATTGAGGCTGGATGCGGTAACATCCTAGTTAAAAACAGCAAAGTTGGAAGAGCGCGGTAACGGGGTTTTGCGTCGCATGACGGCGCAGACCGAAACTCCCGCTTGCACTTGCTGATCGATCGGGGTTGGCCGCGCCAGTGCGGATTTTCTGCAAGGTCTGCCGATAAAAGTTCCCACAAGGGCGCCTAATCCGGTTATCTCCAAAACTTGCGCCCAACATCGGGGTCGGCTTGCCGGCATTAACCATATCGCCGCGTTCTTTGAGCGATCATGTAACATCAGTCTCGTGGGCGGTCCTTCTGTCACCCGCCGGCGGCGGACGCAATGGAAGGCTTAAGCTGGCCCTGGTCGCGCCCGGTTGCCTGGCGGTATCAAAGGCAGGCAAAGCCCGGACCGGCCGACCACGGGGTCGGCGCCATTTGCGCGCTCGTGCGCCCCGTCGACATGACAAAGCTGAAACCGGGGGCCGCCTTGCCGCGATCAAGATGCCGGTGTAGAGGTGGCCATCCACCGATGAGATGACATTTGCCACGGCAGCCGCGGCGTGCCGGGGTGCGCTTTTGTGCTTGTTAGCGCCATGTTTCGCCTGTTCGAGAAGGCCCTTGATCCCACGAGACCGCCGGCGCGGCCTGAGCCGCCCGCCGGGCTGACCGCGTTCTACTGGCATTTCGCCCGCCAGGCCAAAGGCTTGTTTGCAGCGCTGTTCGCCGTGGGGTTCCTGGTCGCGACGCTCGATTCCATGATCCCGGTGTTTATGGGTCGGGTGGTCAGCCTGGTGACGTCAAGCGATCCGGCGCGGCTGTGGGACGAGTCCTGGCGAACTTTGCTCGGAATGGCGGCGGTGCTGCTCGTCGTGCGTCCGCTGGCGCAGACGGGCCAGAACCTCGTCGCCAACCAGGCGATCGCGGCCAATGTCTCCAACATGATCCGCTGGCAGAACCACTGGTATGTGGCGCGCCAGTCATGGGCGTTCTTCCAGAACGATTTTGCCGGCCGCATCGCCACGCGTGTGCTGCAGACGGGGCCGGCGGTGCGCGAGTCGCTCGTCGCCCTCATTACCGGCGTCTGGTACATCATGGTCTATGGCACGAACGCGCTTGTCCTGCTGGCGTCCGCCGACGCCTGGCTGGCGCTGCCGATTTCGGTATGGTTCGCGAGCTATCTCGTGCTTCTGCGCGCATTCGTGCCGCGCATGCGCGACCGCTCCAAGCGGGTCTCCGAGGCGCGGTCGATGCTTACGGGACGCATCGTCGATACCTACACAAATATCCTGACCGTGAAGCTGTTCGCTCGGGCGCGCCGCGAAGACGCCTATGTGCGTGACGCCATCGAGGAACACACCGGCCTGTTCTACGCCTCGCTGCGGCTCAACACGCTGTTCAGCTTCAGCCTTACCACGCTCAACGCCATGCTGGTGACCGGCACCGGCGCCATCGCGATTGCGCTCTGGGTGCAAGGCAAAGTCGAGGTCGGCGCAGTGGCGATGGCTTTGCCGCTGTCGTGGCAGATCATCAACACTGCCGGGTGGGTGGCGCTGCGGGTCACGGAAATCTTCGAGAATATCGGCGTCGTGCAAGAGGGCATGATGACGATCGCGCGGCCGATCGGGCTGACCGACCGGCCTGGCGCAAAGGAACTGAACGTAACCCGCGGCGAGATCACATTCGAGGACGTGCGGTTCGGCTACGGGCGCGAAAGCGGTCTGATCGGCGGATTGAGCCTGACCGTGAAGCCGGGCGAGCGCATCGGGCTCGTTGGACGCTCCGGCGCCGGGAAGTCGACCCTCGTCAATCTGCTGTTGCGTTTCTTCGACCTTGAAGACGGCCGCATCCTGATCGACGGCCAGGATATCGCGGTCGTCACGCAGGAAAGCCTGCGGTCGCAGATCTCGGTCGTCACCCAGGATACTTCGCTGCTGCACCGCTCGATCCGCGAGAACATCCGCTATGGCCGGCCGGAAGCGACCGACGCCGAGATCATCGCCGCCGCACGGCTGGCCCAAGCGCACGAGTTCATTGTGGATCTGGAGGACTGGCGCGGCCGGCGCGGCTATGACTCCCACGTCGGCGAGCGAGGAGTGAAGCTCTCCGGCGGCCAGCGTCAGCGCATCGCAATCGCGCGCGTCATTCTTAAGAACGCCCCGATCCTGGTACTGGACGAGGCGACCTCAGCGCTCGACAGCGAGGTGGAAGGCGCGATCCAAGCGAGCCTCGACACCTTGATGGCCGGCAAGACCGTGATCGCCATTGCGCACCGGCTCTCGACCATTGCCCGCATGGACCGGCTCGTCATCCTCGACCGCGGCCACATCGTTGAGCAAGGCACGCACGACGAGCTGTTGCGCAGCGGCGGCCACTACGCCGCGCTGTGGCGGCGCCAATCGGGCGGATTTATCGATTCAACTCCGGCGGAGAGCGAGATCGCAGCGGCCGAGTGATGCGCCCTACGGGCCTGCCCCTCTCTCAGAGCCAAGCGAAAGGAGGCTCTTTTGCATTTCGAGTGGGGCAGGACGTGAAAAGCGGCCAACCGGCGATCACTCGCGGCCTTGATCGCTTGGATGGTCTTTGCCGC
>JAJPKK010000016.1 GCA_021323775.1 Hyphomicrobiales bacterium
GAGGTCGAACTGGATGACGACCTGGCTCACGCCGAGCGAGCTCAGCGAGGTCAACTGGGTGACGCCTGCGATCTGGCCGAACTGGCGTTCCAGCGGCGCCGCGACCGAGGAGGCCATGGTCTCGGCGCTCGCTCCGGCGAGCGTCGCGGTGACCTGGATGGTGGGAAAGTCCACCTGGGGCAGTGGCGCGACCGGCAGGAACGGAAATGCGACGATCCCCACCATTGCCAGCGCCGACATGATCAGCGAGGTGGCGACCGGCCGGCGGATGAAGGGCTCCGAGAGGTTCATGGCGCTGCCCCGGCCGGCGATGTCGATGGCGG
This sequence comes from Hyphomicrobiales bacterium, assembly GCA_021323775.1. Classification (GTDB taxonomy): domain Bacteria; phylum Pseudomonadota; class Alphaproteobacteria; order Rhizobiales; family Xanthobacteraceae; genus JAJPKK01. The sequence goes on from JAJPKK010000016.1 coordinate 324, forward strand.
CGCATTCGCCGCGATCGACGATGTGATCGTCACCCGTGCGTTGGCCTGCAGCTTGTACTGACCGTCGGTCACCACACGGTCGCCCTCGGCGAGGCCAGAATTGATGACCGTGAGATCGCCCGATGCCGGGCCAAGCTCAATCCGCCGCGGCTCAGCGATGTTGTCGGCATTGATGACCCAGGCGAACAGGCCTTGTGGGCCGCGCTGCACGACGGTAGTCGGAACCGCGATGACGCTGCGGCGGGTCTCCAGCGACACGCGGGCGTTGACGAATTCGCCCGGCCACAGCCGCTCGTCCGCATTGTCGAACATCGCCTTGAGGCGGATGGTGGCAGTTGCCTGGTCGATCGCATTGTCGATGAGCAGGAGCTTGCCGGTGCTCAGAAGGCGGCGATTGTTCTGGTCGAACGCCGTCACCTCGACCGGACCCCGCGCCATGGCCTCGCGCAGGTCATCGAGCACCTGCATCGGCAGGGTGAACAGCACTGCGGACGGCTGGGTGAGCACGAGGTTGGCAATCGGCCGCGCATCATTGGCATGCACAAGATTGCCCGGGTCGACGAGGCGCACTCCCATGCGTCCGTCGCTCGGCGCCCTGATCATGGTGAAATCGAGCTGGGTCTGCGCGGCTTCGATTGCGGCCTCGTCGGCCTCGATCGAAGCCTTGAGCTGGTCGACCCTCGCCTGCTGCTGGTCGACCGTCTGCTGGGTGGCGACGTTCTGCACCACCAGCGTCTTGGAGCGCTCAAGATCCTTTTGGGCGGCCCCAAGGGTCGCTACGTCCTGAGACCTCTTCGCCTTGGCCTGATCGAGTACGGCCTGGAAGGGGCGCGGCTCGATCTGCGCCAGCACGTCGCCCTTCTTGACATGCTGGCCCTCGGTAAACAGCACCTCACGCATGATGCCGTCGACCTGCGAATGGATCGCGATCGTGAACGATGCCTGTACGGTGCCGAGACCGGTAACATAAACCGGCACGTCCTGCCTTCCCGCAACCGCCACGCTGACCGGGACCGGCCGGGCAGCCGGGAGCGCGGCGCGAGCAGGTTCGGGTCCCCGAACTTGATACCAGTATAAGCCGCCGCCTGCGAGGATGATGAAGGCAACGCCGATCACGGCGATGCGGCGCCGACGCCCAACTGCGCCGCTTGTACTGTCCGCCATTGGCGTTTCCTCCGGCATGTTTTGCCGTGCGTTATTCTCATCTTTTTGTTTTGAGCACTATATTAGCTGTCTGCCTGTTTTTGAAGCAGATCGTGATACTCACCTGATGTTGAAGCGCACCGGAACGACAAAAGACAATTCGCTGTCCAAGGCGCTGTCCGGCGGCTTCGGCATGGGCTGGGCGCGCGCCAGCATGGCGAGCGTTTCCTGGTCAAGTCTGGCGAATCCCGAACTTTGCACGATCCGGCTCGACACCAGGCGCCCATTATGGTCGATCGTGAAGGCAACCGTGGCGGTGCCTTGCTCTCCGCGCGCACGCGCCTCCTGCGGATAGCGCTTGAAGCGCTCAAGATGAGCGGCCAGCGCGCTCTCCCAGCGCGCGATTGCGCGCGGCGCGTTGGCCTGCGGCGGAGCCGTTGCCTGCCTCTCCTCAGACGGCGGCTCGGGCTTCGGCGGCTCCGGCATTGGCAGAGACAATTCCGCTTGAGGCTCCGGCGGCTTCGTCTCCTCCCTTTGCGGCGGCGTCGGGTCGCTCTGCTCTTCTTGCAGGGGGCCGGGCGGCAAATCCAGCGCCGGCGCCGGGCTGGTTATGAACGATTCAGGAAGATCGACCACCATGACCGGCGTGTCGACGCCGAAATCAGACGCTTCCGTCTCCTGGCTCATGAGCGCCATGGCGCCGAGGCCGTGGGCCGCCGCCACGATCAGAAAGCAAACAGCCCAGCGCGCCAGCTCTGTGCGCCGATCCGAGATTATGTTGGCAACCGCGCTCACCGCACCGCTTCCGCGTCAAGCCCGACAAGGGCGACTTTCGTGTAGCCGGCCGTGCGCAGCAGGTTCATTTTCTCCATGAGGCTGCCATAGCGCAGGGACTTGTCGGCCCGCAGGTATACAAGCTGACTGCGGTCGCCCTTTGAAAGGCTGTCAAGCGCGGCCTGCAGGCCTGCGCTCGACACCGGGGCATCGCCCAGCCACAGCGTCAGGTCGGACCTGATGGTCAGGAAGATCGGCTGATCAGGCCGCGGCCGGGGTTCCACATTGGAGGTTGGAAGCTGGACCGCCACATCGACCGTCGCGAGCGGCGCGGCGATCATAAAGATGATGAGCAGGACCAGCATGACGTCAATGAACGGCGTCACGTTGATCTCGTGGACAACATCGAGAGAATCTTCACCGTGGTCGAGACGGATGCTCATGGGCCGCTACTCCGCCATCGGCACCGCTGCGGGGCGCCGCACCCCCTCCCCCGCGCGCGCGGGAGGGTAGGGAAGGGGTGTGTCGTGCCGCGAGGCGGGCGGCTGACTGAGGTCGCGGCTCACCAGAGTCAGAATATCGACGCTCGCGTCGGCGTAGAGCGCGCGATAGCTAGCGATCGAGCGGGCAAACATGTTGTAGATCACCACCGCCGGGATGGCGGCCGCAAGCCCGAACGCCGTGGCCAGCAGCGCTTCGGCGATGCCCGGCGCCACAACCGCAAGATTGGTCGTGTGCAGCTTCGAAATGCCGATGAAGCTGTTCATGATGCCCCAGACGGTGCCGAACAGGCCGACGAACGGCGCCGTGGCCCCGATGGTCGCTAGAATTCCGGTGGCGCGCATCATCTTGCGGCCAACGCCGGCCTCGATGCGTTCGAACCGCGCGGCGATGCGCTCCTTGATGCCTTCGATATCGCGGCGATCGGGGGAACGCGTGAGTTCGGCCTCAACGGCCTCGATCAGGAGGGCGACGTGGGGACTTGCGCCTGCCGCCGCCGGGGCCGCGTCGACAAGCGAACGCGCGGCAGTGAGCGAACGTTGCGCGCGCCTGAGGCGACGCTTCACGCCGAGAAGCTCCAGGGTCTTGGCGAGCCAGATCGTCCAGGTCAGCACCGAGGCGAACATCAAGCCGATCATCACCGCTTTGACGATGATGTCCGCCGACATGAACATGCCGTACGGCGTCAGATCTTTTGGCAAGATGGCTGAAGCCGCTTGCTCGGCGGCCGACGGAGCATTCGCCGACTGGTCCGCAGGGACCGGAGCGCCGGGCGGCGGAAGCGGCATGTCGGATCGCTCAGGAGCGCCAGGCGGCGTGCTGGCCGCGGCCGGCGGCGCCACAGGTTGAGGCGCCGCTTCAATCAATGGGGGAGCGGCGGGCGCCGGGGACGAAGCGGCAGGCGGTGCGGGCGAGAATGTCTGGGCGGAGCCGCCTTGCGTCGGCGGCGCGCTTCGCGGTCCCTGCTGCCCATGCGCCGAGATCGAGCCGGAGACGATGATCAACGCCACAAGACCAGCGCCGAATATGCGGGGGATCCGGTCCTGCGTGACCCATTCCCATTGGGTGGTTTCAACCGATCTCGATAACATTCTCTCACCTCTGCACCGGGTATTTGCAAACATTCCAATCCCGCCCCAATGCGTTGGAGATTTGCTGTTTCAGTCAGAACGGTAGCATTCCGTCAAAGTGGTAGTTCACGCCGGCCTTGACTTCATTGACCGCCGTCTTGATGGCGACGCTGTTGCCGAGGGGATTCACGAAGCCCAACGTGTCGCTGCCGAAGTCGAGATAGTCATACTCGAGCTTTGCCGACCAACGAGAGCCGAGCATGTATTCGAAGCCGGCGCCGACCGTCCATCCGGTGCGGGTCGTGTTGGTGATGCTGGCGCCGTCGATCCCGCTGTTCACTTCGAAGCGGCAGTCGGCATTCATCCAGGCCGCCCCGCCCTTCGCGAAGATCATCAGCGGCCCCATCAGGTAGCCAACCCTGGCATCCAAAGTGTCATACCAGTTGTGGTCGCTGGTGATGGAGAGGGATGCCGTCCCGTTCGGATCGACGAGATTGCTCTTGCCCTGAGCCGATGTCCAGTCGAGTTCGGCTTCGATCCCGACGAGCCAGGCCGGCGCGAGTTTGTAATTGTAGCCGAGTTGGACGCCGCCGAGCACGCCGCTTGGATTGGCCGCGTCGCTCCCAATCGGCGTGATGATGTTCTCCCCGGCGCTCAGCGCGCCGCCGAAGTTGGCGCCCACATAGGGGCCGGCCCAACGGTACGCGGTGGGGGCCACGGCTTTGGTGTAGAGGCCGGGCGAGCTATCGGGAGTTTTATCCGGAGCCCCAAGCTTCTGCGAGATGCCCCCATAGAATCCAAGCCGCGGTCCGTATTGCGGGGCAAACACGCCGACGCCGGTACCATTGCGGATGAGGTAGACGTTGTCGGTCACATTGACCACGTCGAATCGGACCGTATATGGCAGCCCGTTCCAGCCATTGGCAAACTCGTGCGACAGCCCGAGATTCATCTGCCAATAGGCTGGGAGGTGGGTACAGTTGGGGCACACGACATCGCTCGGTGTTGTCCGCAAGCCGGTGCCGTAGATAAAGGTAACGGTCGCGATAGTGCCGTCCAACCAGCTATGGGTATCATTCCACCGGTATGAGACCCTTCCCGACCCCGTGAAAGTTTGATCATGGTCGGTGTGGATCCAGTGGTTCTGGAGGAAAACCAAGTCGTCCGGGCTGAAAAGGGTTTGGTTTGATACGACCTGAGTCGCGTGCTGGAACCCATACGCCCAATTGTTATCAATGGCGAAGTTTCCGTACCTGAATCTGAGTGAGAGCTCGCTGCCGTAGCTCTCGCCTTTTGCGTAGTTGAACGCCGTGAGGGCGTAAGCCTGGCCGAACTGACCGTCGTCAATCAAGTCCTTGGCGATCTTGTACCAGCCGCTGGCGCCGAGCTCCAGGGTCGGACAATTTGTGGCCGCGACAGGCGCCTTGGTGGGCCCGCTGTTTACCGTCGGACATTGCGGCAGCAGCTGCTGCACGAAACCGACGTCGACCACATGCGCCCGCTCGGGTTCGATATTTCCGACATTGCGCAGGTTTGTATTGGCCACTTGACCGGGCAGCACGGCGGCCTGATCGGCGGTGAGGATCGGGGCAGCCGCGGTGGTTTGGGGAACGAGAACATTGCCAAAAGCGTCGACCTGGCCAAAAAGTTGGGATTGAGCCACCCGGCCAAGCACTTGCGCCGGCGGCGTAAAAGTCCGCATGTAGCCAGCGTGGAATATGGTCGACCACCACGGCTTGTAGGTCAAGCTCGCGCGCGGGCTGAACTGGTTCGCGTCGACATACTGGTATATCTGGTCGAACCGCACGCCATAATTGAATAGCAGCTGGTCCGTCAGCCGCCACTCGTCCTGGACATAGCCCCCGAGCTGCCAGCCAAACAAGCTGCTGGTGTCGTTGATGTTGAACGGCGTGTCGATCGCCGTCAGGCCGCTTGGATCGGCCGGGTCGAGCGGCTGAACGGTGCTTACCGCTGCGATCTTGGTCTGCTCGCCTTGCGTGTAGAAGCCGCCGCGAAGAGTGTGCGCATCGTTCAGGCGGTACGCGGCATCGCCCGAAATGCCATTGAGGAAGGAGCTTCGAAAAACATCGGATGCAACGTTGTTCTGGAAGAGATCGCCGACCGGGTCAGGCACGAAGTGCAGATCGCTGTAACGCGAATAATACGCGAGCTGCATATCGAGATTGCCTTCGGATTTCTGCCAGCCGACGACTCCATAGGCGTTCTTTTCGTATTGCCTTTGATTGGTGTTGGCCGAATTGAAAGAGGGGAAGCCAAAGGCCGTGTAGGGGGAGCCGCCTGGACCATTAAAGCCACCCACGTTGCCAGGCTGCCCGGGATTGTTGGGAATATCGTATCGCGTCTCGCCGAAACCCGCGATGGTGACCAGTCGCGACGTCTGATCAAGCAGCGTGGACGTGTAGGTGAAGAGCCTGCCCTGTTGCGTATAATCGTGAATGGCGTTGAGGCCCGCGGTCGGACTCTCAAGGCCCAGCCCGGTGCTGAAATAGCGGCCGGTGGCGTAATATTCGGTGTTGCCCTCGACCCCGCCATATTCAAAGAAAGGCGAGATGGTCTGCCGGCTGCCGCCATAGACGCCGACGCTGCCGCTGGCCAGCGCCGTTCCGGTCTTGGACGTGATGTCAAAGATGCCGGAGGTGTGCAGGCCGTATTGCGCCGGCAGCGCGCCGGTGATCAGCCGCATGCTGCCGATGAAGGACGTCTCAAGAATCTGCGAGAAACCGGAGACGCCGTCGGGCAGCAGAAATCCGTTGATGCGATATTGGACATTGGCATGCTCGTTGCGGACGTGAAAATCGCCCTGGCTCGTCGAGTCCTGGTATGTGCCCGGAAATTGCAGCGCCAAGTCGCTGAGCTGAATGGCGTTGGCCTGCGGTATTTGTTGGATATCCCCCGCGTTCAACTGGTAGTTACTGGTGCCAGTCTTAGGTAGGAGCACGCCGTCGCGGCGCTGATCGAAGTTCTCGGTCCGCTGGACGACCTCCTGGTTGGCTTGCAACTGGACCTGCTCGGGGGTCGGCGGAGGCGTTGTCGGCGCGACCGGCCTTGTCACCGCGGCCGGTCGTGCGGGCCTCGCCGCTGTTCGCCGCGGCGCCGTCACGGTGATCTGCGGGAGCGTGGCGTTCGGAGGCACAACGGTGGGCGACGGCTGGCCTGCCTGCTGCGCGGACGCGGCGCCGACGGCGGCGAAGATGGCAACTGCGGAACTGCCGAGCCGCAACTCATTTCGAACTGACGTGAACATGTGCCCCCCCAAGCGGACAGACGGAACCGAAGCTGATGGAATGCCTGACAAAGGCCGATTGCGTGAAACTGCGCGAGACGCGGCGCTCAGGGCGCCGAGTAATCGCGCGGCAGCCGCAAGCACGGCGAATCCCCGCAGCCGAATCCGAGCGGGGTGGCCGGCTCAGGCCGGTATGTCAGGCGTGGGGAGGACCGCGGGGGCTAAATGGACGATGGTCGAATGAGTCAGGCTCGCTGACCGCCAACGACCACGGCAATATTCCGGTGAATAAGCGCGGTGTCAGAAGCACCGCCAGGACCGGCAGAACAAGCGCGCCGGCGAGGTTGATATTCGCGCAGATGGCGCAGAAATCGCCCGCAAGAGGCTTGTTTTGCGGCGACGAGGGCAGACCGTCAGCCGAACCATCCCCCGTTTCGACCGCCGCAGACGTCAGCAGGCCGCCGCTGAATTTGCTGAACTTGCTGGCGTGAACGTGGCCGAACGAGAGCACAAGCTGGCAAGCCAGCGCAAACAGCGCCACCCACGCAACCACGCCTCGATTGGACCGGAACCACCGCATCGGCGACGCGCCCTTCTGAGTCGCCGATATTACCAAACCGCCGCATATTGTGAAGTCCGGATTTCGCCGCCGCTCCGCCGTGACAATATTGCCCGGCAATTCACCCATCTGCGCGCTAAGTTCTGGAAGGCGTATGTGGCGGAGTTTTTGAAGGAGCTCCCGGCGCAGATGTGACTGCGATTGCGCCGAGCCGGCGCGTCATAGCCGGCTGATTGTCACCCCCGTCCCGACATCTCGATCCGCCGCCCGGCAGCTTCCGGAACCGGAAGGAGCGCATGGGACGCTTTCATCTCGGCAAGCCGGGTTGCGACCTCGTGCGGGAATGCCGTGGTCTTCCTCGACGTCATGTCGACATGGAGCGACAGGTTCTCGGAGGTCGCCGACACCCAGCCGTCGGTCGCATGAAATAATTGCTCGAAATAGTGCAGCCGCTTGGCGTCGTAGTCGATAAGCTGGAAAGTAACCCGGACCGGGTCACCGGCGCGCAATTCGCGCAGGTAACGGACGTGGATCTCGGCGGTGAAGATCGACTGCCGGCGGCTCGCCGCGTAATCTGCCCCGACCCCGATCAGTTCGTAGGCTTCGTCGACGGCGCGGTCGAACAGCACATTATAGTAGGCCATGTTAAGATGACCGTTGTAGTCGATCCACTCCGGCTCTACCCGCATGATCGACGACACGAACGGAGCAAAGAACAGTGGCGACATCACCCCAATGAATATCCCGTTTCAGCCCCCAGGTTCCTTATTATGCCAGGAAATGCGCACCTGTCTCCTAAACTCGAAGCGCGGCGCGGGACGTTATGGCGTTATGATAAACACGGGTGAGACGAACGGCATGCGCGAGAGAAAATGACATGACAGCCGGCGTCCGCTCTGCGGCGCAGCGGCCTCCCGGCCGTCCCCCGCAACCAGGTGAGGAGGCGCGCGCGGCCGCGCTCGCCGCGCTGGCGCAGCGGCTCGGTGACCGCGTTTCGGTTGCGCCAGCCGTCCGCAGCCAGCATGCCAACACGACAACCTGGGTGGCAAACCAGCCGCCCGACGCGGTCGCGTTTCCGTCCTCGCCGGAAGAAGTGCAGGCGATCGTGCGCATCTGCGCGGCCCACCGACTGCCGGTCATCCCGTTTGGCGTCGGAACGTCGCTCGAAGGCCAGGTCAATGCGCCGTTCGGGGGCGTTTCCATCGATTTTCGCGACATGAACCGGATTCTCGCGGTCCATATCGAGGACCTGGACTGTGTGGTCGAACCCGGGGTGACGCGCAAGCAGCTCAACGCCTATCTGCGCGACTACGGCGTATTCTTCCCCATCGATCCCGGCGCCGACGCCACGATCGGCGGGATGGCGGCGACCCGCGCTTCCGGCACCAACGCGGTCCGCTACGGCACCTTGAGGGACAACGTGCTGGCGCTCAAAGCCGTGCTCGCCAACGGCGAGATGATCACGACATCGCGCCGCGCCCGCAAATCGGCGGCGGGTTACGACCTCACGCGGTTGCTGGTCGGCTCCGAAGGGACGCTCGCGGTCATCACGGAGATCACCCTTAAACTCCATGGCATTCCGGAGGCCATCGCGGGGGGCATCTGCCCGTTTCCCTCCGTCGAAGCCGCGTGCCAGGCGACCATCGCGACCATCCAGTCCGCAATTCCGGTGGCCCGCATCGAGCTGCTCGACGCCCTCCAGGTCAAAGCCGTCAACGCCTATTCAAGGCTGACGCTGCCCGAACGCCCGATGCTGTTCGTCGAGTTCCACGGCAGTTCTGCCGGCGTGGAGGAGCAATCGGCGCGTTTCGGCGAGATTGCGGCGGAACTCGGCGGCGGACCTTTCGAGTGGGCCACCAAGGCGGAGGATCGCACCCGGCTGTGGCAAGCCCGACATGACGCCTATTGGGCGGCGCTGGGTCTGCGGCCGGGCGCCAAAGCGCTCGCGAGCGATGTTTGCGTGCCGATCTCCCGGCTTGGCGAGTGCGTCACAGCGACACAGGCGGATATTGCCGCGGCCGGGCTCGTCGCGCCGATCGTCGGGCATGTGGGCGATGGCAATTTCCACCTGTCGATTCTCGTCGATATGGCCGATGCCGACGAAATACGCCGCACTGAGGGGCTGTTGGAACGGCTGGTGGAGCGGGCTCTGGCCATGGACGGCACCTGCACGGGCGAGCACGGCGTCGGGCAGGGTAAGATGAAATATCTCGAAGCCGAGCTTGGGGATGCAGCGCTTAACGCGATGCGGTCCATCAAGGCGGCGCTCGACCCGCAAAACATCATGAATCCCGGCAAGATCGTCACACCGGCCTAAACCGGCTTGGGCAAAAGAGGGCGCCGGACATATAATTGCCGCTCGCCGCGCGCCTGGTTTCGCCTGCCGCCTCGCGGAGAGCGGAACGGAACTTTAACGGAGCAGCGCGAGCTTCGTGTGCGCCCTCCACACCCTCCCCCGCTTGCGGCGGGAGGCTAGGGAGGGGGCATCGCGGAAGCGCAGAACGACATCAGTAACGACATCAGTAGGGTGGGCTGAAGCAGGTGGGTTGAGCGCAGCGAAACCCGCCATCGACTCGCCCCCAGGAACAGCCAGATGGGTACAGCCGGATGGGTTTCGCTGCGCTCAACCCATCCTACGATCCGGGACCGGCGGGTTGAGGACCGCAAGCTGCGATTTGGAGCACATTGGTGCAGACGACGCTTCTCAGTATCGGCATAGCGATCATCCTGGCGCTGATGGCGGCATTGATCGGGCCTGTTTTGGTCGACTGGGGCGACTATCGTTCGGCGATCGAAACGGAGGCCAGCCAGATGGTGGGGGCCCCGGTGCGCGTTGGTGGGACCATCGACGTGCGCATTCTGCCCACCCCCTCGCTCAAGCTCGGCGACGTGCAAATCGGCCCGGCCGCATCAGCCGAGAAGGTGACCGTAGGCGAACTGGCGATGGAGTTTGGCCTCGGTACACTGATGCGTGGAGAGTTTCGCGCCAGCCAGGTCACGCTCGACCGCCCCGAAATACGTGTGGGGCTGGACGGGTCAGGCGCGCTGCAGGCGCCCGGTTTGAACATTCGCTTTGATCCGGATCGGATAGCGATTGAACGGCTCATCATCAACGACGGAAAACTGCTCCTCGCCGATGCCGCGAGCGGCGGGGAGATCGCGGTCGAACAATTGAGTCTGGCGGGCGAGGTGGGGTCGCTCATTGGACCATTTAAGGCCGAAGGCGCCTTTGCGGCGAAAGGCGAGCGCTTTGCCTACCGCCTTTCGGGCGGTCGCCGCGGCGACGACGGCGGCATGAAGGTGCGGCTCGCGATCGATCCGGCCGAGCGGGCGCTGGCGTTCGAATCCGACGGAACTGTCTTCATCGAGGGCGGCGCCCCTCGTTTCGAAGGCGCCGCTACGCTGTCGCGTGTCGTCGGCACGGCGCTCCCGGGCGGTCGTGTTGCCATCAATGATCCTTGGAAGGCGTCCGCCAAAATCAAAGCCACTTCCAAAACCATGCTGGCCGACCAGCTGGAATTGCTTTACGGGCCGGAGTCGCGCCTCATTCGGCTGAACGGGTCGGCGATCGTGACCTTCGGTCGCGATCCGCGCATCGCCAGCACGCTGACCGCGCGGCAGATCGATCTTGATCGTGTGCTGCCCAATTCGGAGTTAAAGCGGCTGCCGTTCGAGACGGTCAAATTGCTGGCCAACGAGCTGACGACGGTTCCGCCGCCACCGATTCCCATCCGCGTGAGCTTGGGGATCGACAGTCTCATGGCGGGCGGCGCTACGCTGTCAGCTTTGCGCGGCGAAGTGGAGAACACCGCTGACGGGTGGCAACTCGACACGCTCGAAATGCGTGCGCCGGGCGCGACCCAGGTGCTGGTCAGCGGCAAGCTCGCCCTGGCGGATCGCAAAGTCGAGTTTCGAGGGCCCGTTAAAGTCGATTCAAGCGATCCGGCGGCTCTCTTCGCCTGGATCGAGGGGCGCAGTGCAGCCGGCCGGCCGGCGCTTGGCCCGATGCGCGGCAGCGGCGCCATCACCCTCGGCCCGGAGCGCATCGCCGTCGATCAGCTCAAGGCCGAAATCGACCGCAAGGCGCTGGAAGGACGTGTGGCCTATCGGTTTGCGACAGCAGCAGCGCCGGCGCGCCTTGATGCAGCGCTCAGCGGCGCCGAACTCGATTTCGATCGCGCCCTTGCGCTGGGATCAGCGTTGTTTGCCTCGACCTCGTTCGAGCGTCCCGGGGAGATCGCGCTTGCTCTCGACATCGGGCATGCCTCCTACGCGGGCATCGAGGCCCGCAAGGCGCAGGCCGCCCTCACCTACGATCAGTCAGGGTTGAAGATCGAACGTCTGTCGATCGGCGACATCGGCGGCGCTTCAATTGACGCCAGCGGCCGTCTCGACAATACGGCCGATGCATGGCGCGGCTCGCTTAGCATGGCGTTGGCAGCGCCCCGCCTGGATGGCATTACGGCGCTCGCAGATCGATTTTGGCCGCGGACATCGGATGCCCTGCACAAGTACGGCGCTCGGATCGCGCCGTTCAAGGTCAACGCCAAGCTCGACATGGAGCCGCGAACTGGCGACCAGACAGGCGCGGGAACCGTCACGAGACTCAAAGCTGATGGCACGATTGCAGGCATCAACATTAGCCTCGACGGCAGCGCCGCCGGCGACATCTCCGATCCCGCGGCCGCAGTGATGCACATCGGCGGCCGCCTCGATGCGCCGGACGGGCGCGCCCTCGCCAGCCTGATAGGGATTGACGCGTTGGCGACCGCGGATTCTCGCCCGGCACGGATTACGTTCGTTGCTGACGGCGTCCCGAACGGGGCGCTGAGGGTCGGGGGTGCGTTCGCGGGCGCGGATCTGAATGCCAGTACGACTGGAACCATGACGTTGTCCGGAGACGGCACACTTGATGTGACGTTCCGTGCGGCCAATACAAAGCTGCCGCGGCGGGCCGGATCGCCGGCTGTCCCGGCCGATCTGCGCGCGCGGCTGGCAATCGACGGACGCGAGGTCGCCGTGACGGATCTGTCCGGCAAGATCGCAGGCGCCGCCGTGAAAGGCAGCCTCATGATCAGCCTCGGCGAACCGCTGCGAGTCAATGGCCGGATCGAGGCCGATCAGGTGGACGCCGGCGAGCTGGCAGCGATTGCGACGGGCGCGCCGCGCGCGGCGCCGGGGGTTCGGTCGCCCGAATGGGTCGCTGAACCGTTCGGGCCGCCAATGGCGCCGGCGGCGGAGGGCCGCGTCGAATTCAAGGCCGCAAATGCGCAATGGATGACGGGCGTGGCCGCGAAGGATGTTGCCGGCTGGGTCAGATTCGAGCCTTCCGGTTTCTCCTTGGCCGACGTGACCGCACGGGTAGCCGACGGGCGCCTCGCGCTTGACGCCGACATACGCCGCGAGGGCGCGAGCCTTGCGGTGCGCTCACACGCCAAGTTGACCAATGCCGACATGCCGGTGCTGCTGGCCGGCGCTTTGCGCGCGCCGGCGGCAGGGCGCGTCTCCCTTGAAGCAGACCTCCAGGGGCAGGGGCTGAGCCCGGCCTCCCTGGTGGGGTCTCTCACCGGCGCGGGGACCGCGACGGCAGAGAACATCGAGGTCTCCGGGCTTGATCCGGCCGCGATCGATGCTGTGCTCAATGCGCTCGAAGCGGATCGCTCCCTTGCAAGCAATTCCCCGCGCGTCACCCAGATCGCCAACGGCTTGCTCGATGCCGGAAAGTTGAAGATTCCTTTCGCGACGGCGCCGATCGTCATCGCGGACGGCCGCGCCCAGTTGCCAAAGGTGTCTGCGTCGTCGGCGCAGAAGACGGACATCTCCGGATCGATGTCGCTCGCTTTGGCTGACTGGCAGTTCGACGCGCGTTTCGCCATGACCGCGCCGCCGCGCAAAAACGCGCCGGCCGCCGCCGAACGCCCCGTAATGACGGTGACGATCAGGGGACCGCTCACCGGCGCACGACGCAGCGTCGACGTCTCTGGCCTCATCGGTTGGGCCACCATGCGCGCCGTCGATGAGGAAGCCAAGCGCCTCGACGAAGCCGAAAAGGAACGGAAACGTTTGGAGGCGGTCGACGCCCTCCGGCGTCAGTCCGATACCGGCACAGGTGCGCCTGCGCAACCCCCTCCCCTGCGCGCGGGGGAGGGCAGGGAGGGGGCCTCTGCGCCTGCAGCAGCCTTCGATCGCCGCACGCGCCCCGGCGCTTACGGGTCCGCGCCCGACCGATAAATGAGGGTCGCCCCCTGCATTGGCGCACAGCGGCGCGCCGGGGCACGCGCTGTGCCCGGGTCATGGGGACGCCGCTTATCTACTTCGACGCTCCGTTCAGCGCGTGCTGGCGCTCCCGGCCGGCCCGCCCGTCCGCTGCACCGCCTCAGTCGGCGCGCAGAAGCTGCTCGCTTCGGCTGACGGGCGTGGTCATGACGGCGGGCTTGCTCTCCGGGTGCGCGCCGTGCTGGGCGCCGCGATAATAATCGAGCACGAACAGCCGAATGGCGGACGAGAGGTTGCCGTGCCGGCGGTCCTGATCAATTGCCGCCACTATGTCAGATAAGGTTAAATCGCGCTTTGCGGCGATTTCCTTCAACCCGGTCCAGAATGCATCCTCCAGACTGACGCTCGTCTTGTGTCCGGCGATAACAATAGAACGCTTAACGACCGGCGATTTCATCGGCTTCTCCTGTCTCGATACGGTGCTCATCCAGCTCGCGGCGAATCTTCTCTGTGTTCAACCTTGCGAGCGCACGGTCAGCTTTCGACATACCGTGGGAAACTCTTGCCTCGGCGGCCCGCTTTTCGGAGCGCTGGCGCTCGGCCCGCTTCCGGGCCGCGCGGAGATTGACAATTTCAGCCATGCGCCGCCGCTCTCCCCATTAAAAGCGCCTGAGGTTTCTCCGGTAGATTACTAAGTTGGCCAGAACACCGACAAGCCAACTGTACAGAGCCTACAACATCCAATCACTTTGTAACGGGATACCTTAGTAAATTGGACGTGAGTCGGTGGTTCATTAATACAACTATAGTGTGAATAATTTCCGGCGCCTTCAAGGCGATTAAGAGGGATGTGTCATCGCGTCTGGCCGCACCAGGCGGTCGAATTCCTCAGGGGTAACATAGCCGAGCCCTACCGCCTCCTGCCGCAGCGTGGTGCCGTTGGTATGGGCCGCCTTGGCGATCGCGGCCGCCTTGTCGTAGCCGATTTTGGGCGCAAGCGCGGTCACAAGCATCAGCGATTTTTCCACCAGCTCTGCAATCCGCGCCGTGTCGGGTCGGATGCCGGCAACGCAATGATCCGCGAAGGATGACGCAGCGTCAGCCAGAAGGGAGATGGACTGCAAAAGCGCATAAGCGATGACGGGCTTGCAGGCGTTGAGTTCGAGATGACCCTGGCTCGCGGCGGTTGTGATAACGGTCTGATTACCGAATACCTGGCAACACACCATGGTCAGCGCTTCCGCCTGGGTCGGATTGACCTTGCCCGGCATGATCGAGGAGCCGGGCTCGTTTTCCGGCAGGATAAGCTCCCCCAGCCCGCAGCGCGGGCCTGATCCGAGCAGGCGCACGTCGTTTGCGATCTTGAACAGGCCGGCCGCCATCGCGGCGAGCGCCCCGTGGACGAATACCTCGGCGTCGTGAGCGGCGAGCCCCTCGAACTTGTTGGCGGCGCTCACGAACGGCAATTCCGTCAGCGCGGCAAGCCGCGCGGCGAACCGCTCGGCAAAACCGGGCGGCGCGTTGAGGCCGGTCCCGACTGCGGTGCCGCCCTGGGCAATTGCGAACAGGTGCGTCGACGCCTGCCGAATGCGGGCGGTGCCAGACTCAAGTTGCGCGGCGTAACCGGAGAATTCCTGCCCAAGGGTGAGCGGCACCGCATCCTGCAGATGAGTGCGGCCGATCTTGACAATCGATGCGAAGGCTTCGGCCTTGTCTGCAAGCGCATCGTGAAGGCGATCGAGGGCCGGGATCAGATGCTCCGCGATCTCGCGAGCAGCCGCGATGCGGATGGCGGTCGGGAAGCTGTCGTTGGAGGACTGGCTCTTATTGACGTGGTCATTCGGATGCAGCGGCTCGTGCGCCCCCCGCATCCCGCCCAACAGCTCATTGCCGCGATTAGCGATGACCTCGTTCACATTCATATTGGTCTGGGTGCCGGAGCCGGTCTGCCAGACGACGAGCGGGAAATGACCGTCGAGCTTGCCGGCGATGATCTCCCCGGCGGCAGAGATGATGGCGTTGGCGCGGCGCTCATCAAGGAGCCTAAGCTCGCAGTTCACCTCCGCGGCGACGCGCTTGATCAGCGCCAGCGCCCGGATCAGCGCCAGCGGCATGCGCTCCGCGCCGATGCGGAAATTCCGCCGCGAGCGCTCGGTCTGCGCGCCCCAATAGCGATCCGCCTCGACCTCGATCGGGCCGAACGTATCGGTCTCAATCCGCGTATCGGCCACCGTCGGGCCTCCGGTCAGTCACTCCCCCTCCCTGCCCTCCCCCGCATGCGGGGGAGGGCAGGGAGGGCGCTGTTGCGATCGACAGGCGCCAGACTGTGATCGCGACGATATCGGCGGCGATGCTCGTGCGGACGCGCCGCATCGACCGGCATGTAGGCGATGTGGCCGTGGCGAACGCCGCGCTCTGCAATCACGTGGTCCGCGAATGCCTTGACGTCGGTGCTCCGGCCCTTGAGCACCGTCACCTCAAGACAGCTGTCGTGATCGAGATGGACATGCAGCGTCGCCTGCGCAAGGCCAGGATGCGCGTGGAAATCCTGGGTCAGGCGCTTGGGCAGTTCGCGGGCCGCATGATCGTAGACATAGCTCAGCGTCGCGACGCAATGGCGGTCCTGCGCCACTTCGAGGTCCGATTGCGACAACCCGGAGCGAGCAAGATCGCGAATGGCTTCCGAGCGATTGGCGTAGCCGCGCGCTCTCATGAAGGCATCGATCTCAGCCGCGAGATCATCGTCGATCGTGATTGTTACGCGCTGCATGGTTTCCACCATTGACGGTCGGGGATGTCGATTGACAGACGCTCGCCTCGCGTCCTCCGCGAAAGGCCCACATTTGCCGCTGGCGGAATCTTGTACAGATGGCGCGGGGAGGCGCGCTGGCTGGCTCCGGCTCGCCCGGCTCGCCCTACGCGGGGAGCGTCTCAAGCAGGCGGCCATAGCCCTTGATCGGCTCGTGCACATGGAGACGCTTCTGGATTTCCCAGATGCGCGCGGCGATCGCTTGCACCACCGGCACGCCCAGTTCGCGTTCCAGCGGCGCAATCAAAGGAAGCGCCTCAAGCGACGAGCCCAGGATGTAAACCGCATCCGCGCCCTCGTGCTCCGCAAAGGCCTTCTTGATGAAGGAGGCGATCGTCGCGGGCGGCACGTCCGGGACGGACTTGAATGCGACGCCCATTCCTTCCATGGCGACGACGCCGAGCCCGTTGTCCTCGAAATATTTCGCGTAGACTCTGTTCATGTCCGGCCCGCCCGAGCCCGAAGTGATGCCGAGAATTCTCTTCGCCTTGAGCGCCCTGAACGCGTTCACCTGGTTCTGCGAGGAAGTGAACATGTCGGTGTTGTATTTCCGCTTCCAGCCGTCGACCATTTCGGCCTCGCGCGCGGGGCCCAAAAGCATGAACGGCGGCGCGCCTTCGATGGCGATGACGTTGCACTTCTGTGAGGCGAGATAGGCGATGTGCTTCTCGTAGGTGGCATAACTGCTGCCGTATTCCTCGCGCGAGCCTTGGGTCAGATTGAGATACACCGGAATGACGCCGATGCCCTCGGGCAAGAGCTTGATCATGTCGACGAGCGAGGAGTCGGTCGCCCTAGGCTTGACGACACCGACGATGCCGCGGTAGTTCGAGGCCTTCGCGGGGCCTGCCCCGAGAACGTGCGGCACGACTGCGCCGGCGATTGCGGCCCCTGCCGCGCTCTGCAGGACGGAGCGGCGCGTCAAAGCAGTGTGCGAAAGCATGTCCATGCGATCCTCCCGGCGTCGAAATGAACGGCCTGCCCTAAGGATGGCCCAGGAGGCGCCGCCTGACAATGCGGCAGCGGTGCTCAGCTGATCAGCATGGTATTGATGATAGCGAGCTGCACCAGGAGACTTCCGTGTTCGCGAAAAATCTCAGCTCGGGACGCACCGATTCAGGATCATCGAGACGATTGATCGTCAAGCTGATATGAGGGCCTCCGAGCTGACGGGCAGGAGAGAGACGTCCCCGCAGTTTCGGCAGAATCCGCGTTCAACGAGGCTCGAACTTGCAAAAACGCCGGGAGGCTGGACCACTGGACCTGACCGGCGCGAAATCGAACAAACGCCCTGAAGGGGGCGCCGGCCGCCTTCGCATCGACAGTTACTGCTCGGCAAACTGAGACGATCACCTTCTGGCGTGAGAGAATACGAAGACGGAGACGGCCTTGATCTCCTCGGGCTTCAGGGTGTCCTCGAACGCCGGCATGAAGCCACGGCGCCCTTTGACGATGGACTCAAGTATCGACGCGCGGTCCGAGCCCCAGAGATATAAATCCGGGCGCGTCAAGTTTGTCGATCCGATCGGATCGTATCCGGTGCCGTCGACGCCGTGGCAGTCAAAGCAATTGCCTTTGGAGCCGTCGTGAAACAGCGCATCGCCGCGGGCGGCTCGGGCGGCATCCGCCGGCCGACCGCTGATTTGCAGGACATACTCAACGACGTCCTCGATCTCATCGGGCGTCAGAAACGCCTTGTCTCCGAATTCTTTCGTGTCGTCGTCGGTGCGATATTTTGGATCGAAAGCCAGCATATCGGCCTCCAGTCCGCGCGCGTTCGGGTTTTCGGAGCGGATGCCGTAACGCACGGTCCATTCGACATCGGACGGAAATTTGACGTTGCCGCCTGACGCCAGGTCATCGCCGGAAAAGCGCCATTCGTCGTCGGTCAGATCGGGCGTATGCTGATCCGGAATCCCTTTGAGGTCGGCGCCGTGACACGCAGCGCAACTTTTCTCGTACACTTTCTTGCCGAGCGACATCGCCCCTGCGGTCAGGCGGATCGATTTGAAGATGTCGTTGACCGGAATGGACGCCAATTCGGCCGGGCGGGCGAGGAACTCGCCATATTCCTCTTCGGGCTCAGGCCCGGCCGGTTGCTCCGCGGCGATCGCGACCGCGGCGCAGATCATGAGCGTCGCCAGAGCCGCGGAGATCAGCTGATGTGTTCGATGAATCGACAATGACCGGACGGAACGGCACGCCGCAATTCGCCTCTTGCCAACCATCTGCTTCCTCCCCTCATATTTGACGCGATCGCCGCATCCGAATTTGCGGGCCTTCCCGGCCATCGTTATTGAGCCGCCGCCCCCCTCCCTGCCAGGGCCGTAGGCGGATTAGCCACCAGGTCCGGCCTTGGGCCGGCCCGATGACAGGGCCAACGTAATCGGCCCACCCCGCGGCGCAATCTCCTGCTCCATTCGCCCTGAGCTGTGCGCCACGACCTCCCCACCCGATCGCAGCGCGACTTTGTTCAGTCCGTCAAGTTAAAAAACGGATACTGCTTCGGCGGCTCGCGGTCCTCGCGGTTCCACCAGCCGCCGCCCAGTGCCTGGAATAATGCCGCAGTGTCGGCAAAGCGATTGGCCTGCGCCTGGACGCGCGAGAGCAGCGCCTGGAAGTAGGTCTGCTGCGCGTTGAGGACCAGGATGTAATTGATGTCGCCAAGTTCCAGCCGCCGGCGCGCGATCGTGAGGCTGCGGTTCGCGGCGTTTTCGGCGGCAACTGCCTTTTGCAGCGCCACAGCGTCGTTCCGCAGCGCGCTCAGGCTGTCGGCGACATTTTGGAAAGCGGTAACGACGGTGCTGCGGTACTGCGAGGACGCCTGCTCGAAGGTCGCGCGCGCCGCCACCTCGCGCTCGTACAGCAATCCGGCGTCGAAGATCGGTTGGAGCACGGACCCGGCTAAAGTCCAACTCCCAGTGTTGGGCGAAAACAGTTGCCCGACCGCGAGCGCCGTGCTGCCGAGATTGCCGGTGAGCGTGACATTCGGGAGACGGTTCGCGACTGCAACACCGATCAGAGCGCTCGCCGAATGCAGGTTCTCCTCCGCGGCGCGAATGTCCGGGCGCTGCTCAACGAGTTGCGACGGCACGCTGACCGGAAGGCCGCGGGGCAGTTTGAGCCCGGTAAGAGTGAACTTCTCCGGCGGCTCCTTGTCTGGCAGGCCGCCGGTGAGCGCCGACAGCAAATGACGTTGTTGCTCGAGCTGCCGCTGCAGCGGGGGAAGCGTTTGCTCGATCTGCGCCAGCGCGGCCTCCTGGGCCACGACGTCCGACTGGGCGATCTGGCCGGCGTTGAATTGCGTGCGCAGCAATTGGAGCACATCGCTGGCGATCTTGATGAGCGACTGCGTGGCGTCGATCTGGCCGCGCAGAGACGCCTCTTGCACGGCGGCGACAACAATATTCGACGTCAGGGTCAGGTAGGTCGCCTCGAGCTGGAAGCGCTGGTTGTCAGACTGGGCCTGCAGCGATTCGACATTGCGCCTGACGCCTCCAAACACGTCGGGCGTGTAGGAGACCGACACCTGACCGGTAAAAAGGTTGAAGGTCCCGGACGGCGGCAAGACCAGATTGCCGTTTTCGTCCGGAGTCGGCGGGGTAACCGGGAAACTCTGGCGCGATGCCGAAAAATTTCCCTCGATCGCCGGAAAGAAGGCGGCCTTGCCGGCGGCAAGATTGGCCTGCGCTACACGCAACGCCGCCTGGGCAGCGGCAAGGTCCGGGTTGTTTTTCAGGGCTCGTTCGGTCAACGTCATCAGTCCCCGCGAACCGAACAGACGCCACCAATCCCCCGGAATGTCGCGCCCGTTTAAAAAGCGCTGCGCCTCTCCGCCGTGGACGTCCGACGCAACAGTGCTCCCTGGCGCGCGGGAAGCTGTATAACCCGCAGCGTCAGGCGGTCCCGGGGGCATGAAGTTGGGACCCACCGCACATCCGCAAGCCAGAGCTGCCATCGCGCCGGCGACAGCATGGCGCGCAAACAAGCGCGCCATGCGGACGACCCGACGCGTCCGCCGATAAACCGCACGCCGCAGTTGGAACGCGTCGCTAAAAGCAGTGTCACGCCACGCCGGGTTCGGCCCCATTTCTCGCACCCACCTCAGCGCACCGGCGAATGCGAGCGCTGATTCCCGCGAATCACCCACAGTACTGCATTAGCCATTATGCGTGAGGATGCAATAGAAATTGTGGGGTATGTTACGTATTAACGCCGATTACTGAAGCAAAATCGACGATAAATCGGAAAAAGTACATACCTCCACTACCCTACCCTGAGCTGGCCATGCACCGCGGCTCGCTAGACTTGGCGTCCCTCCGCAGTTTTTTTTCCGCCCTGCCTCGCCTGCGCAGGCGAAGCGATGTTATCCTCCCCTATAACGTTGCTCTCTGGTTGAGCGTTTCCGAAGTTCGAATCATATGCTGGTCATTCCGGGGCGCCGCGAAGCGGCGAGCCCGGAATCCATAAGCGGCGGCCGAGGGCTATGGAGTCCGGGTTCGCCGCCTTCGGTGGCGCCCCGGAATGACCAAGCCGAACAAATGATCGGTTTCATGGAATCGCTTAGGAAGAAACTTACCCGGCAGGACCGCGCCACGGGTAGCAGAAGTTTCATGCGCTGCAGGTCGGGCCAGGCCCGGTGGAAAACTCTTTTGAATTTCGAGTGGGGCA
>JAJPKK010000352.1 GCA_021323775.1 Hyphomicrobiales bacterium
GTGAGAGTGCCGGCGCAGCCGTAAGCGAGATAACGGCGTCATGCCGATAACTGCTTCACGTTCGCCGGTTTGGCGCTGTCGAGAAAAGATTCACTTAATGTTGCTGCCGTCCTTAGGTTAAGCGGTGGCCGAACCACTCGCGACTCCCTCCCCCCCTTGTGGGGGTGGGGGGCGTGGCGTGAGGCACTGAAGTGCCACATCTCACGACCCCCCCACCCCCGACCCCTCCCCACAAGGGGGAAGGGAGGAGTCCGTCGCAACGTTGAGCCTTGACCTGACGCCAATGATGGCCGCCCCTGCGTTTGACGCCGGCGCCGCTCATCCCCAAATCGGGGCTATGTGCGGACGTATCATCCAGGCTTCGGACCCGATCAGGCTGGCAATCCTCGATGGTCTTGATGTGCGCGGCCATCGGCTAGACAATTTTCCGCGGCGCTACAATGGCGCTCCCAGTCAGGAGATTCTCGTTATTCGCGAGAACCGCAAGACCGGCGAAAGGACCCTGGAGCCATTGTGCTGGGGCCTAATTCCCTATTGGTGCCGCGACAAGAAAGGCGGCCGGCGCCCCATCAATGCAATGGCCGAAACCGTTCACGACAAGCCGATGTTCCGCGATGCTTATGCCCGCAGACGTTGCATCGTGCCGGTCGACGGCTTTTTCGAATGGAAAGCCATCAAGGGAACGAAGGCAAAGCAACCCTTCGTCATCGCGATGAAAGACGGCTCGCCTTTTGGGCTCGCCGGCGTGTGGGAGAACTGGAAAAATCCTGCCGGCGAATGGGTGCGCACCTTCGCGATCATCGTTACCGACGCGAACGAACTGGTCGGCCAGATCCATGACCGCATGCCGGTCATATTGCATCGGGTGGACTACGAGCGATGGTTAAGCGCTGAGCCCGATCCGCGCGACCTGCTTCGGCCGTTCGGGTCCGAAGCCTTGCGGATGTGGCCGGTGTCGACGCGGGTCAACAAGCCGGAAAACGATGACCCCTCCGTCCTTGATGAGGTTGCTGCGGAGGCGAAGCAAACCGCCTGAGCAACCGTCTTATGTGGCAGGCGCTGGATGCATGCGATCAGTCTCGCTGCCGCCCTGTTGTTCGCCGTGCCGGCCTATGCGGCGGAAGTCGTACAATCTGAAATTGACGTGATCGACGGCGGCACTATCCGCGTCCATGGCGAAACGATCCACATCGTCGGCATTGACGCGCCGAAGCTCGGGCAAGCGGCGCATTGCGGAGTCGAGCGAATGCTTGCAGCGCGGGCAACGTCGCGGCTGCGCCAGATCATCCGCAGCGGAGAGCGGATTGAAGTGGACAGAGTTGCGTGTTCATGTCGTCCGGGAATGGATGGCGCGGCCGACTGTGCCGGTCTGCGAAACTGCGGAGAGTTGAAGGTCGACGGCGTGGACGCAGGCGACATGCTCATTGCTGAAAATCTGGCGCATCCATATGCCTGCGGCCCGCGCGGGTGCCCCCGGCGCAAGCCGTGGCGCCCGTTCGAAACGCAATGACCGCGCTTGTCAAGCAAGCTGGAGATCTGAATTTGCGTAGGCAGGCCGCCGTCGGCGAGTTCGGAGCGAAGCATGGGCGCCGCCCCCTGCCCCCTTATCCGCTTGCGGCGGAGACACGATTGATCGACCCGCCATCTTCGCTATGATAGCGCTATTCCCATCGGAATATAGCTCAAGGCAGGAGGCGAACATTGATGAGCATAAACAGACGGCGTTCATTCGGCCTGCTGTTTGGAGCCGTGGTTGCGCTCGGCGCAGGCGCCGGACCTGCACTCGCGCAAGCCAAGGAGCCGCTGGTGTTTGCCGCGGCAAGCATGAAGACTGCGCTTGACGAAGTTGCGGCGCAGTGGCAGCGGGAGAGCGGCAAGAAGGTTGTGATCTCTTATGCAGCGAGCAACACGCTCATCAAGCAAATCGAGCAAGGCGCGCCAGCGGACATTTTCATCTCCGCCGATCTGGACTGGATGGACTACGGCGAGCAGAAGAATCTGATCAACGTGGAAACGCGCGCCAATTTGCTGAGCAACCGGATTGTCATCGTCGCTCCCAAAGACGCCACGGCGAAGCTCAATATCGCGCCAGGGTTTGACCTCGCGTCGGCCTTGAAAGGCGGGCGGCTTGCCATGGCCAACGTGAATTCCGTGCCCGCCGGGAAATACGGCAAGGCTGCCTTGGAGAAGCTCGGCGCCTGGGACGGCGTCAAGGACAAGATTGCTCAGGCCGAAAATGTACGCGCCGCTCTCGCATTGGTGTCGCTCCGCGAATCCCCGCTCGGCATCGTGTATCAGACGGATGCCGCATCGGATCCCTCGGTCAAGATTGTCGCGACATTCCCCGAGGACTCGCATCCGCCGATCGTATATCCGATTGCGCTGACCAAAACCTCCACGAATCCTGACGCGCGAGCTTTTCTGAGCTATATCCGCTCCGCAGCCGCAAGGCCGGCATTCGAGCGTCAGGGCTTTACCGTCCTCGGTCCCGCCGGCCAGCGATCGTGAAAAGTCCGCATGTGAGAGCAGATTTCGATATGGCTGAATTACAAGCGTGGCGGCGTCCCCCTTCGCCTCTTCCCGCACGGAGAAGCAAAGGGCGCTCGCTCAACGTCACCGGGCAGTACGCTAAGAGCGGCGATTGAGCGGATCGCCATGGAGGGATGGCTCCATCTTTCGCCAGAGGAATGGACCGCCGTTCGCCTTAGCGTGCGGGTCGCAACGGTGGCGATGCTGGCGAGCCTGCCGATCGGGGTTGCCGTCGCTTATCTGCTGGGGCGTTACAAGTTTCCCGGCAAATCCATCGTCGACGGGATCGTGTTGCTGCCCCTCATCCTGCCGCCGGTTGTAACCGGATATCTGCTGTTGTTGACCTTTGGCCGGCGTGGGCCAGTCGGTTCGTTTCTGGCCGAGCAATTCGGAATTGTCTTCTCGTTCCGTTGGACCGGCGCGGCCCTCGCATGCGCCGTCATGGGCTTTCCTCTGATGGTGCGCGCGATTCGGCTCTCGATCGAAGCCGTCGATCGCCGGCTGGAAGAGGCTGCCGGCACGCTTGGCGCCAATCCACTCTGGGTTTTCGTCTTCGTCACATTGCCGCTGATTGCGCCCGGAATTATCGCCGGCATGATCTTATGCTTCGCCAAAGCCATGGGCGAGTTTGGCGCGACCATCACCTTTGTTTCAAACATTCCCGGCGAGACGCAGACGCTGCCTTCGGCGATCTACACGTTTACTCAGGTCCCGGGCGGAGAAGCCGGCGCGCTGCGTCTGACCCTGGTGTCAATCGCAATCTCCATGGCGGCCCTCATGGTATCCGAGCTGATGGCGCGATGGGTCGGCCGCAAGATCTGGACCGAATGACGATCGAGGTCGATGTCGCCCACCGGCTGGGCGCCTTCACGCTGGAGGTGCGCTTCACTTCGCAAGGGCGGCTGACCGCGTTCTTCGGGCCATCCGGCTCGGGAAAAACCTCGCTCGTCAACGTCATCGGCGGCCTCATTCGTCCCGATCGGGGGCGTATCGCGGTGGACGCAACGACGCTCACCGACACCGCATCCGGCATTTTTGTCCCCATGCACCGCCGCCGCATCGGATATGTGTTCCAGGAGGGCCGGCTTTTCCCCCACCTGACGGTTCGCCAGAACCTCATGTTCGGGCGCTGGTTCACGCCCCCGCAGGAGCGCAAGGTCGAACTCGAAACGGTGCTTGATCTCCTCGGCATCGGCCACCTTCTGCACCGCCGGCCGGGCGGATTATCCGGCGGCGAGAAGCAGCGGGTGGCGATCGGCCGGGCGCTTCTTGCCTCGCCTCGCCTTTTGCTGATGGATGAGCCCCTTGCGGCGCTGGACGAAGAGCGGAAGGCCGAAATTCTGCCGTTCATAGAACGGCTGCGGGATGAGGCCAACATTCCGATCATATACGTGTCTCATTCTCTTGCGGAGGTGAGCCGCCTCGCGAATTCGGTCGTGGTGCTTCACAATGGCCGTGTCGCCGCCGCCGGCGATCCGGCCGAGGTGCTGAGCCGAAGCGAACTCGTCCCGCAGGACGCCGTGGAGGAAGCCGGCGCAGTGATCGAAGCGCGGATATCGCAACACGATATCGAATTCGGTCTGACCATGCTGCAATCCAATGCCGGGCTGCTGCGCGCGCCTTACCTCGACCTGCCGGCAGGCACGATCGTCCGCGTGCGCATCCGGGCGCGAGACGTGATGGTCGCCAATGCTCCGCCGCTTGGACTGAGCGCACTAAACGTGCTTGCCGGAAAAGTCATCGAACTGCGAACGAGCGGAGAGAGCGTGGCCGAGGTCGCAATCGACTGCAATGGCGTGAAGCTCTGGGCGCGGCTTACCAGAAAGTCAGTCGAGACTCTCGGACTTAAGCCTGAGCTGCCGGTGTTCGCCATTCTCAAGAGCGTCGCACTGGACAAGGGCACACTCGGAAAATCGCCGTTGTCAGAAAATCTCCGCGGCGCCGACCTTGGCGTGCGGCTGCAAGACGAGGGTCTGGCTCGACGTCTCGTCCAAGGAAATGGCGGTTTGCCATGACGCATAACGTTGGAGGCCGCAGCCGGATTGAGCGCAGCGAAATCATATCCGGAAGCGACTTATCATATCGCAATGCCGTCCCCGGGCTTCGCCGGCGGTCAACCCGGGCTGCATGCCGTCACCTTAGAATCCGAGCGCGGCCAGTCTCGCTCTTGCTTCGGGATGGCCGAGCTCGCTCGCGCGCATGTACCATTGCCTCGCGCGCTCCTTGTTGCCCATGAGGCCGACCGCGCCAAGAGACCACAGCCGGTTGGGATCATATGTCGCCCCAAGCGCCAATGCGGCCGCGGCGCTGCCGAGCTCCGCCGCACGCTGGTAGATCGTCCGCGCCCCGATGATGTCGCCTTTGTCGAGCAATCGGCTGGCTCGCGCCAGAAGATCCTTTGCGGTGGCCTCGTCGATCTTCGGGCTTGCGGGCAATCGGTTCGCCGGCGGAGGCGCCGCGAGCCACGCCTTGGTTTGGGCCGCCATCAAGCCGTTGGTGCGCCGCAACGCCAGGGTGATCTCGAATACCGAGGTCGACCATTCGGGCAAGGCGATTTCGAGCAGGTTCGCTGAACCGGGCGACAGGAACCATGTGTCAGAACTCATCTGGATCGCGCCGGACAAAATCGTTCCGGCCGGAGCGCCGGAGAGCGTGAGAATGAACGGCTCGTTTGCGGCTTCTTTCGGCGAAATCTGCAAAGCCAACAAAGCGGGTTTCCGGGGTTCGAGCAGCAGCGGCTGATCGGGTGAACCGATCGGCTGCAAGCTGATCTCTTGCAATGCGACCTTCGCCGGCG
Source organism: Hyphomicrobiales bacterium (assembly GCA_021323775.1). Taxonomy (GTDB): domain Bacteria; phylum Pseudomonadota; class Alphaproteobacteria; order Rhizobiales; family Xanthobacteraceae; genus JAJPKK01. The sequence continues at coordinate 5,327 of JAJPKK010000352.1, forward strand.
CCGCTTCGCTTTGGATCCGGGCCGCCGGTTGGCCATACGCGGAGGCCGGCATCGCTTCACGCGGGTCGATGTTGGACCGCTCCTGCCTCACGACCCCGAGCGTGATGATGACCGCGAGAATCGACGCGACCATCGTATTGAGAGCTGTCGCCATCACAAACAGCCACGGGCTGACGCTGCGAGCACGGCTGCGGGCTCGCGCAAGCGCGGGACCTTCACCGGAATCGGCTGGAGGGTCTTGCTCATCCGGGTGCGGCGGCGGCGGCGGCGGGTCCAGCGGTGCGCGCGGCGACGAGTATGGAAATGGGCTTGGCCTTTCTCGCTCTGCGAAATGCTCCCCCACGTCCCCTGCCTGGAACTTTTCTGCCGAAAGACTCATCAGTCACTCTCTTGCTTCACGCCGGCCAAGCCAGCGGGTGGGATCAAAACGCAGGGGTAAATCTTTCGAGACATCGTCAGTTAGCGTGCGCCGGTCGCGCTGCGCGTCCATTTCAGATATTCCTCGAATAATTGTTTTCGCGCCTCCGGCGAGCGCGTCGCCGACCCCTCGGGGCTGCTAATCCGCAGGAAGTTGTCGAAATCCCTTTGCACGGAAGCTGTTTGCTCTCGCAAGGTTCTGTCGACCCACTCCTTTGCTTCGGGAAAGCGCGGCCATTTTGTAAGAGTGGCGGCCAAATTGACTTCACTCCACTTCGGATGCCAGCGCGGGCCGGCGAGCTCGGAAAGCGCGCCGAAGAATGCCGGAACGAATCTCGATATTCTTTGATAGGACTCCTCGGACTTGGCCACATTGTTAGCGACGAGCACCGCGGCGACGGATACCGTGTCGACCGTCTGTTGCTCGGGAATCAGGGCTGGATAATCATCCGCCCCAAAGCTGCTCGGCGAATAGCCGTCTGCTAAGCTATGAGCTGACGGCAAGGCCAGCAAATGCAGGGTTCCGTCACGCGGGAGCTCCTCGACAAAGCGCAGGGGTTTGCCGCCCACCAGCACGATGGCAGCGAGCGCGCCCGACCGGACGTCGTCAATCGCGTCAGCCGCCGCAGCCTCAACGACCTCGGCGTCGACGTGGAGACGTCGAAGCAAATCGCGCACGGTGAACTCCGCATTGCCATCCTGCGGAGGGACGGCGACCTTCTTGCCGCTCAGGTCATCAATTGAAAGGACGTTGGAGCCGGCCAGAATATGAACCTCTTCACCGTAGAGCTGCGTGATGTAGGTGAGCCGATCTTGCAACCCTGGCCCGAAGGACGCTGCGGCGTCGGCGTAGTAGAGTACATTTTCGGACACGAGGGCCAAATCGATCCCGCGAAGAAGCAGAAGATCTCGCAGGCTTTCCATCCCTCCAGGGGCGTCAACGGCAATCAGGCGAAGATCGGCGCTCCGGCTGAGTGCAGCCGCCATGTCATGCGCCAGACTGAAATATGTGGTGCCGGGGTATCCGCCCAGAATCAGCAACGTTCCCTCGTTGTGCTTCTTTTGCAGCGCCTGTTGCTGCTTCTGCTGCGGCGAGTGCGGCCCAGCGGGCTCAGGGCGGCGCGATGCGCGAGACTTAAGCGCACGAGGCGGCGGCGCGGCTGCCGGTTGCCATTCTACAAAGCGGGCGCCGATATATCCGCCCGGAGCTGGCAGCGTCCCCTCGTTGTGCTTGTCTTGTGGCGACTGTTGTGGTTGCGGCGCCTGTTGCCGGGTCCATACGGAGCGCTGCGGCTCACGATATATCTGAGCAAGCGCGGCTTGCTTTTCCAGGAAGAAGATCAGGGGCAGCAGAAGGATTGCAGCTAGAACGAAGACGACTGGTCTAGGTCGCGAAGGAAAAGCGCCGGCCGCAATGTATCGCGCCGACTGTAAACTCTTTTCTCCATAAATCGGCGACGACATAAGGGCCTCCTCGGGCTACCATCGGTCGCCTTTCCCCTCCTCTCAACTCTTCGCCACAAGTATTCAATTTCATTTCCCGTAGTTGTCGGTCGCGCCACCGTCCGACTTGTTCCTTCCTTTTTCTAAGCATATACCCGAATAAGGCGAAAATTCAACGTTTGCTATTGCGGACGTTTACGTCCACCGATGCGGAGAAGAAAGATGGTAGTTTCCTACCAGTCCGTTCTTGTGCTGTTGTCAGTCGGGGTCGCCATCATCGGATCATTTACATCGCTTGCCATGACTTCCGGGTCGCACGATCTCCGCGACAACAACTCCTGGGAGGCGGGCTTTTCTCTGGCGAACGGCGGCCTGATCATGGGGACAACGATCTGGTCAATGCATTTCACGGCTATGATGGCCGTCCAGTTTCCGGTGCTTATCAACTACAATATCGTTGAAACGATCTTGTCGATCGTCATCGCGATATGCGTGACAGCGATAGGACTTTTTATCGTCAGTAACCGCCGGCTGGGCGCTTTCAGCATTCCTGGCGCCGGCGTCTTGATGGGGCTCGGAATTGCCAGCATGCACTATCTCGGCATGAGTGCGATCCGCGGGTGCGGCCTCGCCTATGACCGGACTCTGGTCGCGGCATCGATTGCGATCGCGATCGCAGCATCGATGGCTGCGCTCTGGTTTGTGTTCTACAAGCGGAGCTTCGTGACGACTCTGGCAGGCGGCGTCGTGCAAGGACTCGCAATCGCCTCTATGCACTACACCGCAATGGCCGCGACCTATTTCGTCCCGCTAAACGCGCCTGCCGGTCTGACCACACCGTTGTTTGGTCAGGACTTGCTTGCATTCATGATCGCGGGCGCCATGCTGGTGGTGTGCACCGGGAACCTCGCATTGCTTGGGTTCATGTCCTTCCAGCAAAAAAGATTGGTGTAGGCCGTTTTGCCGATAAGTTGAGCGGGTGCGTGTCGCCTCTCCTCCGCGGGGACCCGCAGGGTGAAGCGCGACGCAGCAAGGATGGGCGAAAACGCCTGCGCGCGCCCGCATTGGATGGTCGGCCGATCGCGCCTCTGAGCTCGTCGAAGAGCGCCCGCCAGCGCACATGAGGGCAGCGCCGCGGCGTCTCTTCGACAAGCTCAGGCCCGTGCGACGGATTGAGCGGCAGCGAAGCCCCTCACCCTCAGTGCCCTCCACGCTTGCTGGAGAGGCTAGGGAGGGGGCAAAGCCGATGGTGGGTTTCGCTGCGCTCAACCCACCCTACTGATCAACACGAGCTACTGAGCCCGCGCCAGCGCGCCGGGCGGCGCCTCATTGCGGATCACCACGCCGCCCTTCATGACGAACTTCACGCGCTCCATCTCGGTGACATCCGCCAGTGGATTTCCGGACACGGCGATGATGTCGGCGAACTTGCCGCGGTCGATGCTGCCGATCTGGTTTGCCCAGTCATAGTTAAGCATCTTCGCGGCCGGCATGTAGGCGGTCTGCAGGGCCTGGGCCGGCGACATGCCCCACCTGGCATAGTAGGCAAACTGGTTGGCCTGCTTGCCATGAGGAATCGCCGGCGAGGTGGCGCCGCTGCCGAACACGATGGTCACGCCAGCCGCGACCGCCTTCCGCACAGCCTGCTCCAGAAGCTTCAGCCGCGAGTTGCGGCCGCCGGTGTCGCGAAGATCGCCTGGCTCAAGGGCAATCAGATCATCGACGGTCGGCACATAGTAGAGCTTCTTTTCCAGGATGGTCTCGATGCCCTTGTCATCGAGTTCAAGCAGGTGGTTCGGCGCATCGACCCCTGCATTGATGCAGCTGTACATGCCCTCCCCGCCATAGGTATGACAGGCAACCTTGAGGCCCAGCCGGTGGGCTTCGTCGACAATCGCCTCAACTTCCTCGTAGGTCAGCGACGGGCTGTTGACGAGCGTTGCGTCCGGCTTCCACATGTGGACAGGGCCAACGAAGTCCTGCGTGGTGTAGATCTTGATCCAATCGACGCCATGCAGCTTTGCCTCGCGCACCGCGGCGCGCGCGAGCCAGGGGGAATTGACGTTCTTCTTCTCGGTGAACGAGTCGAGGAACCGCACGGATTCGGAATCCGGGTAGTAATTGGTGGCGCGTTGATTGAGCGACTGGCCGACCACCTGCATGCGCGGCCCCTGCACCAGGCCGGAGTTGATGGCGTCGCGCAGGTCCACGGTGTTGAAGCCGCCCCGCGAATCCATATCGAGCACCGTGGTGAAGCCGGCCTGAAGATCGATCTGTGCGTTGGCAAGCGCAATCAGGGCGCGCTGCGTCGGCGTCGCGCCGCCCGTCACCACATGAACGTGAGCGTCGATCATGCCTGGCATGACGGTGGCCGACGAGAGATCGATCACGCGCGCACCGGCCGGGATGTCAACGGACGATCCGACATTGGCAATGCGATCGCCCTTGATGAGGATGATCTGGTTGTTGAGGATCGCTCCGGATTTGGATTCGAACATGCGGCCGGCGCGGATCGCGATCACCTGGTCAGCCGGGGCGAGATGCTTTCCCAATGCCGGGTTCCGCGCGGCCCCGCCTTCCTGCGATAGCGCGGGATCCGCCGTCGCGCCGATCGCAGCGGCGATGGAAACAGCGGCCAGAGTGCTTTGCCAACGCATGGAGTCCTCCCTTGTGGCAGTTTGCGGCGTAATGGCTTGGTCTTCAGACAGTGTAAGGTGTAGCCCGGATTGAGCGTCAGCGAAATCCGGGAGCCCCCGATCCACGCGGCCACGTTCGCCTCTCGCGCAGAATTCAAAGCCGCGCCGCAGGGATCGGCCACGACGGGTCTCGCTACCCTCAACCCATCCTACTGCCGCATCACTTCCGCGTCTGCTTGAAATAGCGCAGGTCCGGCGGCGGCTGATCCTTGCGGGTCGGCATCAGCAGGCCGTCGCCGCCGCGGTAATAGGTCTCCTCCCCGATCCGGATCAGCTCGTTGTCCCCGGCGCAGTTATATTCGAGCCATTCGGGATGCTCGTTCGGGACGCGGCGGTAGGTCTTCGACACCGACCAGGGGCGCGTGTAGGCGTGGTCGATCAGGGTGATATCGTTGCGGAGCGTATCTGGCTTGTTCCAATCGAAGACAAAGCGCTCCTTGACGATCGACTGATTGTCGGAGTGGACCGGCATGCCGGCGGGGTCAAGCGAGCGCGGGCCCTTGAAGTGGCGGGTCTCGACCTCAAGCACGTTGAAGCGTCCGTCGCCGGTCTCGTCGATCCATTTGCCGATCGAATAGCCGAGGAAACTCGGCTCGACGTCCTTCGGCCAGTCGCGGCCGTCGGTATAGATGCGGCGGTGGGAATCATGGACGTGATCGATCCGGATATAGGTGATCTCCGGCAGCACGATGAATTCCGCAGGCTGAAACAGCGTCATCATGCCCGGCATGCCGGGCGGCAGACAGTCGGCGCCGGGTTTCCAGTTGCCCTGGCCGCCCTTGGCCTGGTCGGCAAGGCTCGCTTCCAGCACTGCCTGGTATTCCGCAGTCAGCGGCGCCTGTTGCCCGCGTCCCCACGGCTTGGTCGGATCGAACGCCGGCTGGCCGCCGACGCCCGGAATGCGCACGCCGACCCACTGGCCCCACAGGTCGGGATATTTCGCATCGTCGAAAGCCAGCGCCACGGATGAGGTCGCGAGCAGCGTCAGTCCGATCACAGCAAGGGCGTTGCAACAGCGCATGGCGTCTCCCCTTTGTTATCGATTACGGCGACGATATCGCAATCGTTGAGGGGGCGGAAGGTGTGGGAGGACGGATGCGGCCTGGTCATGCCGGGTTGCCACCGAAGGCGGCGAGCCCGGAATCCGCCGCCCCGGGGCCGGTGGTTATGGATTCCGGGCTCGCCGCTTTGCGGCGCCCCGGAATGACCAGCCAAGGTGATTTTGAACTTCGAAATCGCTCAGCCACGCCTCGGTCACCCGCGCTCCCCAACCAACGCGAACCATTCCTCCTCCGTCAGCACGTTGACCCCCGCCTCCCGCGCCTTGTCGAGCTTTGAGCCGGCGCCGGGACCGGCCACGACGTAATCAGTCTTCCTCGACACCGAGCCGGCCACCTTGGCGCCGAGCCGTTCGGCCATCGCCTTCGCCTCGTCGCGCGTCATCTTTTCGAGCGCCCCCGTGAACACCACGGTCTTGCCTGCGACCGGGGACTCCCTCGCCGGCTTCTCGGCGTCGAGGATGCGCACCTCGGCGGCGAGCCGTTCGATGCGCCTCACATTGTGCGCCTCGCTGAAATAGTCCCGAAGGCTCTCGATCACCGTATCGCCGATCTGATCGAGCGCATCCATTTCCTCCTTCGCCTCCTCGTCGCCCTTGGCGAGCTTCCGGCAAGCCTCATGGAACGCCGCCCAGGCGCCGTAGCCGCGCGCCAGCGCGGTCGCCGTGGTCTCGCCCACATGCCGGATGCCGAGCGCATAGATGAACCGCTCCAACGGAATCTCGCGCCGCGCCGCGATGGCGGCGAACAGGTTGCGCACCGAGACCTCGCCGAATCCCTCCACCTCCTGGAGACGGATGTGCTTGTTGCGCGCCTCCAGCGTGAAAATATCGGCCGGCTCCTTGACCCACCCCCGCTGGTAGAAGAGCTCGATCTGCTTCTCGCCCAACCCATCGATGTCGAACGCGCGCCGGGAGACGAAGTGCTTGAGATGCTCCACCGCCTGAAACGGACATGCGAACTCGCCGCTGCAGCGGGCCACCGCGCCTTCCTCTCCGGTTGCGGTCTTGTCGCGCACCACCTCCGTGTGCAGATGGCAGGGACACCTGGTCGGAAAACGGTAAGCGTGCGCGCCGCGCGGGCGCTCCTCCACCACGCCGAGCACCTGCGGGATCACATCGCCGGCGCGTTGAATGCGAACCGTATCGCCGATGCGAACGCCCAGCCGGGCAATCTCGTCGGCGTTGTGCAAGGTCGCGTTCTGAACCACCACGCCGCCCACGGTCACCGGCTCAAGCTTGGCGACCGGCGTGAGCGCCCCGGTGCGGCCGACTTGAATCTCGATGTCCTTGACGATGGTCATCGCCTTTTCAGCCGGGAACTTGTGCGCGATCGCCCAGCGCGGATTGCGCGACACGAAACCGAGGCGCCGCTGCCAGTCGAGACGGTCGACCTTGTAGACCACGCCGTCAATGTCGTAGTCGAGGGTGGCGCGCTCCGCTTCGATCTTGCGGTGAAATTCGAGAAGTTCATCGACGGAGCGGCACATCTTCGTCAGCGGATTTGTCTTAAAGCCGCTGGAGCGGAACCAATGAGCCATGCCGGATTGGGTGTCGGCCGGCATCCTGCTCATCTCGCCCCACGCATAGGCAAAGAAGCCGAGCGGCCGCGAGGCGGTGATCAGCGGGTCCTTCTGCCGCAAGGAGCCGGCCGCAGAGTTGCGCGGATTAGCAAACACCTGTCCGCCGGTTTCCGCCTGGCGCTTGTTGAGCGCTAGAAAGGCCTGTTTCGACATATAGACTTCGCCGCGAACCTCGCATATTTCCGGCACGCCTTTCCCTGCGATCCGGTGCGGGATGTCCTTTAAGGTTTTCAGGTTGGCGGTCACGTCCTCGCCCACGCTGCCATCGCCGCGCGTCGCGCCGGTGACAAGCTCGCCGACTTCGTAACGCAGCGAGATCGACAGGCCGTCGATTTTCGGTTCGGCGCTGAAGACGATCTCCTCGTCCTCGGGCAGGCGCAGGAAACGGCGAATCCGGCCGATGAAATCACGTACGTCCGCGTCCGAGAACGCGTTGTCGAGGGACAGCATCGGCACGGCGTGATGCACCTTGGCGAACTTTGCGGCCGGCGCAGCGCCGACCCGGCGGCTCGGCGAGTCGGGGCGGACGAGATGCGGATACCTTGCCTCGATCGCGGCATTGCGCTGCCGCAGAGCATCATATTCGGCGTCCGAAATGGTGGGCGCGTCTTCCTGGTAGTAGCGCTTGTCGTGCGCGGCAATCTCGGCCGCGAGCCGCTTCAGCTCGGCCTTGGCCTGCCTTTCGTCGAGCGCCTCGGGGGCGATATGGGAGAGATCTTTCGATGGCATCGTAACTGTCACTTGTCTTCGGCTCTAGCGCCCTAACGCATCGTCGTCATTCCGGGGCGCCGCGCAAGCTGCGAGCCCGGAGTCCATAACCATGAGCCGAGGGTTATGGGTTCCGGGCTCGCCACCTTCGGCGGCGACCCGGAATGACACCGGTGAAGCGGCCCTTGTCTATCCCGCCCCTTCTGCGTAGCCTGTCACGGCAATCACAAGGCTCAAGGAGCGGCCGTTCCATGAAGGCATTATCCCACCTCAAATACGTGATACCGGTTTTGGCGGTGACGCTGGCGCCGTTGCCGGCTGCGGCGAGCGCCGTCCGCATTTACGTTACGAACAGCGCCGGCGACAGTGTTCATGTCATCGACCCCGCCACCAACAAGGTGGTCCAGGAGATCAAGAACGTTGTCGGCGCCCACGGCGTCAACTTCTCCCCCGATGGCGCGCGGGTGTACATCAGCAACGAGGAGACAAGTACGCTCGACGTTTACGACCGCAAGACGGCCAAGCTCATCAAGAAGGTGGAACTCAGCGGCCATCCCAACAACATTGCGGTAACTAAGAACGGCGACCGCATCGTGGTCGCGATCGCGCGCGGCAAGGGCGGGCTCGACGTCGTCGACGCCAACACGCTGTCTCTGAAAAAGACGATCTCGACCAATGGCGGACGGCTGCACAATGTTTATGTAACGCCGGACGGAAAATATGTGATCGGCGGGTCGATTCCGTCCAAGAAGCTTTATGTCTTCGATCTTGCGACGGAGGAACTCGCCTGGGATCTGCAGATGGATCTGGGCGTCCGCCCGATGGCGATCGAGACCAACCCGGACGGCTCGACCAAGCGCATCTTTATACAGATGTCCAACCTCAACGGTTTCTCGGTGGTGGACTTTGCCGAGCGCAAGGAGGTCACCAAAGTTCCGCTGCCGGAGCCGCCGCAAGAATTCGATCACGGCGGCTACCGCACCAACGAACCCTCCCACGGCATCGGCGTCGCGCCCGACAACAAGACGCTGTGGGTGACCAGCATCCCGAACAACGCGGTTTACGTCTATTCGCTCGATACTTTGAAGATGATCGGCAGCGTCGAATTGCCGAGCATCAAGGTGGCTGGGAACCCGATGCCGATCTCGGCGGTGGCTAACTGGACCACGTTCACGCCTGACGGCAAGTATCTCTACATCTCCAACGCCGGACAGCGCTCGGTGTCGGTGATCGACGTTCCCAACATGAAGTTGGTCAAGGCCATTCCGGTCGGCGAAGTGCCGAAGCGCATCAACACGATGGTGATCCCGGATGACGGGCACGCCGCCACGGACAAGACCGGCAAGCGGGCGTCGCTGCATTGAGAAAGGCTGCATCGAAAGAGACGGGGAGGGGGCGTCCGCCCGCTCCCCTGCTGAAGGCCGTAGCGTTCCCGGCGGGTTGAGCGGCGCCAAATCCACGCGGCTTTCATTGAGGAGCTGCCCGAAGCCAAGTCGGGCGCGCACTACTGCGTATGGCGCACGACCAGCACCGAGCAATTGGCATACCGCACCACGTGGCCGGCATTGGAGCCGAGAAAATAGCTCTTCATTGCCGGGCGGTGCGAGCTCATGACGATCAGGTCGGCGTGAATCGACTCCTCTAGCACCTCGTGATAGATGCCGCCCTCGCGAACCGTGGTGCTGATCTGGCCTGCATTGAGGCCGCTTTCCTTGGCGATGATGGTCAGCGCCTCCTCGGCCGACTGGCGCTGCCGTGCCTCGAAGTCGGACGGCAGGTATTTGGCGAGCATCGCCGGAGTTGTCGGCAGCACGTTGAGGAGCCGGACTGCCCCGCCTGATGCGCGGGCAAGCGCGACCGCAGTCTCAATCGCGGATTTAGCGAGGTCGGTGTCGGCGAGATCGACCGGCACCAGGATTTTCCTGAACATCGTGCGCCCCCTAGTAAACTGATTCGGTGAAGCCTACCATATGCGCCGTCCACAATGCGGTGAGTCATTTCCAGGCGCCGCTCTGCATTGGCTGCCGCTGAGCCGCCCATATGCATCCCTGATGCCGGTCACGGGTAACCCCCCGGGCCGGCGCCAGCGAGCCCCACTCCATAACCCTCGCCCGGCGGTCATGGGTTCCGAACTAATGCTACTGCGTCAGAAGTTGCTCCGGGACGCCGCGAAGCGGCGAGCCCGGAACCCGTAACCGCGGCGCTCAGGTATGGATTCCTGGCTCGCGTGCTGCGCACGCGCCCCGGAATGACGTTCTCGAAATCTTCTGACGCAGTAGCACTAAGGCTCTTTCCGCGAATTAATCGCTTCAATTATTGCGCGGATGCGGAGCGACCCTCCCTCCAAGCGGGGAGGGGACCCGCGAATGCAGGCAGGGCATCACGCGCGGGCACCGCCCTCACCTCTCCCCGCTTGCGGGCTCCTTCGACAAGCTCGGGAGGCCGGCATTTTGCGCGCTCGTCGCGCAATTCCGGGCGGGCCGCCCCCTACAGCGGCACTTCAATGGTGCAAACCAGGCCGTCGGCGCGAAAGTCCCGGCGGACGGTCGCGTTCGGAATCGCGTTTTCGATGAGCGCACTGCCGAAGCCGGGCGGCGCCGCCTCCTGTGTGGACGCAGCGCCGCGTTCCTCCCACGTGAAGTTAAGGACGCGCTTCCCGTCCTTCGATTTCACGCTCCAATTCATTGAGATTGTCCCGCCGTCCTGCGAGAGAGAGCCATACTTTGCCGCGTTGGTCGCAAGCTCATGCAAAACCAGGCCAAAGGGCGTGGCGATGTCGATAGGCAAGACGAGCGGCTCCCCTGCCACGCAGTAGCGAGGGGCATCTTCACGCGAAAAAGGCGCGAGCTGCTTGTGAATCAGCTCCGCGAACTCGGCGCCCTCCCAGTTCGCATCGCTTAAGAGACCGTGTGCGCTTCCCAGCGCCTGGAGCCGGCCATTAAAGCGCTCCATGAATTCTTCAGCGGTGGGGTGCAAACGCATGGTCTGGCGTGCAATCGCCTGAACGACGGCGAGCGTATTCTTCAGGCGATGCCTGATCTCGCGGTGGATCATGCGCTGGCGTTCCCACACTTTCCGGTCGGTGATATCGCGCATGCTTTGAAACGCAAGTTCATGCCCATCGATGTGTTCGAGCTGTATCACAGCCTCGACCGTCACGACTCGCCCATCCTTTGCACGGTGCAAAAGCTCGCCGCTCCAAAGTCCCTCCCTGTGCAATTTGTTCGTCATTTCTGCAAGCGAAGATCCGGGCACCTCGGTCTTGAGAAGCTCCTCCCCGCGCCTGCCGACTGCCTCCCCGCGGGCAAAGCCGTATAGCTCCTCGCAGCCGCGGTTCCAGTCGAGGATGCCGCCGTCGAATTCCGACAGGAAAATGGGCACGCGCGCCCGGTCAATAAGGCGTTTCTGCTGGCGCAACTGCCGTTCGCTTTCGCGCAGCGCCCCCTCCGTATGACGCCGTTCAGTGATGTCGACGAATGTTATGACGACGCCGTCAATCTTGTTGTCGACGGTCCGGTACGGACGCATGCGCACGTCGTACCAGCGATTGTTGCGGCTATGGAGTTCCCGCCGGATCGGCGCCAGGTCTGAAAGGACTTTCCTGGCGTCCGGGATCAGCTCGTCATAATCGAGCTGATGCGAGAAATCGCTGATCGGCCGCCCTTCGTCGGTTGGCGTGATGCTGAAGAGACCCGTCATGCGCTCGGTGAAGCGCTTGATGAGCAAATTGGGATCCAGAAACAGCGTGCCGAAATCGGTCGCCGCCAGAAGGTTTTCCAAATCGCTGTGAGCGCGCGAAATCGCCTCCAGCTTGAGCTTCAGCTCGCTGTTGACGGTCTGCAGTTCCTCGTTGATCGACTGCAGCTCCTCCTTGCTGGTTTCCAGCTCCTCGGCGGTCGAGCGGTACTCCTCGTTGATCGATTGCAGTTCCTCGTTGGCGGCGCGCAGCTCCTCGTTGGCTGAATCGGATTCCTCCCGCACGGTCCGCAAGCGCGATTGGCTGAGTTCCAGTTCCTGCTGCAGCCGGCGCACGACATCAGCGCCCGCCTGTTCGGGCGAAACGAACCTTTCATCGGCCGCCTCGCCCTCGATGAAGATCACCAGAGCGCGAGGAGCTTCAATAGCGTCGGTTACGCCCCTGACCTGGATGAGAACCCGATGCGGTGCGCCATTGAATGCCACCATGATCGGTAAACTAAGCGTAGGCTGGCGCTGCTCAAAAAAGCGGTTCAAGCCGGACCGCAGCTCAAGCCGCAGTTCGGGCCTCGCCAGATCGACCACGTCGCCGCTCAACGCCCCTCCGGAAGGCTGAAGGTACCGGCCGGCGTTTTCGGAGAGATGGATGACCCTGTGCATCTCGTCGACAAGGACGCTGGGAGGCGCGACCCTTTCCAAAATGCGACGGTGCAGCGCCGCCCCGCTGAGAGCGGCGCTTGGGCTCACATGCCGTCCGATGAAAGTGGTCTCGTCGCGGATGCCGATCGGTCCGAGCAGCCGCGGCAAAGATCGCGGCTTGTCGCCCGCTTGCGCGAGCGATCTGTAGATACGCGCGTTGCGGTCTATGATGCGGAACAGCCCGGGCGGACTGTCGACCGTCTCGGATGCGCCGAGAAAGAGAAAGCCGCCGGGATTGAGCGCACAATGAAAGGTGTTGCAGACTTGGTCCTGGAGGTGCCGGTCAAGATAGATGAGGACATTGCGGCAGGAAATCAGGTCGACATGCGGAAATGGCGGATCCTTGAGCAAGTCGTGTACGGCGAACAGGATCGTGTCGCGCAGCTCTTGACGGACCCGGTAGCCTTCGCCGTCGCGGATGAAAAACCGCCGCAACCGGTCTTCGCTGACATCGGCTTCGATCGAGGCGGGATAGCGTCCTTCCCGCGCCACCGCGAGCGCCCGCGCATCAAGATCCGACCCGAATAGTTGGATGGGCGGGCGAAACTCGTGCTTCGCCGCCTCCTCCTGCAGCAGCATGGCAATCGAATAGGCCTCCTCTCCGGTGGCGCACCCTGGCGCCCAGACGCGTATCGTCGCGTCCGGCGCCCTTTCCTCGAATAGATTCGACAGCACCTTGGTCGTGAGCGCTTCGAAGGCGTCGTGATCGCGAAAAAAACTCGTCACCGATATAAACAGATCGCCCAACAGCGCCTGCGCTTCATTGGTGTCGTCGCGCAGAACTTGGTAATAGTCCCCAAGACTCTCGGTCCTGGTGACCTGCATGCGTCGCGCGATGCGCCGCAGTACTGTCGAACGCTTGTACCTCGAAAAATCGCGCCCGGTTCGAACCCTCAAGTGGGCGAGGACGCGCTGCAGCGCATCCTCGTCGGCTTCCGGCTCCTCGGCTTGCTTGCCGGTTTGCTTGATGCGAATCAGATCAAAGAGCCTTGCGGCGAGCTCTCGCACCGGGAGGATGAAATCAGCCACGCCGGCCGCGATCGCTGCGCGAGGCATGGACGCGTATTCGGCCTCCTGGGGGTCTTGCACCAAGACGATCCCGCCCGCCTCCTTGACGGCGCGCACCCCAAGAGCGCCGTCCGAACCGGCGCCGCTGAGCACGATTGCAAAACCGTCACCCACCCGTTCGGCAGCGGATCGGAAGAACAGGTCAATGGGAGCGCGTTTGCCTCGCGGTTCGTCAAATTGCGCGGTGCAGATCTTGTGGTCGATCACGAGAACACGGCGGTCGGGCGGAATGACATAGACGCGATCCGCCGCCAAATCTTCCGCTCCGTCGACCTGTGTGACGGGCATGCGCGTGCGGCCTGCCAGAATTTGCGGCAGCTCGCTGCGGCGATCCGGATCGAGATGCACCACGACCACGAACGCAGCCCCCGTCTGCTCGGGGAGTGCCGCGAAGAACCGTTGCAAGGCTGGTACGCCGCCGGCGGATGCTCCGATCGCCACGATGGTCGGTTTTCGATTGCCCGGTCGTGACTGAGGGCGGCTCCGGTCATTTCCGTTGTCGTTTGGCATGACGGGTCATCCTTTCCACGGAACGCCTTGAGTTCATCGAGGCGAACGTCTTTGAGTCGCCGCAGCTCTTTCGAAGCCGGTAGAGCGATTTCGAAGCTCGGGGATTGGAACCAAATTCTTCTCGCTGCACCGGCAAGGCCCTAGGCAGCGGGCGTGCAGCGGGCGTTCACGCTTTTCGCCCCTCGATCGATTGCGAAATCAATCTACCTGAAGTAGCATTTTCTTTGGTGAGGTAGAAATCGTTGCGTCGGTTGCAAAGGCCTCACGCAGCCTATCCCAGCCTGACGGCCCCAGGGTTCGATTTACTACACCTGCCACATTTCTCAGGCCAGCACTTTCATCCGCGCGTGGCTGCTCCGTGAGAGCTGGTCAACAACCGCGGCAGGATCTTTCGCGGGCGAGACCGCCAACTTGGCTGCCTTGGCGGGTCATCGTTATATTAAGCACGCTGTCGTTGCGAGGTTCCCGGTTGCCGGACCACGCGAGCGCGCCGGAGCGAAGCTGCGTCGCCCGTAGCCTGCGGCATTTTACGATAAGGTCGAGCGAGAGGCCCTTTAACCTCTTCTCGTCGGGGAGAGGTGAAGAGCAGCACGGCGCCGTTTTCATTTTTATCTGTCGGAATTTGGTCTGGAGCGCGTCCAGCTTTTTTGAATTTCGAGTGGGGCAGGACGTGAAAAGCGGCCAACCGGCGATCACTCGCGGCCTTGATTGCTTGGATGCTCTTTGTCGCGGGCGGCGGCAGCCGGTCAAGGGTCTCGACCGCCTAAGCGGCGATTGGCGCGCGATTAAACGCGCGCCGATCGCCCTTGACCGGCTGCCGCCGCCCGCAAGACTGCATCCAAGCGATCAAGGCCCTCGCCAAGGCCGCGCGCCCTTAAGGCTTCTGCACCCACTCAGGGTTCAAAAGAGTTTTCCACCGGCCTGGCCCGACCTGCAGCGCATGAAACTTCTGCTACCCCGTGGCGCGGTCCTGCCGGGTAAGTTTCTTCCTAAGCATTAATGGCGAAACCCGAAACCCGTTAAAATAATTCGATCGCCTCGCTTTCGAGCCGGACGATAATCAGGCCGCGTTGGGGTGCGTCGCCCGCAAATGCATTCCTGCCGCCGCGTCGCCCCGAGCCAGCAACGCCCGCGTTTGAGCGATGATTTCGTGCCTCCGCGCGGCGGTTAGCCTGATCTCATATCAGACAGCGCTCCAAACACTCGTCGTTCGTACTCCAAGATAGCTTCGGTCGCCTCTTCGCCTGAAACTGCGACATGGGGGATGACGGCCGCTGTATCTCAGGGGCGGGCATACTCTTCGCCTCGCGATCCGCCGCCGCAAGACATTGCGGCTAGGCTGCCGGCGGGCAACGACCGGATAAGTGGCGCCCCCCGCCGACCAGTCCAACTCAGCGGACCAGCCGCCAAACGGCGCGAACCACGAGAAGCATGAAGCCATAGGCGGCGTACACGAGGACCCACGAGACCGCCAGGGCTGCGAGGAAATGAACCAGGGTCAGCACGATGCCAATCCGGGCCCTCCGGGCCGTATCATATCATGCCGTCAGAGATGAACGACTGGGCCGGCCGGAACCGGCCGCGTAAGGCGCGCAAGATCACAACCAAATGCCCCTGACCTTGCCCACCTGCGGGGCAAGGTCAGGGCTCGCGCTGGCGCAACCCTGCCCGCGCTCGTACGGCCAAATGCGCAGCGTGGGTAAGGGTGCAAGAGAGGCCGCGTAAAATTGTGCGGCCCGTCGTTGTACCCTTGCCCCATGAAGCGACTCGCCGGACTCAGCCCCCGGACGCACGCGCTCGGCAGGAGGCGAGCGCATGAGGAGGGCACGCCCGGGCCTATCGGCCCGATCAGCACACCGAGCTTTGCGGATCGACCGGCTCAGCTCCGCTGTTGGCGAAGCGTTCCGCCGGCCAGTTCGCGCGGCCGAGGGCCGCACAGCAGTCGCATGCAGCCGCTCGCAGTCCCTCGCGGTTGCGAATACGAATTTTGCCGCGCCGATAGCTGATCATTCCCTCCATCTGCAGGCCCTGTGCAATCAAGGTGACCGTGGTGCGCCGAATTCCCAGCGCCTGCGCTATGGTTTCCTGGGTCGAGGGGATGACTTCGCCTTCGACGCGTTCAGCCGACTGCAAAAGCCATCGGCTGAACCGCGCGTCCGCCGGATGAACCGCGTTGCACGCCGCGAGTTGCTGTGACTGCGCGAGCAGCCAGTCGCAGCAAATCGCCGCCATGCGCGCGATTTCCTCGTTCTGCCTGGCGGCATTGGCGAGCGCTTGCGCCGATATGTAGGAGAATGTTCCGGAGATCAGGGTGATGCCCTGAGTAACGGATCGGAATTGCCCCAATCCGTAGCCAAGGCCGGCCGCGGCTTCGCGGCCAACGCTGGCGACCTCGATTCCGAGGCCGTCCTTCACTGGCAAAACCACCGATATGACGCCCGAGAGCGGAAAATATATGCGCTCGGCTGGCACTCCGGCATCCCAGAGCACCGCGCCTTCCGGAAAGTCACGATGACGCAAATGAGATTCGAGGACCGACAAGGCCCGCGGCGAGAGCGCCGCGAGCACGGCATTTCTTTGATGAGGACGGGAGTAGGCGTTGGTGACGATGGCGGGACGGCGGAACTGACCAAGTCCTTGTATGGGCATATTCATGCAGCTTCCCCTCAGCATTAGAGCGCTGGAAGGCCTACGTTTTTGCCGTACGAGCGGAGACGGGATTTGGTGGAACGATGCCCGTGGCGGGTGTGGGCCCCCGTCTAAAACTTTCCATCTTCGGTTTGGTTCCACGCAAAATGCAGCCAATATGTCGGAACTTCGACACGGAGTGGCGCGGGCTGCGTGGGACCGCCCCGGCGCGACCATCCGTACGGCCCTTTATAGCTGTCAGGCTAAGGGGCGGAGGCCGCCAGGGACTCCCCGTCCCCAGCAGAAACCGCATATACGATATGCGAGGGTTTTCGGCCGCTTAGGACAGCAGCAACATTAAGTGAATCTTTTCTCGACAGCGCCAAACCGGCGAACGTGAAGCAGTTATCGGCATGACGCCGTTATCTCGCTTACGGCTGCGCCGGCACTCTCAC